>CADCWN010000061.1 GCA_902806415.1 uncultured Thermomicrobiales bacterium | reverse complement strand
TTCTGCAGGACCAGGAAGAGGATCACGATCGGGACGCTGGAGACGAACTGCGCCGCCATCAGGCCCGGCCAATTGTTCGAGAACTCGCCGAAGAATTTCTGCAAGCCCGGTTGCAGCGTCTTCAACCGGTCATTGTTCAGGAAGGTCGCGGCGTAGACGTATTCGTTCCAGGCACCGATGAACGTGAAGATTCCGGTGGCGATGATACCGGACGCCGAGAGCGGCATCACGATCTTCCAGAACGCCTGGAAGCGGGTCGCGCCGTCGATCCGCGCCGCGCGCTCCAACTCGGGCGGGATGTTGTCGTAGAACCCCTTCAGCAGCCAGATCGAGAGCGGCAGGCCGAAGGTGAGGTAGGTGATGATCAGCGACCAGTAGGTGTTGATCAGGTTGAACTGCTTCATCAGCAGGAACAGCGGGATCAGGAAGACAACAACCGGGAACATGTTGCGCACCAGCACCGCGAAGAAGAGGAGGTTGCGGCCCGGGAAGCGGAAGCGCGAGAAGGCGTAGGCCGCCGGGATGGCGACCAGCAGGCCGATGATCGTGGTCGTCGTCGAGACCAGCACGCTATTCGCGAAGAAGCGGATGAAACGCCCACCGGTCGTACTCTCGGGCGACAGGAGGTTCCGGTACGCCTCGAGGGTCGGGTTGGCGGGGATCCATTGCGGCGGGGTCTGAATCGCGGCGAACTGCGATTTCAGCGAGGTCGAGAACATCCAGGCCATCGGGATGACCGAGAAGGCGAGGAGCCCGATCATGAAGACGATCGCCAGCACATCCAGCCCGGTAATCCGGCGGCGGCGACGCCGTCGCGTGCTCATACCGGTGCGCGTCGCCGCCCGGGTGGTCGCCGCGCGACGCGGCGGGTTGGCCGCGACCGCCTTGCTGACATGCTGCTCGTCGAACGCGGATGTACTCATGCTTCCTTCCGGTCCTGCCCGGTCAGGGCCTTCACGTAGAAGTATCCGAAGAGCATCATGATCCCGAAGAGGATGACCGCGAAGGCCGACGCCCGCCCGTATTGCAGGTCCTGGAAGGCCAGGGTGTAGACCTTGATGATCCAGATCTGCGACGCCCCCGCCGGCCCGCCGCCGGTCATCAGCCAGATCAGCGTGAAGGAGTTGAGGTTCGCGACGAACAGGAGGATCGTCGTCACCAGGATGACGCTGCGCAGGTGCGGCACGGTGACATTCCAGAAGGTCTGGAGCGTCCCCGCGCCGTCAATCTTCGCCGCCGCGAGGAGGCCGCTCGGCACCGTCTGCAAGCCGGCCAGCAGCAGGACCATCGCGAAGGGGAACTCTTTCCAGATATTGACCACGATCACCGCGGGCATCGCCAGGTCGCGCGAGTCGAGGAAGACGATCGACCGCTCGATCCAGCCGAGTTGCTTCAGGGTGCCGCTGATCAAGCCATAATCGCTGTTATAGAGCCAGCGCCAGATATACGCCGACGGCACCTGGCTGATGATGTAGGGGATCAGCAGGAGGCCGCGAATGATGCCGCGACCGAAGAAGTCGCGGTTCACCACCAGGGCCGCGCCGAACCCGAGGATGAACGCGATGAGGGTCGAGGCGATCGTCCAGACGAAGGTGTTCCGGGTCGTTTCCCAGAAGCCGACCTGCGGGTCGCCGAGGATCCGCTGGTAGTTCTCGATCCCGTTGAAATACCAGCTCGACGAACTGGGCGGGGTGCTGAAGAACGAGAGGTAGATCGTGTAGGCGATCGGGTAGCCGATGACGAAGAACATCACCAGCAGCGCCGGGGCGACGTACAGATAGTCCGCCCAGTGCCGCCGCATCTCGCTGAACAGCCCGCGCGACCGTTGC
>CADCWN010000060.1 GCA_902806415.1 uncultured Thermomicrobiales bacterium | reverse complement strand
GCCGGCGTCCCGCCCTCGACCCGCCGCAGGGCGGCGGCGATCTGCTCCTCGGTGTAGATGACCTTGCCCATCTGAACCTCCTTTTCTTCACGGCGATTCTACCGTCCAGGATGGTGCAGGATTCCGGGTCAAGACCAGAAGAACAACGACAACCTGGGAGAGGGTACTTCCTAGGCCGTGGCATACCATTGTCTATCCAGAATACAACAGCATTTACCGCAGCGCTTCAGGCAATTTTCCTTCGCAAGGATGAGGTTTCATGGTGGATTGGTAATCTCGCTAACAGTGATATTCGGCGATCACTGGATATTGCAAGGCATATTGTTTCTTCACCGCACATTGCCGTACACGAACTCGTAACTACCTATGTCACTGGGTCTAATTTTAGCCTACGCCCGTACAAAATTAAGCGCGCTCTTATTCGAGGACAGTACGATATTTATCCGGGTGAAGCCAACGAGTTCATTCGGAATATTTACACGCTTGATGAGAGCATTGAGTCTTCGCCACTGCTTGGCTTGCGCCTTCTCCAACTCCTAAAAGATGCGCGCCGACCTGATGCCGGTGAGAGGTTTATCTCGATAGAACACGTTATTAGCTACTTTCAAGCGATGCTTATTGGTCCGACCGAGACTCGTGCTTGGCTTGGGAAACTCCTCCATGCCGGATTGTGTCTCAGCTATGATCCGACGGAAACGGATATTGCGAATGTGGATAGAATTGAGCTGTCACTGGCTGGTTATCAGCATTTGCGATGGGCAACAGGAGATGAAGACTATTTACAAGCAATGCTTGAAATTACGCCCCTTGCTGATCAAAGTTATTACGAGCATCTAAGCAGGTTACTGAAGATGCCAGCCAATGAAGTATGGAGCGAAAAGCTATACATATTCGTAAAATACCTCCTCGATGAAGACAGTAAGTATGCGAAAATTCCTGAGCATGATGCATATCTCTCTCAACACCGTCTCAGCATGACGATGCGCCGTAATGCGCCAAAACCTAGAACGGCGTTACATGTGGTCTGACTCACAATATGCCCTCTCACATTGCCGCGCCCGGCTCTTCTAAGTGCCGCCCGCAGGCACGCAGATGCCTGTTCCATCTCCCCATGCCTGTATAAGGCTCACCCTAGGCAGAGCTGCGGTACCGTTTCTCCCAACCTCGGCATAAATCGCCATAGCGAAAGAACAGAACGCCCCACCACTTGTCTGACCTCTCCGCAGCGCGTATCCTCCACCAGCTTGTACGAGATCGGGCGCGGGCGCGCGGCGGGCGCGGCGGGGTAGGGCGAGGGGAGGCTGGATGGCGGCGGGTGCGGGTGGGGTGGGCGGCTCGACGGCAGTGATCGCGCCGCGCGATCCGTACCGGGCGCTGCGGGGGCGCGATTTCCGGCTGCTGCTGGTCGGGGTTTTCCTGGGGTCATTTGGGCAGCAGATGCTGTCGGTGGCGCTCGGCTGGGAGCTGTACGAGCGGACCGGCTCAGCGCTGGCGCTCGGGGGGATCGGCCTGGCGCTGATCCTGCCGGTGATCTTCCTCTCCCTCCCCGCCGGGCATGTGGCCGACCGCCACAGCCGCAAGCGGGTGATGACCCTCGCCCAGATCGCCGTGGCGTGCGGCGCGGCGGGGCTGGCGGCGCTCACCCTGACGCGGGGGCCGCTGCCGCTGATCTACGGCTGCCTGGTCATCATCGGCAGCGCCCAGGCGTTCAACAACCCCGCCTCCTCGGCCCTGGTCGCCCAGGTGATCCCGCCGGACGCCTACGAGAGCGCGATCACCTGGCGCAGCAGCGTCGGCCAGATCTCGGCGGTCCTCGGCCCCGCCGCCGGTGGCTTCCTGATCTGGCTCCTCGGCGGGGCGACCTGGGTCTTCGTCCTGAACGCGGCGGCGGCGCTGGCCTTCGCCGCCCTGCTGAGCCTCCTGCGCGTCCGGGTCGCGCAGGCGCGGGGATCGGGGGCGCGCACCTGGCGCTCGATCGTGGAGGGGCTGCAATTCCTCTGGAAATCGCAGGTCCTGCTGGCGGCGATCACCCTCGACCTCTTCGCGGTCCTGCTCGGCGGCGCGACGACCCTGCTGCCGATCTTCGCGCGCGACATCCTGCACGTCGGGCCGCTCGGGCTGGGCTGGTTGCAAGGCGCATCGTCGATCGGCTCGGTGACGATGGCGCTGACCCTGGCCTACCGCCCGGCCTTCACGCGCGCCGGGCGGACCCTCCTGCTGGCGGTCGCGGGCTTCGGGCTGGTGACGATCGTCTTCGGCCTGTCGCGCTCGTTCATCCTCTCGTTCGCCATGCTCCTCCTGCTCGGCGCGCTGGACAATATCAGCGTCGTCATCCGCAGCACCCTCCTCCTCGTGCGCACGCCCGATGAACTGCGCGGGCGGGTCGGCGCGGTGAACTCCCTCTTCATCGGCACGTCGAACCAGTTGGGCGGATTCGAGTCCGGCCTGGCGGCGCAACTCTTCGGCCCGGTGGCCGCCGTCGTCGGCGGCGGCGTCGGCACCATCCTGGTGGTGATCGCGGTCGCCCGCTACTGGCCGGAGATGCGCGAGCTGCGGACCCTCAGAGAGCCGGAGGGGGCGGGGTAGGGGTAAGAAGATTTGTGGATTGCCGTTGAACGATAGTCGTTGCCAGAGGTGCCGCCGATTAAAATCGGCGCTAGATGGCCTGCGGCCACGAAGTCCACTGAAGTGGACTGGGTTCGAGCGCGATGTGGTGCCTCACGGTCAGGGCAACAGGTTCCGGTAGCCCAGTCCACTTCAGTGGACTTCGTGGCCGCAGGCAGGGGGCCGGGGATTTCAATCCCCGGTCCTCCGCTCATCCCACAACCACCCACCCCCACGCACAGAAACCGCCAGCACCAAGATCGCGTTCTACCGCTGCAATAGCGCAACCGCGCGGGCCGCGCGGGGCGGCGTACGCGACGTGGGAGGGGTGGGCGATGCGCTGGTGGCGGTTGGCGATCGTGGCGATCCTCGTAATGTTGGGCGCGGGCGTCGCGCCGGGGCGGGTGCCGGGCGCGGCGGCGGTCGGCCAGTGGACGACGGCGGCATCGCCCGAGGGGCCGGGGGCCGGTCGTTCCGGCCTGACCACACTCCCGGATGGCCGCGTGCTGCTGACGCACTTCGCCCAGGGCGGGGGCGCGGAAGCGCGGCGTTTCGTCGCGGCCCTCTACGATCCCGCGACCGATCGCTGGGCCGCCACCCCCGCGCCCGATCCGGCGGCGGGCTTCGCCGCGCCGGTCCTGCTGCACGACGGCGCGGTCCTCGTCAGCGGCGGCGGCGACACCTACCCTGGCGGTCCCGGCGCTCCGTTCATCACGGCGGGCGCGCAACGCTACGACCCCGCCGCAAACCGCTGGACGCCGGTCGGCGCGCTGGCGCGGGCGCGCGATCGGCACACCGCGACCCTCCTGGCCGACGGCACGGTGCTGATCGTCGGCGGGCAGGTCGGGGTCGGCGACGGCCCGAGCCCGGCCCTGGCGAGCGCCGAGCGCTTCGACCCGCAGACCGGGCAATGGTCGGCGGCGGGCGCGCTGGCCGCGGCTCGCACGGGCCACACCGCGACCCTCCTGTCCGACGGTCGCGTCCTCGTCGTCGGCGGTCGGGTCAGCGACGATCCCGGCGCGCCGGGGGGCGAGGTGCTGTCCGCCGAACTCTACGACCCCGCGACCGGGCGCTGGACCCTCGCCGCCGCGCCGCTGCGGACGCACGGCGCCGGTCACAGCGCGACCCTCCTCGCGGATGGCCGGGTGCTGGTCGCGGGGGGCGACGCGCGCGGCCCCGGCACGCCGTACCTCGCACTGACCGAGATCTACGATCCGGCCGGCGACACCTGGTCCCTGAGCGCGCCGCTGCGACAGGGGCGCTACGGGCATACGGCGCTCACCCTGCCCGATGGCCGCATCCTGGCCGTCGGGGGCAGCGACTCGCTCACCGAGCTCTACGACCCGGCGCGCGACCTCTGGGTGACCGAGGCCCGCTCGCCGCTCTACGACGGGGTCGCGACCCTCCTCCGCGACGGGCGGGCGCTGCTGGTCGGCTCCGCCGGGGCGGCCCTCTACGCCGGCAGCCCCGCCGACCGCGCCTGCTTCGCCGAGACCGGGAAGTGCATCGCCGGGCGCTTCCTGCAGTACTGGCGGGAGCACGGCGGCCTGGCGATCAACGGCTACCCGCTGGGCGACGAGCAGATCGAGATCCTGGAGGATGGCCGCGCCTACACGGTCCAGTATTTCGAGCGCAGCCGCCTGGAG
>CADCWN010000059.1 GCA_902806415.1 uncultured Thermomicrobiales bacterium | reverse complement strand
GCCGGCGTAGCGCCGATCGCGATGATCTTCGGCTCCGACGTCGCTGGTCAACAACCGATGCCCTGCCTCCCCCCGACCGATGAGCTGGGTTAATGTTGGGCATCGCTGGCTTGCGCGGATTTTGGTACCCTACGGGGGGACGCCTTCCTGCGCGGGCGCGGTGAGCGGCCATCGGCGCGGTAACTCACCGCGTAACTCACTACGACGAGAAGGGCGGGGATGTTCGCATCCCCGCCCTTCTCGTTTTTAGTGCTATTGCTGGGAAAATCGTGGAGCGGAAGACGAGATTCGAACTCGCGACCTTCTCCTTGGCAAGGAGATGCTCTACCACTGAGCCACTTCCGCGTACTCACCGGGGTCTTCCCGTGTGAGGCTCGACTATTGTAGCGAAGTGACCGATCGCTGTCAAGGGCGAACGGGCGGCTGCCTAAACCCCCGACCCCTTAACAAGTGCACTGCCGTCCATTATCATCGAGAGCAAGTGGACTCTAGTCCACAAGGAACGCGGGAGTATTCGCTCCGGCATGAGGGAGGGCAATCCGATGTCAACAGCAACGCAGACGCAGACCATCTGGGCAATCGACGCCTCGCATTCTTCGGTCGAGTTCGCCGTCAAGCACATGATGTTCACCACCGTCAAGGGCCGCTTCGCCGGGGTCGAGGGGACGATCAAGGCAGATGAGGGCAACCCGACAGACTCGGCGGTCAAGGTCACGATCGATGTCGCGAGCATCGACACCCGCGACGAGAAGCGCGACGGCCACCTGAAGTCGCACGATTTCTTCGATGCCGTGACCTTCCCGGCGATCACCTTCGAGTCGACCCGCGTCGAGCCGCAGGGCGACAACGCGTTCCTGGTCCACGGCAAGCTCACCATCCGCGACGTGACACGCGAGATCGCCCTGCCGACGACATTCCACGGCACCGGCGGCACCCCGTTCGGCACGACGGCGGCCGGCTTCAGCGCCGAGATCCAGATCAACCGCAAGGACTTCGGCCTGACCTGGAATGTGGCCCTGGAGAGCGGTGGCGTCCTGGTCAGCGAGAACGTCAAAATTAGCCTCGACATCCAGGCGGTCAAGCAGTAACGCGCTCCGCCATCCCTGCTTGCCCCCTGTGCGGCGGAAGGCCCCGCGCGTCATGACGCGCGGGGCCTTCGTTTGTCCACGTTCCCCTATCCTGCCAGTACCCGATCGCTCATCGCAGGCCGACCGTCCTCGCCACGGCCACCGCAGCGCCTTCGTCGCCGATCGGTCCGACTCCCCCGTGCAAACGCCAGAGCTCCTCGTGCTCCACCGCCTGACCCGGCCCGACCGTCACCAACGGCCCGAGGCTTTCCACTTCCATGAATTGGTCGTTGACATAGCACTCGGTGTTGCAACCATTGTCGGGGTGGGCACCGTCAAGATGCGGGGCGAACTCCTTGGTGAAGAGGGTGCCATCGAGCCAGTGCGCCACCCAGCCGTGCGCGTTGCGGTAGCCCAGCTTGTTCGGCGGGGCGGGCTCGCCGCGCATCAGGATAATCCGATTCCCCCAGGTGAGCCGCGAATCGGTCGGGTCGCTGTAGGGCCAGAGGGTCATGAACCGGTTGGGCAGCAACGCCCGCGGATCGACCGGACCCTGCGGCTGTGGCAGCAGCGCCACCCCACCGAGCGGCACCATCGTCAGCGCCCACGCCGCCAGCTCGATCGCCGCCTCGCCGGTGTTGCGGAGCGTGTGCGTCACGGTCACCCGCGCCTCATCGGCGGCCAGCGTCAGCGTCAGTTCCTTGACGATGCCGCCACCATCGGGCTCGGCGATGAAACGCGCCCCGTCGACCATCTCGCCCAGCTTAATCGGTCGGTCATCCGGCCAGTAGGTGCGCTCGACGATCTCCGGCGCGGACCAGAGCCGATGCCCGCCGAGGAGGTGGAGCGACCCGTACGGGCCGTCGAGCGCCACATCGGGCGTCTCCGCGAAGAGATTGCGCCCCCCTTCGAGGCCGCAGAAGACGACGCGCGGCCCGCGACCGGTCGTCACCGCCAGCCGGATCCGGCCATTCGAGAGCCAACGACAGGCGAGCCCGTTGAACTCACCTCGCTCTTGTCTGATCATCCGCCTCCTCCTCGCTCACCGGCCGCCAGAAGCCACACCGCCAAATACTACCCCAACCACGCCCGCCGGGCGCACGCTCACGGCTTGTGCTCGGGTCGCCCTCAACGGGGTGTGTGATCCCCTCGAGCAACACGCCTTGCGAATAGTACGGTGTTACCGTATCATCAAGGCGGTGTCTCGTCACCTATCCATTCCCCCACGATCCCCTCACCCCGCGATAGCTACCATTCGACCTTCGCGCGGGCGCGAGCGAGGCGACGGCACCGAGAAACGACACCTGGGAAGGGATCGGCATGGTCGACGCGGCACGGACGGCGGCGGAGCGGACATTCCGCTCCCTGCGCAATCGGAACTATCGCCTCTATTGGTGCGGTCAGGTCGTCTCGCTCAGCGGCACCTGGATGCAGCGGATCGCGCAGGCGTGGCTCGTCCTCCAACTCACGCACTCGCCCCTGGCGCTCGGCACGGTCACGGCGATGCAGTTCACGCCGATCCTCATCCTCTCGCTCTTCGGCGGTGTGCTGGCCGACCGCGTGCCGAAGGGGCGCTTCTTGCTCGCCACGCAAGCGACCATGGCCCTCCAAGCCCTCATCCTCGCCATCCTCGTCTCGACCGGGCAGGTGCAACTCATCCACGTCTACATCCTGGCGGCGATCCTCGGGATCGCCAACGCGCTCGATGGCCCCGCCCGGCAATCATTCGTCATCGAGTTGGTCGGGCGCGACGACCTGCCGAACGCGGTGGCCCTCAACTCGACGATCTTCAACGTTTCGCGGATCGTCGGCCCGGCCGTCGGCGGGGTCGTGATCGCGGCATTCGGGGTGGCAGGCTGCTTCTATCTCAATGCCTTCAGCTTCCTGGCCGTTATCAGCGGTCTGTTGATGATGGATCCGCAGCGTTTCTTCGCCGGTCAGCCGTCGCGGGGCGGGCGCGTCCTCGGGCAAATCGGCGAGGGGCTGGGCTACGCGGCGACCACCCCCGATGCCGCCTTGCCGCTCCTGCTGATGGCGGTCCTCGGCACCTTCGGTTACAACTTCACCGTCATCCTGCCCCTGATCGCCGATGAGGTCCTGCACAGCGGGGCGATCGGCTTCGGCGGGCTGACGGCGGCGATGGGGGTCGGCTCGCTGCTGGCGGCGCTGGGCGTGGCCTATCGGGGTCGCGCGACCCGCCGGACGCTGCTCCTCGGCGCGACCGGCTTCAGCATCCTCCTCTTCCTGGTCGCCCTCTCCCGCTGGTGGGCGCTGACGATCCCCCTGCTCGTCGCGCTCGGGCTATGCAGCATCGTCTTCAGCGCCACCGCCAACACGCGCCTCCAACTGGTCACGCCGAACCACCTGCGCGGGCGCGTGATGAGCATCTACCAGCTCCTCTTCGCCGGGACCACGCCGATCGGCAGCCTGATCATCGGCGCGCTGGCCGAGCGCGGCGGGGTCCAACGGGCAATCGCCACCGTGGCCGGTCTCTGCGGCCTCGGTGTCGTCGCGGCCCTCCTCTACCTGCGCCGTAACGCCGCCAAACTCCTCCCCGAAGAGATCGAAGCAGACGGATCAAAGGCCGCACCGCCAGCAAGCCGGACCGCAACACCACCGCCCGCCGCCGTGTCCAATACTACGGCTGATAAATAATGAGAGAAAAGAACGAAAGTTAACCACCGAGCACACAGAGGACACAGAGACGAAGGGAAAGAACGAGAGACGGGGCAGGGATAGCCAAGCCAGGAGTACCAGCCAGCGTAGGCGGGTTTATCCTGCGGGGTTTGCAGGGCTTCGTGGCCGCAGGCAGGGGGCGCCGATTGCAATCTGGGGCACCTCTCCCCACGCATAGACCCAACAACCCCTCTCACCCTCCTGCGGTACAATGGAACGCAACTACCTTGCGCCCCGGGCGTACCCCATAAGGAGAGATCGGCATGGCAGGATCGGCCACCTATGATTTCAGCGCGGTCGGGCGGCTCCCCGTCCCCGACGACAACGTCGCCATCGCCACGCGCCGCCTCGACGCCGGCACGCTGATCGAGCACGACGGTCGGCGCTACCATATCGACTACACCATCCTCGAAGGGCATCGCTTCGCCATCCGGCCGATCGCTCCCGACGAGGCGCTCCTGTCCTGGGGGCTGCCGTTCGGCTACGCGCTCGGCCCGATCGCGCCCGGCAGCTATGTCCGTAACCCAAAAATCCTCAAGGCGCTCACCACGCGCGGGCTCGACTTCCCGCTGCCGCCCGAGGCCAACTTCCGCGACAACCCGCTCGAAGCGTATACGCTCGATGAGGCCAAGTTTACCCCCGGCGCGCAGGTGCCGATCTATCCCGACGCCGCGAAGCGCACCTTCATGGGTTACCGGCGCGACGCCGATCGCGGCGTCGGCACGCGCAACCACATCGTCATCCTCGGCGTCACCTCGCGGGTCGGCAGTTGGGTCAAGGCGCTGGAAGATCGCTTTCGCGGGCAGACGGACGGTTTGCCGAACTTCGACGGCGTGGTGGCTGTGGCGCACACCGAGGGGGGCGGCGACGACCGCCCGAATAACCTCGACCTCCTCCTGCGCACCCTCGCCGGCTTCATCGTCAACCCGAATGTCGGGGCGGTCCTGGTCGTGGACGACGGCCTCGGGCCGGTCACCGGGCACTTGGTGCGCGACTGGATGCGCGAGCACGACTACCCGCTCGACGCGGTCACCAGCCGCTTCGTCACCCTGCGCAACAGCTTCGACGCCGACCTCGATCTCGGCGCGGCGCTGATCCGCGAGTGGCTGCCGGGGGTGTCGGCGACCGCGCGGACCCCGGAGCCGCTCGGCGCGCTCTCGATCGCCCTCCAGTGCGGCGGCTCGGATGCCTTCTCCGGCGTCTCCGGCAACCCGCTCCTCGCCTGGATCGCGCGCGAGGTGGTGCGGCACGGCGGGATCGCCAACCTCGCCGAGACCGACGAGTTGATCGGTGCCGAAGAGTACGTCCTGCAGAGTGTGCTGGATCTCGCGACCGCGCGCCGCTTCCTGGCAACGATCGAGCGCTTTAAGGAGCGCGTCGCCTGGCACGGCCACACGGCGGAGGGCAACCCGTCCGGCGGCAACAATTTTCGCGGCCTCTACAACATCGCCCTGAAGTCGATCGGCGCGGCGGCGAAGAAGCACCCTGACGTGCGCCTCGACTACGTGATCGACTACGGCGAGCGGGCACTACGACCCGGCTACTATTTCATGGACAGTCCGGGCAACGACCTGGAGAGTATCGCCGGGCAGATCGCCTCCGGCGCGAACCTGATCTACTTCGTCACCGGCAACGGCTCGATCACCAACTTCCCGTTCGTCCCGACGCTCAAGATCGTGACGACGAGCGCGCGCTTCGCCCTCCTCTCGAAAGATATGGATGTCAACGCCGGCGAATATCTCGACGGTGTCCCGATGGACGACCTCGGCGCGCGCACCTTCGCCCTGACCGCGCGCGTCGCGGCCGGCGAGCGCACGGTCGGCGAGCGGGCCGGTCATGCCCAGGTCTCGATCTGGCGCGACTGGCGGCAGACCGACTTCGCGAATCTCGCGCGGCTGCAGCAGACCCCCGCCCCACCCGGCACGCCGCTGCCGATCAAACCCGCCGACGCCGACGATCCCCTCGCCGCCGCGACCTTCGAGGCGATCCGCACCCCCGAGGGGCTGGCGACCGATCAGGTCGGGCTCATCCTGCCCACCAGCCTCTGCTCCGGGCAGATCGCCGCGCGGATCGCCGGGCTGCTCAACGCGCGCCAGGTCGGGCGCGACCAGCTCTCGCGTTATGCCGCCCTGCCGCACACCGAGGGTTGCGGCGTCTCGTCCGGCTCATCGGAAGCCCTCTACACGCGCACCCTGATCGGCTACCTCCGCAGCCCGATTGTCGGTCGCGCCCTCCTGCTGGAACACGGCTGCGAGAAGACGCACAACGACTTCGTGCGCCACGAGTTGCGCGAGGCCGGGGTGGGGCTCGACCGGTTCGGCTGGGCGAGCATCCAGCTCGATGGTGGGATCGAGGCGGTCACCGCCAAGGCGCTCGGCTGGTTCGCCGACTCGCTCGCCGCCGATGGCCCGCGCTCCCGCGAGCGGGCCGGTCTCGGGGCGCTCCGCCTCGCGCTCACGACAGGAGGGCCGGTCGCGCCCGCGCTCGCGGCGACCTTCTCGCGCCTCGCCCGCCTGATCGTCGGCGCGGGTGGCACAGTAATCATCCCGGAGAATTCGCCGCTCCTCGGCTCCGACGATTTCCGCGCGGCCACATTCGCCACGGCGACGATCGCCCCTTCGCTCGACTATGGCGAGTTCGCCGATCGGCCCGGCTTGCAGATCATGGCGACGCCGACCCTCCACTGGGTCGAGACGCTGACCGGGCTCGGCGCGACCGGCATTGACCTCGTCCTGACCCACCTCGCCGAGCGCCCGGTCCAGGCGCATCGCCTGGTGCCGGTCGTGCAGGTGGCGACGGCGGGCGCAGGGACGGCGCGCTACGCCGACGATCTCGACCTGATCCTCATACCCGGCGGCGACTGGGCGGCGGAACTCCTGGGGGCCATCCTCGGCGTGGCCGGGCGCGCCTACACCCCGAAGCTGAACGCGCGCGGCAACACCGATTTCCAGTTCACGCGCGGGCTGCTCGGCGTGTCAATGTGAGGAGGAGTCTCTTGTCACCCAGGTCCAGGATCCTGCTGCTCGGCGTTGCGCTGCTGCTCGCCCTCCCGTTGGCGCTCGGCGCGTGCGGCGGCGCATCGGAAAGGAGTATCACCGGCCAGGTCGTGGCCGTCGATGCGACCGCCAAGACGTTCAGCGTGCAGGCCACCGACGGCAAGCGCTACGATTTCAAGGCGGGGGGCGGCGTCGATATCGTCCACGTCAAGGAGCACATGGACGGGAAGAAGCAGATCGAGGTGAAGTACAGTGGCACGACTTCCCCTTACGAAGCCAGCCACGCCCACTAATAAAGGGAGGATTGGAAGGATCGAGGAAGTGTTTGCCCACTCTATCTCTGCTCTCAGTGCGCGCTAGGTTTCCCCATTGAAGTGAGGACGGTAAAGACGATGGACTGATAGAAGACGATTAACCAGAGGCTCTCTACTGGGTTGCTCTGGGAGATACTGTAGCGCACGATAACCACATCCTCGCCGATTCTGTGTAGGCCGTGGATTGTTACGCTAGTTAAACGCGGCAAAAGTTTCACCATCTCCTCCTCGCTGACCCTCTTAACACCAATGAAGCAGTCGGGCGGAAGACGCTTCGGCTTGAGGTAGTGAGCGTAGAGCCCCCTCGTAATGAGCTGCAGCACATGGGTTAGACGCGTTGGGTCAACCGTTATCTCAGTTAGCCCATCGTCAGGAAGGGCATTAGGGTCGGCAGCAAGTAATGGAACATACTGCTCAACGAGCGCCTCAGCGAAATCCGAACTATGCTTCGCCACTGACCGCAGGAATCTCCCTTCCGCCTGGGATCGGGCGACGGGATGTTGCTGGGCGAGGAAATGGCTCTGTAAGGTGTCAGCGAGATACGTATCGTCCTTTGCCTTTCTCTCGTTGCACTCCTTGTACACAGGAACCGTGATCGTCCCGACGACCGGCATGGTACTGAAGAGACACTTAGGGATGACGTGATCCTTCGTCACACCAGGGTGTGCGCCGCAGTAAACGCAAACCGGCTTTGGTGGCGATGGGCGCTGCCTTTTCTTACTCATGCACGTTGCTCATCACTTATGCAGATTCCGCCCAATCGCAGAGATGATACGCGATCGTCACATCCTTCTCCGTTACCCTCAACTTCGTGAAGTTGCTCGGCTAAAGGCCAACGTAAGGTATTAAGTCGGAAGACGCCCGTCACGCAGGTGCTCATGATGGAACGGGTGTCCAATTAGCGCCACCCATCATGTTTTATAATTCGGAGCTTGTAGAAAACCATGAGGAATTGTGATTAAAATCATACAACGGTGGTATTCTGTGGCGCTACAGCAAGGTATCCTGCTGCGAAACAGTCGGGCTATCTTGCGCTTCGCTGTACTAACGGCATGAATACCTCCGACGGGCAGATCAGCGCGCGCTCCCTGCTGCTGCGCGCGCCCGAGCGGTTGGCCTGGGCAACCGAATCGCTGTCGCCGCCCGCCCCGGATGAGATCCTGGTCGAGACACTGACCGGCGCGATCAGCATCGGCACCGAGCTACCGCACTATCGCGGCACCTCGCGCGGGGATGACACGGCGGTCTACCCGCAGATGACCGGCTACGAGAGTGTGGGGATCGTCCGGGCGCGGGGCGCGGCGGTCGAGCAACCGGCGCTCGGCGCGCGGGTCGTCGCGACCTACGGCCACCGCACGCGCGCGATCATCCCCGCGACGAAGGCGATCACCGTCCCGGACGGCCTCGGCGACGCTGCGGCGATCCTGCTCATCCTCAGTGGCGATGTCGCCACCGGCATCGGGAAGCTCGGCAGCCCGCCGCCTGAGCCGATCCTGATCACCGGCGCGGGGACGATCGGGCTGCTGGCCGTCTTCGTCCTGGCCGCGCTCGGCGCGATGGCGATCGATCTGGTCGAGCCGCAGCCCGCGCGACGCGAACTCGCCCGCGCCCTCGGCGCGCGCCGGGCCGTCGCCCCCACTGAGGCGGCGACGCTCGACGCCGAGTACACCAGCGGCGTGGAGTGTTCCAGCCGCGACGCGGCGTTCGCCCTGCTCCAGGGGCGGATGCGCCCGCAGGGCCAGATCTGCATCCTCGCCGATGGCAATCTCGAACCGTTGACCCTCAGCCCGCAGTTCCATCGGCGCCAGTTGCGCATCGTCGGTTCCAGCGACTGCCCCGATTACGGCGCGCACGCGCGCTGGTACTTCCCGCTGGCGGCGCGGCGCGGCGCAGACGTCGAACGGCTTTTCGATCTGCGCGTGGCGGCACCCGACCTCCCGGCGACCTTCGCCGGGCTCGCCTCGGGCGCGCTCACGGCGATAAAAGTGCTGGTCAGCTACCCCGGCGGGCGGTAAGGGTCTCCCATACCCCTTGCCCTAACCTTGTCCTCCTCAAAAACATTCACCGCCATGTCCAACATTGCGGGCATCTTCCTTGCATTAGCCCCGTGAGAAGGTCGGGCTGCGAGGTGGCGGTGTATCCCCGCAGTCTTCGCCGTTTGGCCCACACCAACTTCAAAGGAGGGGGATCAATGACCGAGGAGCAAAAGTCTGCCGCGCGCGGCACGATCGGCGTCGCTCTGGCCGGCGGCGCGCTCGGCCTCACCGCCTATGGCGTCTACCGCCAGGTGCGCGGGCAGAAGGCCGAGGAGGGCCACAGCCCGGTCGCGAGCGTGGAGCATGGCGAGGGGAACAAATTCATCAGGCTGGTGACGATCAACAAGCCCGCCGCCGAGCTCTATCGCTACTGGCACGACTTCACCAACCTGCCGCGTTTCATGCACCACCTCGAATCGGTGGAGATCCTCGGCGAGGGACGGTCACACTGGAAGGCCAAGGCCCCCCTCGGCCAGAGTGTCGAGTGGGACGCGACGATCATCAACGATGTCGAGAACGAGCTGATCGCCTGGCAGTCCGAGGAAGGGGCGCAGATCGCGAACGCCGGCTCGGTCCGCTTCACCCCGGCGCCGGCGGGGCGCGGCACCGAGGTCAAGGTGACCATCTCCTACGCGCCGCCCGCCGGTCAGATCGGCGTGGCGATCGCCAAGACCCTCGGCGAGGAGCCGTCGCGCCAGGTCGCCGACGATCTCCGCCGCTTTAAGCAGTTGATGGAAACGGGCGAGTTGCCGACGAACGATCGGCAGCCACAGGGCAGTTCGCCGCTCTTGACGCCGACGGGGTTGCTGGCCGAGGCGACCTCGGAGCCGAAATAGGTCGGGATAGCCCCTACGACGAGGAGAATTCCATGCGCGCACTCTGTTGGTATGGCAAAGATGACGTGCGGGTTGATACGGTCCCCGATCCGGAGATCGTCAACCCGCGTGACGCCATCGTAAAGATCACCTCGACCGCGATCTGCGGCTCCGACCTCCACCTCTACGATGGCTATATCCCGACGATGCAGAAGGGCGATGTCCTCGGCCACGAGTTCATGGGCGAGATCGTCGAGACCGGGCGCGGGGTGACCAATCTCAAGAAGGGCGAGCGGGTCGTCGTCCCGTTCACGATCTCCTGCGGCAACTGCTTCTTCTGCCAGAAGGAGTTGTGGTCGCTCTGCGACAACTCCAACCCGAACGCCTGGATGGTCGAGAAGCTTTACGGCGCGTCGCCTTCGGGGCTCTTCGGCTACTCGCACATGATGGGCGGCTACGCCGGTGGTCAGGCGGAGTATGTGCGCGTCCCGTTCGCCGATGTCGGCCCGATCAAGATCCCCGACGGCCTCGCCGATGAGCAGGTCCTCTTCCTCTCCGATATCCTCCCGACCGCCTACCAGGCCGCCGAGAACGGCGACATCCAGCCGGGCGATACCGTCGCCATTTGGGGCGGCGGGCCGGTCGGGCAGTTGACGATCAAGTGCGCCTATCTCCTCGGGGCGGAGCGAGTGATCGCGATCGACCAGGTGCCGGAGCGGCTGGCGATGGCGCGCAACCAGGGGAAGGCCGAGACGATCGACTTCTCGCAGGAGGATGTGATCGATCGGCTGAAGGAACTGACCGGCGGGCGCGGGCCGGACGTCTGCATCGACGCGGTCGGCCTGGAGGCGCACGGGATGGCCCCCGACGCGATCCTCGACCGCGCCAAGGCGGCCCTCTTCCTGGCGACCGACCGCCCCCACGCCTTGCGCGAGGCGATCCAGGCTTGCCGCAAGGGTGGCGTCGTCTCGATCCCCGGCGTCTACGGCGGGCTGCTCGACAAGGTGCCGTTCGGCGCGGCGTTTAACAAGGGACTGACGTTCAAGATGGGGCAGACCCACGTCCAACGCTACTTGCAGCCGCTCCTCGAAAAGATCCAGGGCGGCGAGCTCGACGCCGCCTCGATCATCACCCACCGCCTGAGCCTCGATGAGGCACCGGATGCCTACAAGACCTTCAAGGCGCGGAAAGATGGGTGTGTCAAGGTGGTGCTGAAGCCATAGCCCCGCAGGCGGCTGAAGCCGCGCCTCGCGGGCCTGCGGCCACGAGACGCGGCTTCAGCCGCCTGCCAGCCTCACCACCTACCAGCAATCACAGCATCAATTCATACTCCCGTATCCAGCCGAACGATTCTTCCGTCGGGCCGAGCGGGCCATACTCCAGGCCAACGTACCCCTCGTAGCCGATCCGGTCGAGGTAGGGCAGCAGGAAGCGGTAGTTGATCTCGCCCGTCCCCGGCTGGTGCCGACCGGGATTGTCGGCGATCTGGATATGACCGATCCGATCGAGGTTGGCGGCGATCGTCGCCGCCAACTCGCCCTCGCCCCGCTGCATATGGTAGATGTCGTATTGCAGCTTGAGGTTCGGCAGCCCGACTGCCTCGACCGTGCGCAGCCCCATCGCCGAGCCGACGAGGAAGTAGCCAGGATTGTCGCGGTCATTCAGCGGCTCGACGAGCACGGTCAGGCCGTGCGCGGCGAACTCCCCGGCGGCATAGCGCAGGTTCTCGATCCACGTCGCCCACTGCGCTTCGGGGGATATGTCGTCAAGGCGGCGACCGGCCATGCAGTGGAAGCGGTCGGAGCCCAGCGTCCGCGCGATCTCGATCGCCCGCGCCACATCCTCGCGGAACTCTGCCGCGCGCGCGGGGTGCGAGGTGATCCCCCGATCCCCCGCCGCGCGATTCCCCGCCCCGAAGTTGGAGAGGATCACGCGCAGATCATGCTCGCGCGCCGCCGCAGCGAGCGCGGCCAGGTCGTCTTCGCGCGGGAACAGGACTTCGACGGCGCTGAAACCCGCCGCCCGCGCCCGCGCGAAGCGCTCGACCATCGGCACTTCATTGAACAGCGTCGTCAGGTTCGCGACCAGCTTGACCATCACCCTCTATCCCCACGCGGCACCAGGAACTGGCTCCCGTCCCGCGCGCTACCCGCCCACGTTATCAAGGCGGAAAACTTGCCGCGCCGTCCCACCCAGAACCCGTGCCAGTTGCTCCGCATCCAGCCCGATCGCGCGCAACTTCGCCAACTCCGAGGCGACGTTGCTCGGGTGGTCGGAGCCGAACATCACCCGCTCCGCGCCGATCGCCTGTACCATCGCCGCGACCTGATAGCTCGCGCACCACGACGGTTCCAGGATGATATTCGGGCAGACCTGCGCGGCGACGATCGCCTCATCGGCGAAGATCGCGAATCCGGCGTGCGCCAGGACGACCGTGACATCGGGATACTGCCGCGCCGGGGGGATCGCCAGGGCGGGCAGCGCGTTCGGCACACCCATCCCAGTGTGGATGATCACCGGCACGCCGAACTCCCGCGCGGTCGTGAAGATGATTTCGCAGCGCGGGTGGTTGATCGGCAGGGCCGAGACCGATGGGTCGAGCTTGAGCGCGCGAAAGCCGAAGCCCCGGATGCAGCGCTCGACCTCGGCGCGATACGCCGCCTCTTCCAAGCGCGGGCTGAGATTGACCATCCCGTGGATCACGCCGGGGTGCGCCTCGGCGGCCCGCGCGATCCGGTCGTGGGCCGGCGCGACATCCAGCCCCTGGTGCGGCTGCGGCATCGTCATCGCGACGCCGATCCCATTCGCCCGCATCGTCCCCAGCAGCGTCTCTTCGTCGATCTCCACGCCGGAGATGACCGATCGCCCGAGGTGACAATGTGCGTCGATGATCGGGTGCGTGGCGCTCATCCTTCGCTCCAGTCGTGGGTCGTGGGTGGTGAGTCGTGAGAACTGCCTGCCAGCGGCAAATTCGCCCGCGAACCGCGAACTGTTAGAAGGCAGTTCTCACGACTCACCACCCACGATCCACGATTCCCCTACGTCGCCGTCAGCCCGCCGTCCACGACGAACGTCCCGCCGGTCGCGTAGCTCGCTTCGTCGGAGGCGAGGAAGGCGATCATCGGGGCAATCTCGGCGAAGTCGCCGAGGCGACCGAGCGGGATCTGGCCGACGAGTCGCCGTTCGCGCGCGGCGTTGTCGATCTCCTCGACATCGGGCGGGGCCGCGAGCGCGCCGGGGCAGACGACGTTGCAGCGGATATGGTCGGGCGCATACTTCACCGCCAGCGCCCGGCTCAGCGAGACCAGGCCACCTTTGGACGCGGTATAGGAGGGGTTCTGCGCGGCGGTCCCCGCCAGCGCCGTGACCGAGCTGACGATCACGATCGCGCCGCCCTCGCCCTGTGCCAACATCTGCCGCACCCCGGCGCGGCAAGTCAGGAACGCCCCGCCCAGATTGACCTCCTGCGTCTCTCGCCAGGCGGCGAAATCCTGCTCGTGGATCGGCAGATCGCGCCGGTGGAGTTGCACCGCCGCGTTCGCCACCACCACATCGATCCGCCCGAACGCCTCGATCGCCCGCGTGAAGGCCGCGTCGATCGCCTCCTCGCGCGACACATCGGCGGCGATCGCCAGCGCTCGCCCGCCCGCCCCGCCGATTGCCGTCGCGGTCGCCTTCACCGTCGCCGCCGTGCGCCCCAGGACCGCGACCGACCCACCCTCGGCGGCGATCAGCCGCGCCGTCGCCGCGCCGATCCCGCTCCCCCCACCGGTGATCAGCGCCACCTTCCCCGCGAACCGCGCCCGATCGCTCATTGCCCCACCCTCAGATGCCCCACCAACCCATCCAACAACACAGACCCAAGAGAATACCGAACACCCTGCGATGATCGCCACCCCTCTCCTAGAATTGGGAGAGGGGTCGCCGCCGCAGCGGCGGGGGTGAGGGCCGTCCCCCTACACGCCCGCCATCTCCGCGACCAGTCGGAAGAACCCGCGCTTGCGCTCAGTATTGAGCCCCCAGTTCACCGGCACGAGCTGATACCCATCCTGGTAATTCGAGCGCGCACCAGCGCCGCCCGCCCCGTCGCCCGGATCGAAGTAGCCCCACGACGCCCGATGGGCCACCGCTGCGACAAAGTTGTTCTCAGCCTGCTCGAAGTCGAAGTGATCGTCCTCGTTGAAGACGATCGGCATTGGGCGGAAGCTCGGCAGCGCCCGCGTCCGCGTCACCATCTCCCCGATGAAGGCGGGCTCGGTGACGCCATTGCCGTGCAGCAGGAGGAAGTCGGAGGCGGCCACGACCGCGTCGGTCGGCACCGCGCGCCCCCGGAAGCTCGTCCCGACGAGGAGCCGTCGCCCCCCTCGCTCGATCGCCCGCGCGGCGGCGATCAGCTCGTGGACGCGCCCCGGCTGCAGGATCTCGTGCTCATAGCGCGGCACGTCGCACTCGTTGTTGATCTCGACCAGCACATTCTCCCAGCCGCCCGCCAGGAGCCAGCCGATCGTCTCCTCAACCGCGCGCCGCACCGCCGCTTCATCGCGCAGCCGCTCGTCCTGGCCGAAGTAGAAGAGGCCGACGATCACGACCATCCCGAGTTCGTCGGCGCGATCGAGGACACGCCGCAACCGGTCCATGAAGTCCGGGCGCACGCCGCCATCGGGCGCGAACGCGCTGTTATCCCAGGGCTGCTCCTTGCTATAGCCCTCCGGCGATCCACCCTGCAAGTTGACCGTGATTCCGAGGAGACCGTGCTGGCGATAGATCGGCAGGCCCGCCAGGAACTCGGCCAGGTTGCGCTCCGGATCCCACTCGCCGGTGTCGGGATAGGCCCAGCGCCCGCGCGTCTCCGGATTCAGATCGTCGAATGTGGCCTGCACCATCCGCGAGTTAAGGAGCAACCCTTCGATCCGGTGGCCCTGCCAGGTGCGCCCCTCGTAGGTCGGCCGCCCATCGAGCAGAAAATCTTCGCCTGTGATCGCGACGCGCGTCATGACCCCTCCTTAGCGCTTGCCCGTCAGCCGCCGCTTCAGCCGCGTCAGGCCGAGAACCACCCCACCGATCCCATTCGGGCCGTACGGCTCGTAGGCTTGCAGCCGGGTGATCTTGCCTTCGCGCGCCTCCAAGAAGAACGCTTGCGGGAAGTTCAGCCGCATCCCGGCGTTCAGGACGTGCGCCGAGGCAACCTCGAACGCCGCACTCTGTCCATCATCGCCCGCGTAAAACTTCTCGATCGTGAAGCCGAATGTCCTCATCGACCCGAAGCCCCAGCGCAGCCCATCGGCGATCGCCGCCTTCCCGACCATCCGCGGCGTCGGGTAGTGCGGGTCGATCAGGACACCACCATCGGCGAAGAAGGACAAGACGCCGTCGAGATCCTTCGCCTCCACAGCGGCAAAGATCCGCTCGGCCAGTTCGCGCAACGGCTCCGCCATATCTACCTCGTAGCGGTCAGCGGTCAAGCCCATTCCTGAGTGCCGACCACTGTCGTCGATAGTTCTTCTAGCGCGCCAGCGCCCCCATTGGATCCCAGGCCGGGAGGACGATCGGCTCCTGGTCGAGCGCCGCTTGCAACTCCGCCGGGAGCAGATCCCGGCGCGCCGCGATCTCGAAGGTATACTCGTCGAACCAGGAATCGTTCATCGTGTAGTAACCCTTCTGGCCGTTCTCCTCGCCCCAGGAGTTCTCCACGCGCCAGCGCCACGCGCGGCCAGCGACCACATCCACACCGGTGAAGAGCATCGCGTGGGTCATCAGCGTCTCGTGGTAGTCGAGGCGCGCCGCCTTGTCCTGCGTGAACTCCTCGCCATAGAGCGCGCCGTAATCGAAGAGGTGCTTGTCCCAGATCCCTAGCTTGCGCTCCATCTGCTTGCCCACGTCGCAGCCAAACCAGACCGGCTCGCCGCCGACGATCACCCGCCGGGCGATCTCCTTCATCAGGTCGATCTCGATATTGAGGTATTTCACGATCGCGCCGCCGACGACATTGCCGAGGTATTCGACCGTGAAGGTGCGCCCATACGGGCTCGTGGCGCGCGGATCGTTGACGAGGCAAACGTATTCGTCGATCGGCAAGGTGATGTACCTCGCCGCGAACTCCTGCGGGGTCGTCTCCTCGTCGCGGTGGAACTCCCCATCCTTGTCCGCCCACTGCCAGGTGAAGCGCCCCGGTGGCGTCCCCAGGTGGATGCAGAGGATCCGGTAGATCGTCCGCAGCAGGGTCTCCTTGCGCTCGGCCAGCGCCGAGGCGTCCGCGCCGCTCGCGCGGAGCTCGCGCAACCCTTCGGCCCCCTCGCGCAGCTTGGCGCGCAGCAGGCTGTTCATCTTGCGCGTCTCGGACGAGCTCTGCGTCTCGGGCATGACCGCCTTCGGCACCACGCCATGCTTCTTGACCAGATTGACGAACATATTCCACTGCCCGCCGTCCTCGACCGGGCTATCGAGCAGGAAGGCGACCGTGCGGTCGTCGAGCGGGCGTTCCGCCGTCTCGATGATCGCCTCGTAGAAGTAATTGGCGCGCTCGAATTTGTCCCAGAACATCGTGTAGTTCTGGCTGAACTCGAACTCCTTGACGCCCATCTTCTGCATCGCGCCGACGCGGAAAAGGTTGAGGCCCGCGAACATCCAGCAGCGCCCGGTCTGGCGCTGATTCGTCACCGCCCAGTCGTCGAGTTTGTGCGAGAAGCTGTGCGCGGTCGCGGTCGCGATCTCGTGGTCGAGCGCTACCGTATCGATCGATGTCCCCGCGACCGCGTTCTGCGCGATCTTGTTCGCCCTATTGGCGGTGAACTCGCGCCGCAACTCGGCGATAAAATCAGCCGACAGCCCACCCGCGCCGGTGGCTTGCGGCCTCGTCTCGAATGTCACCATCGAATCCCCCTCCGCGCTCCGATCCGTGCCAGTCACGTTGCCGCTCAATGGGCGCACTCTACCACGGATCGGCCAGGGGCGCGGGGCGCACACGCGCCGCGCGGTCGCTCGCGGACTATTGAATGGGTCGCGCCCCGGCGGTATGTTGAGAGCGTGAACGTGTACCCGATGGCCCACGCCAACGGATCGAGAATGTGATCCCGCAGAGCCTGCGACACTCGGGAGTTGCACCTTTGTTTGCGCGCCTTGCCGGGGACGATCGGGCGGGGGCAGAGTCGCGTGACACGGGATGAGCGCCGCGTTGCGCCGAAGGGGGAATGATGACTGAGGGCATGGCGCAGACGAGGGGGATTATTCGCCCGGCACGCATCGACGAGGCGGCGACCCTCAGCGCCCTGGCCCTGCGCTCCAAGGCGCACTGGGGCTACGACGAGGCGTTCCTGGCGGCCTGCCGCGACGATCCGACCGTGACGCCGGAAGATGTCACCACCCACACCATCCGCGTGACAGCGCTCGCCGGGCGACCGTGCGGCTTCTATCAGCTCCGCGGCGCGGGGGAGACGGCCACGCTGACAGACCTCTGGGTGGAGCCGGGCACGATCGGGCAGAGACATGGTCGCGCCCTCTGGGAGGACGCCGTCGCCACGGCCAGGGAGCGGGGATTCCGCGAACTGCGCGTGCAATGCGACCCGCACGCGGAAGGTTTTTACCTAGCAATGGGGGCGGAACGGATCGGCACAGAACCCTCAACGGTCTTCCCGGGGCGAGAGTTGCCGCTGCTGCGGTTTGCGCTGGCGTAGATCCGAAGAGCGCAGTGCGGCCGCATTTGGCGGCGATCATGCAGGGGCGCGGCCCGGTCGTGCGGCGCTGGCGAAAGAGGGACGACGCGTGGTGCCACGCGGAGAGGCGGTGAGAGCGGATGGGACCGGAGAGCTTGCGGATCGGGCTGGCGTCGCCAAGGGTGGCCGCGACGCGCGAAGACGGGGTAGCCACGGTGGGCCGCTTCCTGGCCGAGGCGGCGGCGCGGGGTGCGGCGATCGTCTGTTTCCCCGAGACCTACCTGCCGGGCTATCGCGGTCCCGTATTCCCGGCGGCACCGCCACCGCCCGATCAGGGCGCGCAGGAGCGGACGCTGCAAAGTGTGCGCGAACTGGCGCGCAAGCACCGGGTGGCGGCGATTGTGCCGATGGAATGGGCGAGCCCCGCCGGATTGCTCAACCTCGCCTTCGTCGTGGACGCGGACGGCACGATCCAGGGCTATCAGACCAAGAACCAGATCGCGCCCGAGGAGGAGCCCCATTACGTCCCCGGCGACGCGCGGCGACTCTTCGAGGTTGCTGGCGTACCATTCGGCATCGCCATCTGCCACGAAGGGTGGCGCTACCCGGAGACGGTTCGCTGGGCGGCGCGGCGCGGCGCGGCCGTCGTCTTCCATCCCCACGTCACCGGGGGCGATGGGCGTGGCACGGTGCCACGCTACTGGGGCGACCCGGACGCCCCTTATTACGAGAAGGCGATGATCGCGCGGGCGGTCGAGAACGTGATCTACTTCGCCAGCGCCAACTTCGCCTTGCCGGACCAGGAGACGGCGACCAGCCTCATCGCGCCGGACGGTCGTTGCGTCGCGCACATCCCTTACGGCGAGGAGGCACTGCTCGTCGCCGATCTCGACCTGCGGGCGGCGACGGGCTGGGGTGCCCGTCGCCTCGCCCCGGAGCGCTACGGCGACGGTGCCGACCTTAGCGCGCGGTGAGACCGCCGTCGATCGTCAGCGCCGCGCCGGTTATGAACTCGGCGGCGTCGGAGGCGAGGTAGGCGGCGAGGTCGGCGACCTCGTCCGGGCGGCCCATCCGCCCGACCGGCTGCCGCGCGTGCAACTCGGCGATCGTCTGCTCCTTGGTCTCCTTGTGGAAGCGGTCGAGATACGACTCCACGAATGGGGAGTAGATCGTGCCGGGGCAGATGCAGTTGCAGCGCACCCCGGTCCCGGCGTAATCGACCGCGATCGACTTGCTGAGGGCGACGACCGCGCCTTTCGTCGCGCCGTAGGCGAAGCGCCGCGACACCGCGACCAGCCCCGCGACCGAGCCGATGTTGATGATCGTGCCGCCGCGCGGCTCCTGGGCGAGCATCACGGGGACCGCCACCGCGCAGGTCAGGAAGGTGCCGGTGACGTTGACCGCGAACAACTTGGCCCACTCGGCCTCGGGGGTCTCCTCGACGTTGCCGACGAAGCCGATCCCCGCGCAATTAACCAATGAATCGAGCCGACCAAAACGCTCCCGGGCCAACGCCACCGCCGCGCTCGCGTTCGCGCCGCTCGTGACATCGAGGCGTGTGAAGACCGCCCCCTCACCGAGTTCCGTCGCCAACGCCTCGCCCGCCGCCTCGTTGAGGTCGCCGATCACGACCCGCGCGCCCTGCTCCACGAACGCCCGCGCCGTCGCCGCGCCGATCCCCGACGCCCCGCCGGTGATCAGCGCCACCTTGCCCTCCAGGCTGAACCGTCCTGCCATCCCGTCCCCTCTCATCCGCCTACTTCTTCCAGCGATCCGTCTCGGGATCGTCGCCCGCCAGGCCCACAACCGCCTCCAACTCCGGCCAAAGGGCGTCGGGGATGGGGAGGGTCGCCAGTTCGGCGGTCTGCGCGAGCCGCTCCGGCTTGGTCATCCCGACGATCGTGGTGCCAACGCGCGGATCGCGGATCGAGAACTGGAGCGCCGCCGCCGCCAGCGGCACGCCATGCCGCTCGCAGATCGCCGCCAACTGCCGGACCCGCTCGATCAGCTCGGGCGACGCCTGCTGATAGGCGTAGCGCGGGTAGGCATCCGGCCCCTTCGCCAGCATCCCGCTGCCGTAGGGCGCGGCGTTCGCCACCGCCACGCCGCGCTCGGCGCAGACGCGCAAGAGCGGCTCGGCGGTGCGGTTGACGAGGGTGTAGCGGTTGTGGGTGATCGCCACCTCGTACGCGCCGGTCTCGACGTAACGGATCACCACGTCGATCGGACCCGGTGCGACGCCCAAGTGCTCGATCACCCCTTCTTCCTTCAGCCGCACCAACGCCTCGACCGCCCCCCCCGGCGCGTTCAACTCCTCGAACGAGGCGTGCTCCGGATCGTGCAGGTAAACGAGTTGCAGCCGATCGAGATTCAACAACCGCAGGCTGCGCTCGACCGAGCGCCGCATCTGGTCGCCGGTGAACTCGCCGGTCTTGAGGTCGCGGTCGGCCTTGGTCGCCAGCACGACCCCTTCGGGGACGCCGCCCAACTCCTTGATGACGATGCCAATCCGCCGCTCGGCCTCGCCGTCGCCATACGATGCCGCCGTGTCGATGAAGTTGATCGGCCCGTCGAACGCCGCCCGCACCGTCTCCAGCGCCCGCTCCTCCGGCACCGAGTACGCGAACGTGTCCGGCATATCGCCCAGCGGCGCGCACCCCAGGCAGACCGGCGTCACCATCAAGCCCGTCGTCCCCAGCGCCCGTCGGGGGAGTTCGTTGCGCGATGCCATTGCTTGTCCTCCTAATCGAGTCGTGAGTCGTGCGAACTGCCTGTTAGGGGTAACATGACCCGCGAACCATAAGCCGTTAGTAGCAAGTTCTCACGACTCACGACCCACGACTTACGACTACGCCCTGTGCTGCGGCCAACTCATGTCGAAGACCTGCTCCATCTGCGCCCACCACTCGTCGGGGTTCGCCTCGGGGGCGCGCTCTTGGAGGTCGGCCATCCAGCGGTTCCACTCGTCCGACTTCGGATCCTCGTTGATGCGCGCGAAGTCGCGCGCGGGCTCGAAGGTGTCGTCGGTCTCGATGTACATGAACATCCGGCGGTCGCGCAGGAAGATTCGCATCTCGTGGACGCCGACCTCGCGCAGCCGCGCCGTCACCTCCGGCCAGACCCGCAGATGGGCCTCCTTGTAGGCCGCGATCTTTTCCGGGTCATCTCGCAAGCAGAGCGTCAGCCCGAAATACTTGGTCATCGCCCCCCCCTTCGCCAGACGGCGAGCCACGTCACACCTCATGCGCCCAGTCGCGCGGGAAAGTTTCGACTACTGACACCAGCATATCCGGTCGCGCGAGTGGAGTAAATCTATCGAAACTCGGAAGTCGCGACGGGACGACCGGCGCATTCTAGCAGAGGGTCCGTGCCGATCGAAATGGCACGACAGTGGCATCATGGTAGCGCGCCTTGCTCGATGACCTGCTCACCTTGTCCAACCCCAACCCCATCCAATCCTCAGTCGCCCTCCGCCCGATCGCGCGATACTGATGAACGCGATCGGTGAGCGAATAGTCATGAGATACACTGCCACCCCGCGCACCAAATCCGATCGCTGCAACGCGGCGTACCTCCACCAGGACAGGCCAGGACAGGACAACGCGACCGATGCGCGGCGGATGGCGGGCGCAAGGAGGGAGGGACCATGCCAAGGAGGATCACCTCGTGGCGACGGGGCGGCGCGATCGGAATACTGACGCTGCTCTTGCTCGTGCTGGCGGCGTGTGGAACGAGCGCAACGCCGACGGCGGTGACCGGCGCGGCGACCACTGCATCGCCCATCGGGTCAACGACCAGCGCGCCGATGACCGCCACCAGCCCGCCCGCCTCGACAGCCGCGACAACAGCCCCCGCGAGCGGTGCCACCACCGCGACGAGCGGCACCCCTGCGGCGGCGAGCGGGGCGACATCACCGACCATCGCCGCGACTGCCTCCCGTCCCGCCGCAACCGCCTCGCGCCCCTCGGCGACGGCAGCCACGAGCGCGGTGCGTTACGTGATTGTGCCGGCGAACTCGAAAGCGACCTACAAAGTCGCGGAGACATTCATCAACCAGGGGAACCGGTACAATGTTGCCGAGGGGTCCACGAGCGACATCGCTGGTGACATCACCATCGATAAGACAAAACCCGCGGCCAGCCGTGTCGGGACGATCACGGTGGACATCAGCAAGCTGGAATCGGACAGCGAGCAACGCGACGACCAGATCCGGGCGCGGTGGCTCGAATCGACGAAATTCCCGACCGCCACTTTCGTCGGCAAGCGGATCGAGGGGTTGACCGACGCCCCGTATAAGGATGGCGAGGAGTTGACATTCAGGATCATTGGCGATCTGACCGTCCGCAACGTCACCAAGGAAGTCACCTTCGACGCGCGGGGCAAGATCGTCGGCGATCTCTTCACCGGCACGGCGACGACGACGTTCAACATGACAGACTTCGGCTTTGATCCGCCATCGATTCTCGGCATCCTCAAGTCGGAGAATGGCGTCGAGCTGGTGCTGACGATCGAGGCGAAGCGCACGCCCTGAGCGGGCTGACCAATCCAATCCCGACCGCCAGGCGTAAAGATACAGAGACTACATCAACGCTGACACCACCCGATCGCCCGATCCGCCGCGTACAGTCGGGCCGCGTATCGTGGGGAGGGACTATGGCATAGCAGAGCGGAATTGAAGGGGGCAGTCGGGCCGGGATCGACCCACTAGCTGACGGCAGGAAATGAGGAGAAGGATCGTGAGCACGCAGCGCAACTGGAAGCGTCTCAGTCGCTCGTTCATCCCGGCGATCGTGATCGCCCTCTTTATCATGGGGATCGGCGCGACCGCCGCCGCCGAGAATGGCGCGGCCCGGGCCGCCACGATCAACATCGAGATCGGCGACAACTTCTTCGCCCCAGTCACGATGAACGCCAATGTCGGGGATACGATCGTCTGGACACACAAGGGCCAGCGCCCGCACGATGTTACCGCCGATAACGGCTCGTTCGTATCGCCGCGCCGCATGATGAACGGCCAAACCTTTTCGTATACCGTGACGACCGCCGGTACATTCGCCTACCAGTGTACGATCCACACCGGACAGATCGGCTCACTCGTGGTCCAGGCCGTCGCGCCGACTAGCACGCCGCGCACGGGCGGCGGCGGCATGGCCGACCCGGCCCTGGCGCAGTGGCAGCAACTGGCGGTGCTCGGGGTTGTGCTCATCGGTGGCTCGGCCGCGCTGGTCGTGTTGCGCCGTCACCGCAGCGCGTAGAGTTCCACCGCGACACACGAGGAGGCCCGGCGCGTTACTATGCGCCGGGCCTCCGCGTTGTCAATCAGCCCTGAGAACTCGTCGGACGGTCGGGACTGCGTTGTCTCCGCCGACCAATACTCTCGCGTCAGCGTTGCGCGCTCTGTTGCGCCTCGGTTTCCGCACGCCGCCAGCGCCATGCCTGGCGGAACCAGTCGCTCGGGCGAGTCGCCTGCTCTTGCTCGCGCTCGCGCTTCTCGCGCAGCATATCATTGAGAATCACCGAGATCGCTCCCGCGATCGGTACCGCCAGCAGCGCCCCCGCGACCCCGCGAAATTCGCTCCCGGCCAGGATCGCCAGGATCACCGTCAGCGGCGACAACCCCACCGCGCCCTTCATGATCCGCGGCACCAGTACCGCATTCTCCAACAGTTGCAGGACCGACACGAACGCGATCACGCCCAGCGCCAGCTTCCAATCGACCGACAGCGCGATCAGCACGGCGGGGATCGCCCCCAGGATCGGCCCCACATTGGGGATCGCCTCGGTCAACCCGGCGATCACCCCCAGGATCAACCAGAATGGCAGCCCGATGATCCCGTACGTGACCGTCGCCAGCCCCCCGACAACCGCCATCAGCAGCAACTGCCCCCGGATCCACGCGCCCATCTTCGCCTCCACCTCGGTCCAGAGGTGGAGGACGCGCGAGCGTTGGCCCGGCGCAAA
Organism: uncultured Thermomicrobiales bacterium; assembly: GCA_902806415.1. Classification (GTDB taxonomy): domain Bacteria; phylum Chloroflexota; class Chloroflexia; order Thermomicrobiales; family CADCWN01; genus CADCWN01. The sequence goes on along the minus strand of CADCWN010000059.1, from coordinate 3,311 downwards.
GAGGCTGCTCACCGCGCGCTTGATCAGCGCCTTCTCGGTGATCCAATAGAAAGCGATCAGGAATAGCGTGAACAGGGTCACCAGCCCGCCGCCGATCCCGGATACGATCCCGACGGCCAGATTGGTCGGGACCGGCACCCCGCCGCCCTGCGCCCTATCGATCACCTCGAAGGCGCGCGTCGCCGCGTTGCGGATTAGTCCGTTATTACTCGCCAGCAACTGGCCGCGCCAATCTTCAATCAATGTCGGCACTTCTCGTACGAAGCGCGTCCCCTCGGTGATCACCGGCGGGATAATGAGATAGAAGAACGCGCCCAGACCGGCGAGGATCGCGATATAGACGAGCAGGATCGATAGACCGCGCGGCATATGGAAGCGCTTTGTCAGCAATTCGGTCGGGCCACTGATTGCGGTTGCCAGGAGAATACCGACGATCAGGGTGATGACCACGATCTGCACCTTGTACAGAAAATAGGCCAGGAAGAGCGTCAGCAGGAATGTCACCGGCGTCAGGCCACGGCGAGGGTGCTCCTCCGTCTCGACCGGCACCACCGGTATCGCGGCGGTCGCCTGACCGGGTGCGTGCTCCCCACCTCCCGCCGTACCCGGCACGGGGAGTGGCGGCACCGTGCCATGATTCAGCGTCGCGGCAGGCTCGGTACGCGCCCGTTCGTCGCGCTGGGGGGAAACACTCATTGGCCTGCACTCCTGTGTCGCTCGTCCAAACCACGCCCGCGCAGGGTCGTTTTAATCGGCGTCCGGTTTTCCCCCGAGACGCACGATATGTACCACGGGGGCGACCGTAACCGAACGCCCTGTTACAATGGAACCGAAGGTCGTGACCGCGAGGAGGTAACGATGGCAAGCCAGCCCGAACCGTTCCTCACCCCCGAAGAGTACCTGGCGCTCGAACGCCGCGCCGCGACGAAGAGCGAATACTACGGGGGCGAGATCGTCGCGATGGCTGGTGCGAGTTGGGATCACAACTTGATTCCGGGCGATGCCTATCGCGAGATTGCCACGCGACTGCGGAGAAGTGCTTGCCAGCCGGTTACGAACGATATGCGCGTCTGGATTCCTTCGCACAGCGTCTACACCTACCCCGACATTGTGATCGTCTGCGGCGAGCCGCAATTCCAGGATGCCGCCGTGGACACCCTGCTCAATCCCACGCTGATCATCGAAGTCCTCTCGCCGTCCACTGCCGCCCACGATCAAGGACAAAAATTCGCCCCCTACCGCAGCCTCCCCTCCTTGCACGAATACCTCCTGATCACCCAGAACGAGCCACGCCTCGCCCTCTACCGCCGCGACCCCGACGGGTGCTGATTCATCGGCGACGCCCACGACCTCGACGCCACGCTCGATCTCGCCATCGGCGGCGGCATCACCCTCGCCCTGCGCGACATCTACGAGCGGATCACCTTCGCGGGATAGCGCCCGATCCCTCTCAGCGCAGAGGCGCAGAGGACCGCAGAGAACGAAATATCATGAAGGATGTTACCGCACACCTCCTTTTTCCATGTCTCTGCGGCCCTCTGCACCTCTGCGGTGAATCGTCCCTCTCATCTGTCGTCTTGACGCCCCTCGTCACGCCGCGTAAACTAGTACGTACGCAATTTCCGTTCGCCCCACTCGCTAGCATCGCCGGGGCGGGCGTCGCACGCACAGAGAGGAGCCCTCATGCTGCGTCGGAACGCTCCCGCCCCCGAGATCACCCTCGTCGATAACGGCGGCGGGGAGGGGCTGACCTTCGCGGGAGCCTGCGAGGCGCTAAGCATCTCCTCCGGCGACCTGACCGCCCTGCGCGAGGCCGGGTTAGTTGCCTGCCTGCGCCGCAAGGGGCGTCAGATCTACCCGCGCGCCGCCCTCGATCTCTCGCGTATCCTCCTCAACCTGGGCCGCGAGCGCGATTGGGACACTCCCACCCTCTGCTGGTACGCCGATCTCGTCTTCGCCGCCGAGGTCGGGCGCACGATCCTCCTGCCGTCCCTCTCGCTCGGCGGCGAGGGCGCGACGGAACCGACAGGCGCGACCGACCCGCCCGGCTCCTGGCTGGAGACCGGGCACGTCGCGGCGGTGTTGCGCGATCTCGGCCCCGGCGGCCTCGACAACGAGGAGGTGGACGAGCTGATCGTTGGCACCCTCCGCAGCCTGATCGCGATCGTCCTCGGCCCGGACGGCCACTGGCCCGACGCCGCCGCCCTCCGCCGCTCGGCCCTCTTCCCGATCGTCGATTGGTTCGAGCGCAGCCGCACCCCGATCCTCGGCCAGGCCGGCGCGATCGCCCGCGACGCTCCGCAGGCGTTCATGGCCCTCGTCCTCGCCTTCACCACGATCGCCCCACCCCTCTCGAAGGAGTTGGGGCAATTGGTCCGCGTCACCCACGCCAAGCTGAAAGGCGGCCTGCTCGCCGTCGGCGAGTCGGTAATCCCCGCCAACGAGCAGGCGATGATCGGCAACGAAACCCTGGTGGCGGTGGACAAGGTCTACGCCGCCAAGGCGACCGAGATCCACTCGCCGCCCGCCGCCTGGGATTTCCAGGTCGGCGTTGTCACCGCGCAGAAGCGGACCGTTGCCCTCCAGATGAAGCTGCCGAGCGAGCTACCCCAGCAGACGATCGACAATATCATCGACCTCATCCGCCCCTTCCTGGGGGCCTACGGCGCGCGGGTCGTCCACCTCCTCTACGAGATCGCCAACGACCCGCCGTACTGGCGCAATCCGCTGATCACCGTCGAGACGAACGACATCCTCGACCGCCTCGGCCTGACGCGCGACAAGCGCGGCGTCCACTACTCGCGCAACCGCGAGACGTTGCGCAACGTCCTCAACACCGCGCATGGCCTCGAGATCGTCGGCGAGTACACGACCTGGGAGGGTGGCGTCAAGGTCCGCAAGGCGATGCGCAAGACGGTCCTCTCGCTGATCGGCGCGACCTTCGACGACGGCGAGAGCAGCGGCCTCTCGACCGAAGAACTCTTCCAGCGCGGCCTGCCGAAGGCGATGCAGGTCCGCCTCAACTTCTACGAGGGGGTGCGCCGTCCGGACGGTCGGCTCGGCAACCAGTACGTCCTGATGCCGCGCCTCGTCGAGCCGAAGAAACTGTCCAAGGCCAGCCACTCCGCCACCCATGAACTCTTGCGCTCGTATCTCCTCTTCCGCTATCGGCAGACCCGGATGAAGAGCCACACCCTCACCGTCACCCGGCAGACGGCGCTGGAGAAGGCCAACATCACCAACAAGAACCCGCGCCAGGCGACCCTCACCCTCCGCAAGGCGCTCGACAAACTCGTCGCCAACGGCACCCT
>CADCWN010000058.1 GCA_902806415.1 uncultured Thermomicrobiales bacterium | reverse complement strand
GCCGCGGACGCCATGAACTCGATCGCGCAGCACGCCGTGCCGAACGGCATCGGCCAGAGCGAGTTCGCGCGGCCCCAGTTGACGAGGAAGTCGAGGCGGGTGGTCACCCACCCGTCCTGCGACTGCGGGTCGTAGGTCGTGACGCTGGTCGAATCCGGGCGCGTGATCAGTCCCACTGGAGTGCCCCCTTCTTCCACACGTAGATGAGTCCCACGAGCAGGGCAGCCATGAAGATCAGCATCTCGCCGAGCCCGAAGAATGAGATGTTGCCGGGCGGGCACACCCCGCTCGCGAGGAGCGGCACGGCGCACGAGAGCTGCCGGTAGTACACGCCCCACGGGATCATGAACACGGTCTCGATGTCGAAGATGATGAAGAGCATCGCGACCATGTAGAACTTCACGGAGAACCGCTCGCGCGCGTCGCCGAGCGCCGGGATGCCGGACTCGTAGGCGCTCGACTTCACCGGCGTCGGGCGCGCCCGCATCGTGAGGTGCGAGATCCCGATGATGAGCACCGCGTTGGCGATGACGAACCCCAGCAGCAGCAGCACCGGCACGTACGCGCGCATCGTGACCCCCGCACTTCGTGAATAATTTCACTAGCCCGAAACTCGCTGAACTTACGCGGTGCACCACGCGATTTCAACGCCGCCGCACGATGGCGCAACTCACGGTGCGAGCGTAACTTGCCGCGCGCAAACGGGACCGTTCCGCTCGGGTTCCCGCGCCGTCCGCTTCGCCGCGGCCGGGCCCGCTCCGCGCGGCGCCGGCCGCGCCCGCACCCACGCTCTCCCCGGCCCGCGCATGTCCATTCAGAACGACCGCTGGATCACGCAGATGGCGCACGAGCACGGCATGATCGAGCCGTTCGAGGGGCGGCAGGTCCGCGCCGGCGTCATCTCGTACGGCGTGAGCTCGTACGGTTACGACATGCGCGTGGCGACCGAGTTCCGGATCTTCACGAACGTGCTCAACTCGATCGTCGACCCCAAGAGCTTCGACCCGAAGTCGTTCGTCGAGTTCGAGGGCGACGTGTGCATCGTGCCGCCCAACTCGTTCGCGCTCGCGCGCTCGGTGGAGTACTTCCGCATCCCGCGCGACGTGGTCACGATCACCGTCGGGAAGTCGACCTACGCGCGGTGCGGGATCATCACGAACGTCACGCCCTTCGAGCCGGAGTGGGAGGGCTACGTGACGCTCGAGATCTCGAACACCACGCCGCTCCCGGCGAAGATCTACGCGAACGAGGGGATCGCGCAGGTGCTGTTCTTCAAGGGCGCCGAGCCGCCGGAGGTCTCGTACAAGGACAAGGCCGGCAAGTATCAGGGGCAGCACGGGGTGACGCTGCCACGGTTGTAGCGAGCCCGGCCGCCGCGCTGTCCGTGTTCGAGACAGTGCCACGCGGGCAGCGGGCGCGCGGGCGGGCAGGCGATGCGACGCGAGCGCCGACCTAGCGGAAGAGCCCGGCCGCGTAGATCACGGCGATGACGAGCGCGATCGCCCCCACCGCCCACGCGCCGACGTTCACGCCGCCGCCGGTGGGCACGCGCGCGATCAGCGGCTGGTC
>CADCWN010000057.1 GCA_902806415.1 uncultured Thermomicrobiales bacterium | reverse complement strand
GAGCCGGTCGGTGACATCAGCCGCGATGCCCCAGCACCACCCCGCCGAAGGGTACGCGGCGGGTGCCACCTTCCCGCGCGGCATGGGACAGGTGGGACGGGATGGGACGGGTGGGACGATGCCGATCAGGCTGTTGGGTGTGAGAACCTCATCCGGCACCGTCGTAGCCGCACGAAGCGCCAGTCGCGCCGCAGCTTCACGCGCCCGCCCTGGCCCTCCCCTCGGTCGGCTATGATCACCCTTGGCGCGGCTCACCGCGCGGCCGCCTAGTGAGGATCGCGGAGGAGGAGGCCGGTGTTCTGGTTCGTTGTCCTGGCCCGTTAGTTTATCCGGGGCAGAATTCTGGCACTCCGCCGTCCAGGCTGCCAGAAAATTATCGTGGATGTGCTAAACGGCCAACTCAAGGGTGTGAAAAGCCCGCCCGCGATGCCTTACAGAGGGTGGAAGAGACGTCACCTCGGTCGGTGCCTACTTTACACACTGTCCGAACAGGAACCGATCCGGCCCAAATCTTGCGGGCGGGCTTTTCACACCCTACACCCCACCCGATCGCGAATATTGACACCCTACGGGGCCTCTCCCGCGATGGCATCCCCGCACCCGAAGGCGGCGTGTACTGGGCTCCAACCACGATCCGCCGCATCTTGCACCGCCGTGACTATATCGGCGACTGTCGCGCACACCGTTGGGTGACCGTGCGCCAGAACGGGAAGTCGACCCAATCCGAGCGACCCGATGAGGAACAGATACGGCTACCTGATGGTGTCTGTCCGCCACTGGTTGACGTTGCTATCTTCGATACCGTCCAAGCACGCCTTACGCGCAATAAGGCGGAAGCAGCGCGTAATGCGCGCGAGCCCGAGCGCTTCCTCCTGCGCGGTGGCTTCGCCCGCTGTGGCTGCTGTGGGCGTTCCCTCGCAGCTTCATTCGTGAACGGGGATTACCCCTCCTATAATGTTGTGTCCGTGCGGACAGAGGAACACCCGACCGGACGTTTTCGTATCAGCGCGGAAGAGCTCGACGCGGCGGCCTGGGCGAAGGTGCGCGCGATCCTGTTAGACCCTGAGACGATCCGCGCTGCCGTCACGAAACATCGCCTGTCCGATCCGACCACGGATGATACGGCGGCGATCGATCGGGCCATTGCAACTGCGACCAAGCAACAAGGGAACATTTCGGCGGCGATGGTGATGCTCGATGATGAGGACGCGCGCGTGCCGCTTGTGGCGCAATTGCAGGCGCTTGCCGAACGGAAGCGTAGACTCGAAGCTGAGAAGACAGGCCAGCGAGCGCTACACGAGGACTGGGAGACAACACAAGCCGGCCTCGATCTATTAGAAGGATGGTGCGATCGTGTTGCGGTAAACATTGACGAGATGACCTATCAAGACCGTCGCGACATGTTGTCTGCGCTCGGTTTCCGCGCACTTGTTTGGCCACGCACGCGGACGCCGCGCTATGAGTTTACTGCGTCAATCCCCTTACTCGAGAAGGATTCAGAAGTAATTGTGGGCCAAGGTAGTTGAGGAGCGGACCGCCCCATCGCTTGGCCTGCGCCGCGAGGGTCGCCCTGATTGGCCCCTCCGCTTCGTCGGGGTTAACGCCGAGTATCCGAGACATATCCTCTCCAAAGTAGTAAGGCACAGCATCTCGCTCGCCTCCAAGCCAGATTCCGCGTTCCGCGTTCCGCGTTCACAATTCCACGAGCCCCTGATCGGTCACCCGCACGGCGGGGATGACCGAGAGGGGCATGAACGAGAGGAGCGCGAATGGCGCGGGCGCGGTGCAGCCGAGCGCCCGCGCCGCCTCTTCGAGCGCGTGATGCCGCGCGGCGACCTCGGCGACCGGGCGATCGGAGAGCAGCCCGGCGAGCGGCAAGGGCAGGGCGGCGAGCGTCGCGCCGTCGGCGACCGCCACGATCCCGCCATCGAGCGCGATGATCGCGTCGATCGCGGTGCGGATGTCGGCGTCGTTCGCGCCGATGGCGGTGATATTGTGCGCGTCGTGGCCGACCGAGGAGGCGATCGCGCCGCGCGCGAGGCCGAAGCCGCGCACCAGGCCGACGCCGACGTTGCCGGTCGCACGGTGACGCTCGACGACGACGATCTTCAGCAGGTCGCGCGCGGTGTCCGCCACGACCTCGCTCCCGCGCACGGTCGGGTGCTCGACGATCCGCTCCGTGACGATCTGTCCGGGGATCGCGCCGATGATCGTCATCGCGCCGTGTGGATCGGGTAGCCGCAGGGCGTCGGGCGCGAGCGGGGCCACGCGCACGGTGCCGCGCAGGGACGCCGGTGGCGCGGCACCCGGCGTGAAAAGCGGCTGGCCGTCGCGCGCGACGGCCAGCCCGCGATGGAAGACGCTGGCGACGCGGAAGTCGCGGAGATCGTCGAGGACAACGAGGTCGGCGAAGTAGCCGGGTGCGACCGCGCCGAAGCCGTCGAGTCGCCAGAAGCGCGCCGGGTTGATCGTCACCAGGCGCAGGGCACGGAGCGGGTCGAGGCCGCGCGCGACCGCCTGGCGCAGGATCGCGTCGAGGTGGCCGTCGTGCAGCAGGGTGGCCGCTTCGCGGTCATCGGAGACGAAGGTACAGGACCGCTCGGTCTCGGCGGTGACGAGGGGTAGCAACGTCGCGAGGTTCCTGGCGGTGGACCCCTCGCGGATCATGATTGTCAGTCCGCGCCGCAGTTTCGCGCGGGCTTCTCCCAGGGTCGTCGATTCGTGGTCCGCGCCCATCCCGGCGGCGATATAGGCGTCGAGCCCCGCGCCGCCGACCCCCGGCGCGTGGCCATCGATCGGCAGGCGGCGCGCTCTTGCGGCGGCGATCTTCGCCAGCACGTTGGGCTCGGCGGTGAGGACGCCGGGGAAATTCATCATCTCGCCGAGACCGACGACCCCTTCCCAGTCGAGCGCCGGGGCGATGGCGGTGGCGTCAAGTGTCGCGCCGCTCGTCTCGCGCGGGGAGGCCGGGACGCAGGAGGGGACGACGAAGAAGGCGTTGAGCGGGAGACCGCGCGTTCCATCGATCAGCGTTCGCACGCCGTCGAGGCCGAGGACGTTGGCGATCTCGTGCGGGTCGGCGACGACCGCGCCGGTGCCGTGTGGCACGGCGACGCGCGCGAATTCGCCGACCCAGAGTTGGGTGCTCTCCAGGTGGATGTGGGCGTCGATGAACGACGGGGCGAGGAAGCGCCCGTCCAGATCGATCGTCTCGCGCGCCCCTTCGTAGCGCCCCGCATCGGGCGAGAGCCCCGCGATCCGCCCGCCGACGATCGCGACCGCGACCTCCTCAATCTCGCCGCTGAAGACGTTGACGACCCGCCCGCCGCGGAGGACGAGCTCGGCGGGGCGCTGGCCCTGGGCTACCTCGATCCTCTCGCGGAGCGTGTCGGTGTCCATCTCACCTCCCGAAGACGCCGATATTCCGCCGTGGATTCAGCAGAATCCACCAATACGGGCGCGTCATTCCTCGCCCAGCAGCGCTTCGAGCGCCGCCGCATCGAGATCGCTGACCGGGACGCCATCGACAACGGTGAGCGGGGCGACGCCGCGAAAGCGCAGCATCTCCTCGACCGCCGCCGGGTCGCGCGTGATGTCCCTCTCGGTGAAGGGGATACCCCAATCGGAAAGCAACGCTTTCACCCCCGCGCAGGGGTTTCAACCAGGGCGTGTATAGATGACGACGGTATGGGGCATCGGCCCGACAGTCTCCAGATTACGACATATCCCATGAGTGAGGTAGCTCGTCGCGTAGAGAGTATAGCGGAGCGATTCAACCACTTCAGGTGCGGGCCGGAGCAGAAAACAGGATGCGCCCCGTTACAGGCGTGCGGGGATTAGCTGCAATCGTCCTGTGTGATCGCCGCCGCTGGTTGCGTTATCAGGTCGCGTGGGATCCTCCACGCGGTACTGACGTGCGAAAGTTGGCATTGTGGGCTGATTCCCTGACCGCTGGGCGATGAATGTGCTATAAATTCCCCTCATGATTGGTCGCGAGGCGATCGGTGGGGCGGGCGCGCGGATCGGCATCGCGATGCCGCGAAGCTGGCGCATGGCAACAAAGAATTGTGGACGGAGAGAGACGATGAGCGGCGGTCCCCGACCTCTGGGTTTCACCGGTAGGGAATTGAAGAGCCTCTTTCGCGACGAGCGCGAGAAGCGGCGCGAGCGGCGGCAGTTGACGAGCGTCAACGTCGATCCCGCGCGACTCGCCGATGAGTTCGCCGCCTTCGAGGAGACGGTCTTGCAGGTTCTGCTCGATAATAATCGCCAGATTACCGAGCAGTTGCTGAAGAGCGGCGCGATCACCGCCGCGCAGCTGCCGAACGACTAGCGCCCCCGCTCGCCGCGCCCGTCACCAGGATGGCACGCTCCCTGCGACGAGGGAGCGCGGCGAGATGGTACATATGGGGCGCAAGGCCGCGCCCGCCGTTCGCCCGCAAGCGGGGAGGACGCCATGACAGGGAATCGCGGCCCGGAGCCGGAAGAGATGAGCCCGGAGGATCGCCGCCTCGCGGTGACGGTCGATCGGCGCCTGCAAGACGAGGCGGGGATTTACGCCGCAGTGCGAGTCGGCGGTGGGATCGCGTACCTCGATGGGATCGTCGATTCGGCGGCGCAACGCGACGCGGCGAGCGATCTTGCCGCGGGGGTGGCGGGGATCGCGCGCGTGCAGAACGATCTCGACATCGAGGAGGTGGGGATGCCGGGCGAGGCGGGGGCGCTCGATAGCTCCGTCTACGCCGACATCAGCTACCAGATGCTCGACAGTGAGCGGACGCTCAACCCCGACCCGATGCGCGAGCCGGGCGAACCCGACTTCAACGACCCGATTGCGGAGATCGGCGGCGACATGACGACGAACTCGATGATCGCCGCCGAAGAGGGGATCCCCTACATGCCCCCGACCGATCCGGTCGTGCGGCCCTCGAACGATGCGCAGGAGTTGGCGATCGTCACCGGCTTCGGCCAGACGTCGAGCGATGAGTTCCCCGACACCCTCGCGACGACCGCGTTCGGCGACGCGCCAGCGGGTGACGAGGATATTCGCCAGCAGGTGGTCGAGGCTCTGGGGAGCGACGCGGCGACGATCGATCTGGTGATCGATGTGATCGTGCGGAACGGCGTCGTCCATCTGCGCGGGCGGGTCCAGACCCTCGACGACGCCGAGTCGGCCGAGGAGGTCGCCGGGCGTGTCCCGACGGTGCGCGAGGTGGTCGAGGAGTTGGAAGTCGCCGCGCTCGAATAGGGGCGCGGGGCTGGAGGCGCGGTGATGGCCGGGGCTTGGGGTTCGTCGAGCCCCAGGGACGATGAGCGGGGCGGCAGCGATGGCGGCGCGGGAGATCAAGACTCCCGCGCTTCTGTGCGCGCCGCCGTGCCCGCCGCGCCACGGATCGGCCTGGCCCTTAGCTCCGGTGGCGCGCGGGGATTCGCCCATGTCGGCGTGATCAAGGCGCTGCGGGAGGCCGGGTTCTCGATCGTCAACGTCGCGGGCAGCAGCATGGGCGGCATCATCGCCGCCGGATACGCGGTGCGGGGCGATGTCGTGGAACTCGAACGTCGGGTGCTCGACTTCCGGGCGCGCGACTACTCCCGCCGCATCCTGCCGATCATGGACCCGACGCGGCTCACCGCGTTCCTCGATGATTTCCTCGAAGGGGCGTCGTTCGCGGACTGTGCCGTGCCGTTGCGGATCGTCGCGACCGATCTCCGCGCGCGCGCCGCTGCCACCCTCGATGAGGGGTCGGTCGCGCTGGCCGCATTCGCCTCGTCGGCGATGCCATTCCTGCATCGTCCCGTCCCCTGGCAAGACCGCTTGCTGGCCGACGGCTCCCTCAGTTGCGTGCTGCCGCTGGCACAGGCGAACACCGGGGAGGTCGATCTGGTCATCGGCTCGCTGGTCAGTCGGCATCTCCCGGCGCTCAACAGCTTCACCGTCGGGCTAGCGCGCACGGCGGGCGGCGCGATTCGCGGCTGGGGCCGTCCCTATATCGATTTTTTCCGCGAACGTGCGCCGCAACTCCCCTGGCCCTCCATCGCCACGGAATCCACCATCCCCACGGTAGTCCTTACCCCGCACCTCGTGCAGATCGGGCCGCTCGATTTCGGGCGGATGCGCGACGCGACCACTGCCGGGGAGGAGGCCGTCGCGATGCGGCTCGACGAGATTCGCGCTATCCTGGAGGGTGCGCGCACTGCGAGAGGGTGAACGCTCCCCCGCAGGAGCGATGCGCGACGTAAATGGGTTGGTATCCGGCCCGGCCCCCACAATACCGGTGGCCGGACCCCTATCCGGCCACCGCGAATGCGCTCGTGATCGCTTCGCGCGTCGCATCGAGCGTGGCCTGGTCATGGGCGGTCGAGACGAATGCCGTCTCGAATTGCGATGGTGCCAGGTAGACACCGGCGTCGAGCATCGCGTGGAAGAAGCGCCCGTAGCGCGCGGTGTCGGCGTGCTTGGCCGATTCGTAGTCGTGGACCGGCTGATCGCTGAAGAAGCAGCCCCACATGCTGCCGACCGCCGCCGTTTGCACCGGCACACCGACGTTCGCCGCCGCCGATCGGATCGCTTCGGTCAGGGCGGTCGCCGTCGCGCCGAGTCCGTCATAGACGCCCGGTCGGGCGAGCTCGCGCAGCGTGGCGATCCCGGCGGCCATCGCCAGCGGGTTGCCGGAGAGGGTGCCGGCCTGATACATCGGCCCGGATGGCGCGACCCACTCCATCAGATCGCGCCGCCCGCCGTAGGCCGCGACCGGCAGCCCGCCCCCGATCACCTTGCCCAGACAAGTCAGGTCGGGTGTGACGCCGTAGAGGGCCTGCGCGCCGCCGTGCGCCACGCGGAAGCCGGTCATCACCTCGTCGAAGATCAGCAGCGCGCCGTGCTTCGTGGCGAGATCGCGCAAGCCCGGCAAATAGTCGGGACGGGGCGGCACAAGCCCCATATTGCCGGCGACCGGCTCGACGATGATCGCCGCGATGCTATCGGGGTTCGCGGCGAAGAGCGCTTCCACCGCCGCGAGGTCGTTGAACGGGGCGGTCACGGTATCGGCGGTCGCGCCGGGGGTGACGCCGGGGGAGTCGGGCAGACCGAGGGTCGCGACGCCGGAGCCCGCCTGGACGAGCAGGGCGTCGGCGTGGCCGTGATAGCACCCGGCGAACTTGACGATTTTGGCCCGACCGGTGGCGGCGCGGGCGAGGCGCAGCGCGCTCATCGTCGCCTCGGTGCCCGACGAGACGAAGCGGACCATCTCGACCGACGGCAGGGCGGCGACGATCAGTTCGGCCAATTCCGTCTCCGCCTCGGTCGGCGCGCCGAACGAGGTGCCGAGTCCGGCCTGGGCGCGCAGCGCCGCGACGACGGCGGGGTGCGCGTGGCCGAGAATCAGCGGCCCCCATGATAAGACATAATCGATGAAACGCTGCCCATCGGCGTCGAAGAGGTGGGGACCCTCGCCGCGTACGATGAAGCGTGGCGTGCCGCCGACGGCGCGGAAAGCGCGCACAGGGCTGTTCACGCCGCCGGGGATCACCCGGCGAGCGGCGGCGAGGAGCGCCGCCGAGCGCGCATCGCGGGCTGTAGTAATGGTCATCGTCTTATCTCTCCTTGTATCGACTACCGACTACTGAGACCAGTCCCTGACGACTGACAACTGACGACTGACGACTATTTACTCGCCTTCAGTGAGCCAGCGCGCCGCCTGGCGGGCTGCGTAGGTGATGATCAGATCGGCCCCGGCGCGGCGGATGGCGGTTAGGCTCTCCAGGGTGGCGCGGCGCTCGTCAATCCAGCCGCGCTCGGCGGCGGCTTGCAGCATCGCGTACTCGCCGCTGACCTGATAGGCGACCAGCGGCAGATCGAAGCGGTCGCGCACCTGACGGACGATGTCGAGGTACGCCCCCGCCGGCTTGACCATCAGCATATCCGCGCCCTCGGCGGCGTCGAGCGCGACCTCGCGCAGTGCCTCGCGACCGTTGCCCGGATCCATCTGGTAGGCGCGACGGTCGCCGAACGAGGGCGTCGAGCCGGCCGCCTCGCGGAACGGCCCGTAGAAGGCCGAGGCGAACTTGGCGGCGTAGGCGAGGATGACGACCTCACCGTGTCCCGCCTCGTCGAGCGCGGCGCGGATCGCGGCGACCTGGCCGTCCATCATCGCGCTCGGGGCGACGATATCCGCCCCCGCGTCGGCGTAGGCGACCGCCGCCCGCGCGAGCAGGGGCAGCGTCTCATCGTTGAGGACCGCGCCGGTCGCGCTATCGAGGACGCCGCAATGGCCGTGATCGGTGTACTCGCAGAGGCAAACGTCGGCGATGACGACTAGCTCGGGGTGGCGAGCTTTGAGCGTGGCGATGGCGCGCGGCACCGGCCCCGCCGGGTCCCACCCGGCGCTACCCCGCGCATCTTTCGTCGCCGGGAGGCCGAAGAGCAAGACGGACGGGATGCCGAGAGCGATCAGTTCGTCGGCGACGGCATCGAGGCGATCGACCGAAAGCTGGGCGTGGCCGGGGATCGCGCCGATCGGTCGCTCGACTCCCGGCTCGAAGGTGATGAAGAGCGGGTGGACGAAGTCGCTGGCGCGCAGTTCGGTCTCGCGCACCATTCGGCGCAGCGTGGGGTTGTGGCGCAGGCGGCGCGGGCGCGGGCCGGTATAGCGCGGTGTGGTCGTGGTTGGCAGATCGAGCATTGGTGGGCTCCTCCGGGTGATCGGGCGTGGGAGATCCGTGGGGTTGAAACCCCCGGCTGGGGGCGCGGCCACAAAACCCGCCTTCGCGGGTTAGGACTACTGAACTAACGGGTCAAACTCCATACCGGCGATCGGGATAGCGTTGAAATGATCGAGTAGTGTGGCGAGTAGACCTGCTTCGCTGTGGTCGGTAGCGACGGCGCTTACGGTCAGTCCCGCCTCGCGCGCTGCGGCGGCGGTGATCGGGCCGACACAACCGATCGCCGGGGCGCGGTGGCTTTGTCGGATGGCCGCTAGGAGTGGCGCGGAGCCCTGAACCGTCGAAGGGCTGGTGAAGGTGATGGCGTCGATAGCACCGTCGCGGAGTTGAGCCAGGAGTGCTCCTTGCACTGCGAGGGGCGCGGCGATCGTGCGGTAGGCGGTGACGACGGTGACGTGAGCGCCGCGCGCCCGCAACCCCTCGGCGAGGGTCGGGCGGGCGATCTCGGATGCGGGGAAGAGGATACGGGAACTGGCGACTGCGCCGAGCGCGGCGACCAGTGCCTCTGCGGTGTGGACAGGAGGGATCGCATCAGCCTGCCAGCCCGCCGCCGCGAGGGCATCGGCCGTCGCCGGGCCGACCACGCCGACGCGGAGGGCTGACGGCCGTGCGGCACCGCCGCGCGCGATCGGCAGCCGATCGAGGACCGCCACGACGGCATTCGCGCTGGTGAAGGTGAGCCAGTTGAAGCGATCGAGCGCGGCGAGCGCGGCATCTAGGGGGGCGAAATCGTCGGGTGGGACGATCGCGATTGCCGGGCAGATAATTGGTTCTGCGCCGAGTTCTCGCAGGCGAGCGGCGAAGCGCCTGCCCGCCTCGCCCGCGCGGGTGACGACGATCCGGCGACCGCGCAACGGGTGGGAATGGTCAGGCACCGGACGGCTCCTCTGCCGGGCGCAAGAGAACGCCGCCGCCAGCGGCCAGAAGTTCGGCCGCGAGGGTTGCGCCCAACCGCTCGGCGGCGTTGACGCCGCCAGATCGCTCGCCGCGCACGATTCGCCCGTCGAGCGCGCCGATCAGGCCGCCGAGAGCGATGCCGCCGCCATCGAGCAGCGTCGCATGCGCCGCGACCGCCGCCGAGCAACCGCCCTCGACCGCCGCCAAGAACGCCCGCTCGGCCCGCACCGCCAGCGTCGTGGCGCGGTCGGCGAGCGGTGCCAGCAGTCGCGCCGTGGCGTGGTCATCCGCGCGCGTCTCGATCCCGAGCGCCCCCTGCCCGACCGCCGGCAGCATGAACTCCGGTGTGAATGACTCGGTGACGACATCCGTCAGGCCGAGACGATCGAGACCGGCGGCGGCGAGGACGATCGCGTCGTAGTCGCCCTCAGCAAGTTTCCGCAGGCGGGTATCGACATTGCCACGAATGTCGCGGATCGTCAGGTCCGGGCGTCGGGCGCGAAGCTGGCAGGCGCGGCGCGGGCTGCTCGTCCCGACCCACGCGCCCGGTGGCAGTTCGGCGAGCTTCCCGGCGCGCGAGACCAGTACGTCGCGCGGGTCGGCGCGCTCCGTCCAAGCGGCGATCGTCATATCGGGCGGCAGGGTCGAGGGGAGATCTTTGGCGCTGTGGACGGCCAGGTCGATCCGCCCGTCGCGCAGCGCCGCCTCGATCTCGGCCACGAACAACCCCTTGTCGTCCAGAGCGGCGCTGGCGATCGAGCGATCGAGGATGATGTCGCCGCGCGTCGTGATCCGCTCGACCGCCACAGTGAGGCCGGGGTGGTGCGCCAGGAGGGCGGCGCGGACCAGTTCGGTCTGCACGAGCGCCAGCTTGCTGCCGCGCGTCCCGATCGTGATCAGGCCGCGCGCGGTCACGGCGGTCATCGCGCCGCCCCGGCGAGCGACACCGCGCTCCGCTCGTGGACGAAATCGACCAGGCGGATGACATTGTCGAGCGGCGTCTGCGGCATCAGGCCGTGGCCAAGGTTGAAGATGTGGCCGGGTCGCCCGGCGGCGCGGCGCAGCACATCAGTCGCGCCCGCCTCCATGACCTCTGGCGGCGCGAGGAGCAGGGTCGGGTCGAGGTTGCCCTGAATCCCGCGATTGTGGCCGATCCGTTCCCAGGCGAGGTCGAGCGGGATCCGCCAATCGACGCCGATAGTCGAGCCGCCGTCATCCTTCATCTGGTCGAGCAGGGTCGCGGTGTTGGTGCCGAAGTGGATGAATGGCAGACCGGTCGGCGCGAGGGCCGCGAAGATCCGCTGGCTGTAGGGGCGGACATAGACCTCGTAGTCCTGCGGGGAGAGCGCGCCGACCCAGGAGTCGAAGAGTTGCAGCGCGTCGACCCCTGCCCCGACCTTCGCCAGCAGGTAGTCGATCATGATCGTGGTCAGGCGCTCCATCAGCGTGTGCCAGAGGGCTGGCTCGCCGTACATCATCGCCTTGACGACCGCGAAGTCGCGCGTCGGCTTCCCCTCGATCAGGTAGGAGGCCAGGGTGAACGGCGCGCCCGAGAAGCCGAGGACGGCGGTCTTGCCCGCCAACTCGCGCTTGAGGATTCGTGCTGTCTCCAGCACGAACGGGATGTCCTGCTCCGGCTCGATCGGGCGCAACGCCTCGACACCGGCGCGATCGCGGATTGGGTGGCAGATGACCGGGCCGACATTGTCGACGAGATCCAGCTCGATCCCGATCCCGATCAGCGGCAGCATGATGTCCGCGAACATCACCGCCGCGTCGACCGGCATCCGCCGCACCGGCTGCAACGTCACCTCGGCGCAGAGTTCGGGCTGGCGGCAGATCTCGATCAGGGTCCACTTCTCCCGCAGCGCCCGATACTCCGGCAGGATTCGCCCGGCCTGGCGCATGAACCAGATCGGCGTCCGCTCGGTCGGTTCGCGCCGCGCGGCGCGCATGAAGAGTCCCGGCTCGACGGCGTTCGGCATCATCCTCTCCTTAAAATCAATCGGCGAAGGCCAACCGCTCCTCGCGGCGTGGTGGCGCGGGCAGGCGATCGGCGGGCGTCGCGATCAGCCCGAACAGGTCCTCGACGACGCGTGCCATCTCCGCACCCGCATCGGCGGTCTTCAGCGTCGTCACAGGTCGGTGGAGCAGCTTGTTGACGATGGCGGCGGCGAGGTCGCGCACGACCGCCTCCTCGCGCGCCGAGAGGTCCGGCATCCGGGAGAGGGCGCGCGCGACCTCGGCATCGCGGATCGCGCCCGCATGGTCGTGGAGTGCGCTGACCGCCGGTGCGACCGCCCGCCCGCGCCACCAGGCCAGGAATCTGTCGGCCTCGGCGCGGATGAGCGCCTCGGCCTCGGCTACCGCGCCGAGGCGCTGCTGTCGCGCCGCCGCGCCACCAGCGGCCAGGTCATCGACATCGCGGACGACGACGCCCAGAGCGGCGGGGATCATCGGGTCGAAGTCGCGCGGGACGGCCAGGTCGTAGCAGAGCGGCGCGTTGCCAGGCCGTGCGGACAGCGCCTCGGCGACTAGCGGGAGATCGAAGATCGGCACCGGCGACGCGGTGCAGGAGACGACGAGATCGGCGGCGACCAGCGCCGCGCCGCGCACTGCCCAGGGCAGCGCGGTCGCGCCGTAACGCCGGGCCAGCGCCTCGGCACGCTCGTCGGTGCGGTTGACGATCGCGATCTGTGCTGGGCGGGAGCGCGCGTCTTTGCTCAGATGCTTGAGGACGAGTTCGCCGGTGTCGCCCGCCCCGGCGATCAGGAGGGTGCGACCGCTCAGCCCGCCGAGCCGCTCGCCGGCCTCGCGCAGCGCCATCGACACGACCGACAGACTGCCCTGCCCGATCGCGGTCTCGGTGCGGACCCGCTTCCCGCTGGCGAGGGCGACCTGGCCCAGGCGGTGCAGCGTGGCATCGAGCGTATTCGCGGTCGACGCCGCGTCGAGCGCCGCCTTGAACTGCGCTAGGATCTGATCCTCGCCGACGATCAGCGAGTCCAACCCAGCCACGATCCGGAAGAGGCGCGCGACCGCGTCAGCGTCGGCGCTGGCGCGCAGATGGGCGGCGAGTTCTGTCGGCGGCACGTCGCAGAGCTCGGCCAGGAAGCGGACCGCAGATTGCTCGTCGTGGTCGCTGAGGGTGATCAGCTCGGTGCGGTTGCAGGTCGAGAGAATGAACCCGTGTCCCAGCGAATCGCGCAGGCGGCGCAGGGCGGTCGGCAACGCCGCGAGCGGTATCGCCAACCGCTCGCGCAGGGCGAGTGGCGCGCTCTCATGATTGACTCCGACGACGAGAATCGGCATGCACCTTCCCCTATGCGCCCAAACTCAACACCTCGACCGAACCACCGCCTCCGCGACGAGAATCCCCATCGGCGCGGAACCGCGGCGACCGCCGGCCACTGCGGCGGCGAGAACCGGTAACCTCCCGGCATTCTACGCGCCGGAGAGAGTCCCACGAACGCGACGCCGCGAGATCATTCTACGAGATTAACCTACCACAACTCTCCCAAGCTCACCACCCCCAGCGGGGGATGGTGAGAGGGAATGGTGTATGAACTCCGCTGGAATGCCGATTATGGTCGTGTTTGGCACTCGGTCACCGACCATGATGGTAGATTTATGGCAGTTTTCGTGTGGCGAAGAGATTGCTGGCGATCTGAGCAAGGCGCGGGCGACGAGATACGATCTCGTCGCCCGCGCGGGTACTGTTCAGATAAGGCGCGCCGTCGCGACAGGCGATACTTGACGGCGGCAACCCCTTGTTGATGCCCTTCGTCAGGCCGCGCATGCCGCAATGCAGCATCGCGCCGCCCTCAGCACCCTGCCGGTCACGCCCGCCGTCGCCCGCGCTGCCGTGACAACGCGGGCGAAACCAGCACCAACGCCCCTTTTTTTGGTGCCTTAATACGCGCCGGGGACCGACACCTCCTCGGGAAGATGGGCGGCCCCCGCCACGTCGGGCGATGCGCCGCCCGGGCCCAAATGCCGGAGGGCGGTAGCGGCGAGGATAACGCCGACGAGCGCCACCACGGCCGAGAGCGCGGCGGTCACGTGCATCCCCCGGATGAATGCGTCCCGCGCGACCGTGAGCAGCGCGGCGCCCGGCACGGCGGGCAACTGCCCGGCGACATCGGCGGCACCACCCAGGGTGTCGCGCGCGATCGCGGCCATCCCTGGCGGGATCGTCGCTGGCAGGCCCACGTCCAGTGCGCGGCGGTAGACGCCGACGCCGATGCTGCCCAGGATCGCGATGCCCAGCGCCCCACCAAGCTCGGCGCAGGTCTCCGAGATCCCCGCCGCCGCCCCGGCCCGTGCGGGCGTGGCGGACCCGACGATCAGATCGGTCGTCAGTGTCAGCACCGGGGCGAGGCCGAGGGAGATGATTAAGGAGGCCGTTACGAGGGCCGCGAGGCCGCCGGACGACCCCACCTGGGTGAGCACCCCGAGGCCGATGGCCGCCAGGGCGAGACCGACACCGATCACGACGGCCGGACGCACCCGGCGCACGATCCACGGGGCGAGTTGCGACCCGACGATGAACCCGGCGGCCGAAGGCACCGACCACAGACCCGCGTGTAGGGGCGACAACCCGAGCACCAGTTGCAGATACTGCGCGACGAAGAGGAAGTACCCGAACGCCACGAAGACGCTGATCAGATTGATGACCAGCGCCACGGTGAAGGCGGGGATACGGAACAGCCGTAGGTCGAGCATCGGATCGGCCAGTGTCAGCTGCCGACGCGCGAACACGAAGCCGATCGTCAGCCCGCCCAGGATGAATGCAGCGGCGCGCCATCCGAGTCCATCCTGCGCGATTGCCTTGAGGCCAAAAACCACCGCCAGCACCGCGACCAGCGACAGGGCCGCGCTGACCAGATCGAGCCGGCCCGCGTCGGGGTCGCGGTACTCCGGGAGCAGGTGCGGCCCCAGCGCGAGCAGCAGGCCCATCACCGGCACCGCCAGCAGGAAGACCGAACCCCACCAGAAGCGCTCCAGCAGCACCCCGCCGAGCACCGGGCCGACCGCTCCCCCAGTCGAGAAGGCGGCGATCCAGATCCCGATCGCGGTCCCGCGCTGCCCGGGGTCGCGGAACATGGTGAAGATCAGGGAGAGCGTCGAGGGGGCCACGGTCGCCCCGGCGATCCCGAGGAGCGCGCGGCTCGCGATCAGCATCGCGGCGCTGGTCGAGAGCGCGGCGAGGATCGAGATGACGCTGAAGGCGGCGGCACCGATGAGCAGGAGCTTGCGGCGGCCGAGCCGATCGCCGAGGGTGCCCATCGTGATCAGCGACCCGGCGACCAGGAACCCGTAGATATCGATGATCCACAGCAATTGGGCGCTGCTGGGCCGCAACTCGGCGCTGATGGTCGGCACTGCCAGATGTAACACCGTCAGGTCCATCGCGTAGACCAGGCAAGCGAGCGCCAGCACGCCGAGCCCGAGCCATTCCCGCCGTCCGGCACGGGGCGCATCGTTCGTCGTCAGGGTCTCGCTCCCCGCGTTCATGTCGATCCTTTCGGGGTCTTCATCGGTCTGTCCTCGACGATGCCGCGAGGAGCGATCGGGGCTGCACCCCCTCGGTGTATTGCAGCCCCGGATACCATTGGGGTCGCACCGACCGCTCCGGTGCTATTTCAGGATTGGGCCGTGCATGAATATGTGTACACTGTCCACAACAGAACATGCGTTCATATTAGCAGAGGCGAGCAGGCGCTGTCAACATCAAGTGACGCTGGTAGCGGCGTTTATTCAAAGTTGGATCAGCGAAGTGATCCGGGAGATTCTCAGGGGGTGGTTCACCCCTTCGGCACGTCAGGGTGGCGACAAGGCCCGCCTCGGGCATTATACTCGCGCGCGGCACGGTGTCCGCGTGTGCGCCGTGCGTGCGGGTGGCCTGGGCGTGCTGCGGGGTTGACGGTGAGTAACGACGACAGGGCGACGGACGACGCGCTCCTCGCGGCATGGGATGCGGTCGGGGACGCGGCGATGCGCGACGCGATCCGCGCGTTGTGGGAGTCGTCGGGGGACGCGATGGCGGTCTCCGATCCCGACGGGGTCGTCCTGCTGGCCAACCCCGCCTATTACGAGCTCTACGGCTACGGCCCCGAGGAGGTCATCGGCCGCAGCTTCGCCGTGATCTTCCCGGAGGGCGAGCGCGATCAGGCCGTGGCGGGGTATCGGGCGGCGTTCCGAGGACCGGCGTGCACGGCCGTACTCGAGTCGACGGTCCGGCGCGCCGACGGCGGCGAGCGGTTCGTGGAGTCCCGCTACAGCTTCCTCACGCGCGGCGAGCGCCGGATGGCGATGCTCTCCGTCGTCCGCGACATCACCGCGCGCAGGCAGCTGGAGGCGACGCTCCGAGAGGAGGTCGAGACGCTGGAGACCCTCAGCCGCACCGGGCGGCTGGTGGCGGCCGAGCTCGACCTCCGCACGCTGGTCCAGACCGTCACCGACGCCGCGACCACGCTGACCGGCGCGGCCTTCGGGGCCTTCTTCTACAATGAGCGCGACGCGCGCGGGGAGGTCTATATCCTCTACACGCTCGAGGGTGCCCCCCATGAGGCGTTCGCCGACTTCCCCGTGCCGCGCAACACCGCCATCTTCGGCCCCACCTTCCGGGGGGGAGGGCGTCGTCCGCCTCGCCGATGTGACCGCCGATCCCCGCTACGGCCGCAATGCGCCCCACGCCGGACTGCCGCCCGGGCACCTGCCGGTCCGGAACTACCTCGCCGTGCCGGTCGCCTCGCGCTCCGGCGAGGTGCTCGGCGGGCTCTTCTTCGGCCACCCGGAGCCCGGCGTCTTCGCCCCCCGGCACGAGCGGCTGGCGGTGGGGCTGGCCGGGCAGGCGGCGGTGGCGATCGACAACGCCCGGCTCGTCGAGGCGGTGCGGGAGGCGCTGCGGGCGCGCGAGGGGTTCCTCACCGTCGCCGCCCATGAGCTGCGCACCCCGCTCACCACGCTCAGGGGCATCGTGCAGCTCATCGACCGCCAGCTGGGGCGCCCCGACTTCGACCGTGACCGCACCCGAGCGCAGTTCGCGCGCCTGGGCGGGCAAGTCGATCACCTGGTGGCCCTCGTCGGCGATCTCCTCGACGTGTCGCAGCTCCAGGAGGGGTGGTTGGCGCTGCGCCCGGAGCCGGTGGACCTGGTGGCGCTCGCCCGCGAGGTGCTCGCGAACTTCGCCGAGGCCCCGGAGCGCACTGCAACGCACGCGCTGACCCTCGACGCGGGCGACTCGCTCCACCTCGGCGCGGACCCTATCCGCCTGGAGCAGATCCTGACGAACCTGATCTCCAACGCGCTCAAGTACTCCCCCGAGGGGGGCGAGGTGCGCTGCACGATCCGCCGCGACGCCGACTGGGCGATGCTGACGGTGCGCGATCATGGGCTCGGCATCGCGTCGGAAGCACAGAGCCAACTCTTCGAGCCGTTCGCTCGGGCGGCCCCGGAGCGGGCCATCCAGGGGCTCGGGCTCGGCCTGTACATCACGCGCGAGCTGGTAGAGCGGCATGGCGGGACGATCGCCCTCGACAGCATCCCCGGCGCGGGCACGACCGTCACCGTCCGCCTGCCCCTGTCAGCTGTCCCCACGGATGCGCCGCGGTAGGGTCGTCGCTGATAAGGGAGTACGGCCTCGTCACGCCCCCGCGCGATGACCTACCACCCACCCCGTTGCGCCGCATCATGGTCTTGTTCCCGTGCGCGTTTACCGTCGCCTATTTCGGGTCCAACCACATACGTTCGGATAGTCTGCTGCGG
>CADCWN010000056.1 GCA_902806415.1 uncultured Thermomicrobiales bacterium | reverse complement strand
GGTACGGGAGGACGCAATGCCACTCCTCATCGCTCACGTCGGTCGGGTACGGCTTCCGCTGCGGTGCGTCCATCCTCGCCTCCTCCTGCAGCGCAAGGCTAACCGCCACCGCGCACAAAGTCCATAAGTGACTCTAGACTGCCGCCACACTTGATGGAGGTACGGAGGTTGTTGGCGTAAGCTGAGCGGTCTGGGGCGATACGGCGCGGCAACCCTGCCAAGGTTTGTTTCCGTTACCCTCTGCGCCCTCCCCCGGTTGGCGTTATGCTCGGTGGCTCGTTTCGCGATTGCTTGTAGGGTTGTGTGAGTGAAGAACCTCTCCCCGCCGCTGCGGCGGCGACCCTCTCCTACAAGGGAGGGTGGGGACGATGGAATCCGACGCGGTAAGCCTTAGCGAGACGTGGCGCGCGGCGCTGTCGTGAGATCGCCCATCCCCCGGACCACGCGCCGCGCGGCGCGTGGTTTTCGTGTCTCTTCGTCGCGCCTCGCGGCGAGTAGAAATACGGGCAGACGGGGTTTTCGATGATCGCGCAACCGACACAAACTCCGTCGCCTCGCCTCGTCGGCGAGTTCCGTAAGCTTTGGGTGTCGAGCGCCGTCTCGAATCTCGGCGATGGCGTGGCGCTCGTCGCCGCGCCGCTGTTGGCCGCCACCTTGACCGACGATCCCGCGCTGATCGCCGGGTTGGCGCTTGTTCAACGCCTCCCCTGGCTCCTCTTCGCGCTGGCGAGCGGGGCGCTCGCCGATCGCCTTGACCGCCGCCGCGCGATGGTCGTCGTCGCCGCCTGCCGCGCCGTCCTGATCGGCGTTCTCGGCGTCGCGGCCCTGCTGGACCAGGCCTCGCTGCCGCTCCTCTACGCAGTCTTCTTCCTGCTCAGCACCGGCGAGACTCTCTTCGACACCGCCGCGGCGACGATCCTCCCGGCGATCGTCCCGCGCGAGGTGTTGCCGCGCGCCAATGCGCAGCTCTCCGCGACCCTCACCGTCGCCAACCAGTTCGTCGGGCCGCCGCTGGGCGGCTTCCTCTTCGCCGCCGCGCTCGCCCTGCCGTTCCTGCTGGGGGCCGGCGGACTGGCGACCGCTGCGGCGATCTTATTGACCTTGCGCGGCACCTTCCGGGTCGCGCGGGAGGTGGGCCGGCCGGCGACCGCCCTGCGGGCCGAGATCGCTGAGGGGGTGCGCTGGCTCTGGCGACACCGCCTCCTGCGCACCCTCGCGCTGACCCTCGCGGTCCTGAACGTGCCGCTGGTGGCGCAGGTCTCGATCATGGTCCTCTTCGCGCGGGAGCGGCTGGGGTTCGGGCCGGAGGGGTTCGGCCTGCTCCTCACCACCTACGGCCTCGGCGGAACCCTCGGCGGCCTGGTTGCCGGGCGCGTCATCGACCGCCTGGGCGCGAGCCGCACCCTGCGCCTGGCCCTGCTGATCGAGATCGCCACCCCCGCCGCGCTGGCGCTGGCGCGCGACCCGTTCCTGGCGGGTGCGACCTTGGCCCTCTTCGGCTGCCACGCGACCGTCTGGGGGGCGCTCCTCTCCTCGTTGCGTCAGGAATTGACCCCCGATCGCCTGCGCGGTCGGGTGGAGAGCGTCTATCGGCTGATCGAGTATGGCGGGGCGGCACCGGGCGCGATCTTGGGTGGCCTCCTCGCCGCGCGCCTCGGACTGGCTGCGCCATTCTGGCTCGGCGTGGCGGCGGGAATCATCTTGCTGCCGTTCGTGTGGGGCGCGTTCTCGGCGCGGGCGGTGGGGGAGGCGAGGGAGGGGGATGGGTGAGTGAGGATGGCGGATGTCGAGGCGGCAGGGCAGTAAATTACGGCCCGGCCATCAGTTCGGCCCGCGCGAAGCGGATGTGCAGTTCGCGTGTGTCGCCACTCCGGTTCGTCTCCTCGGGATAGTTGACTGGCTTCCAGACCGCGCCGGGGGCGGGCTGCCAGTTCTTGCCGTCGAAGACGCGCGGCATGGCGAGGTGAATGAGCGCCGTGCCATCCCCGGTTGGCGCGATGGCGTCGGCGGGGATTGTGATCGTGTACTCGGCCCAGTCGTTGCCGACAGTCAGGACGGTCAACTGCTGCTCTTTGTCCACGTCGCCCGGCATGGGGCGGATACCGACGACCACCCGGGCCGGTGGGAGCGCGCTCGGTCGCGGCCCCGCGCTGAGGGTGAGGCGCAGCGTCAGCGGGCGACCGTCGCCGGGCCAGGGGACGCGCAACAGCGCCTCGCCATCGGTCCAGCGGTAGGGTGGTGAACCGCCATCCCGATCCTCTTCCACATTGTAGAAGCCCGGCGTGGTGCCTGTCGGGCTCAGCAGCGCGAACTCGTCCCCCGCGCCAACCGCCACGCGATACGGCAAGGTCCCCAGCGCGCTCTGCCCGACGGGGACCGGGCGTAGCGCGTAGAGGGTGTAGCCGAGCGCGTTCTTCTGCTGGTTGAACGGCTTCTGAAAGTCCAATTTCTCGAACTGCCAGAGCGGCACGTCGATCCGCTCGACCGCTTCGAGGCGGTGGCCGGGCAGGAACAGCTTGCCGCCGCCCGCCGACATTAGGAGATGGACACGTCGCCCCGCCGCCTCCTGACTCGCGATCCAGGCGTCGAGCTTCGGCCCACTCGGCCCGTTGGTCGTGATCGTCCAACTCTCGCGCCCGAAGAGGTATTGGAGCGGCGTCGCCAGCTTCGGCGTCTCGTCGCGCGGGCCGCTGAAGAGGAGGATGTCGTCCGGCCCGATCCGCTCGGCCAGCGCCGCGGTCGCCGCCAGTACACCCGCATACTCGCGGTGCGTCGCGAGGCGCGCGTTGGTGACGCCGAGGAAGAGCAGTAGCGCCGCCGCTGGGACGAGGCCGAGCGCGCGGAGGGGCCGGGCGAGGGCTGGTCGCCGCAAAGTCGCCGCGAGGGCGGGACCGGCGCGGAGGCAGGCGTAGGCGATCAGGATCGTCGCCAGCGGCAGGATGAGCGGCACGAAGCGGCGCAGCGAGTAGATATAGCCGCCCTGGGTGTAGGTGCCGGTCAGGTAGAGGATCGCGAACGGGAGGGTCAGGCAGAGGGCGGCGGCGATCCGCTCCTCGAAGTCGCGCAGCAGGAGCAGGGCGAGCCCGGCGAAGGCGAGGATCATGCCGAGCGGCGAGAGATACCAGCCGAGCGACACGAGCGCGGAGGCCGCGCCCGGCGGGACTGGTGCGCCGATGTAGCCATTCAAACCGCCGATATTGTCGGGCCGGATGATGCCGGGCCGGAGCAGGTAGAGCCAGGTGCCGACCAGGATGACGCCGACCGCGCCGAGCCAGCGCCCCGCGCGCAGGGTGCGGGCATCGGTGACGAGCGGCAGCCAGCGGTCGCGGATCGGCCGCAGCCCCAGGGCGGCGATGACGAGTGCGGGGCCGAGGATCAGCAGCGTGGTCTGCTCCCAATCGCGCACGGCGTTCTTCCAAACGTGGTGATAGATCCCCTCGAAGTAGCCGAGCGAGTAGCGCGCGATGTGGAAGGTCGCGTGCAGCAGCACGATCGCCAGCGGGATGAGGAACCAGCCATAGAGACTGCGCCAGTGCCGCGCCAGCCAGAGCCAGGCGACGAGCGCCGCTACCGGGAGCAGGGCGAAGACGAACTGCGCGTGCGCGAGGGCGACGCTGCCGAGGGCCAGACCGGCGAGCGTCGCCGCGCCGCGCGCCGCCGCCCGGTCACCGACCTGCCTCGCCTCGACGAAGAGCGCCCAGGCGAAGAGCCCGCCGACGAGGAGCGCCTGCAACAGCACCTCGGTCAGCGCCTGACGCGCGAACCAGAGTTGGAGCCCGTTGAAAGCCAGGAGCGCCCCGGCCAGCAGCCCGACCGCCGTCCCGAAGAGTCGCCGCGCCAGCAGGGTCGTCGTGGCGACGCCCAGTAGCCCGAACGCCGCGCCGCCGTAGACCATCGCCCCGACCCCGCCGCCGAACGTCGCCCAGAGGGCCAGCCAGGTCGGGAAGAGGTGGAGGAACTGCGGCGTGACCGTGTTCCCCGCGCCGGGGACGAGGTTGAAGCCGGAGAGGCGTTGCCAGTCGAGGAAGAGGAAGCGTTTGTCCTGCCCGCCCCGGTCGGGCGGCGGGAGCAGGACGTGGCGCGCGGCCCCCTCCGCCGCCGCATCCCGTGGCGCGTCGCCGAACGCACCCAGGCCGGGATCGATCGCCCTGATTGCCCCCGTGCGCGCAATCAGCCCCCCGGTGTTGAAGTAGATCCCCGCGTCCTCGCCGCCCACGATCGTCTCGAACGGGTGGCTGAAGGTGAGCGCGCCCGCCAGCAGCAGGAGCGCGGCCAGTGCGCCGCCCGCCACGGTCGGTCGGAGGTGCGGGGTGGTGAAGCTGAACGGCTCGCGCAGCCGCCAGGCCAGCGCGTAGAGGACGCCGCTGATCACCGCGACGCCAATCAGCACCCCACTAGGGCCGAACCGGCCCGCCTCGGCCAGGGCGAGCGCCCACCACCCCACGAGCAGCATCCCGCCGAAGAGTCGCAGGAACAACCCTTCGCCGGGGGTGAGCGCGAGACGAGAGCTCGCCGCGTGGGAAGGCGCGAAGCAGAGGCGGCACAAGGCGTCGCCCGGTATGAGGGTCAGCAGGCCCAGCGTTAGCAGACCCCAGGGCGGCGGAATCGTGGCATACCTCCGAATCGAACTGGTTAACGGCGGCTGTAGCGAGAACGCTCGTCAAGCCGCTTGGCTTCGCGCATAGGCCCCGGCATGCAGCCCGATGAAGCTGCCCTACCGCAGTGTCATCGCGCGGTATCCTCGCGCACCCGGGAACGGATGCGAGCACTGGAACACGCAGGCTATCCTCAGTAGGGGAAAAGTATAGGGATGTGGCTGAGGGGTGTCAAAGCGGTGGTGCGAGGTGATCCCTGAGGAATGCGCGTACGAGCATCGCGAAGCCCTCCGGCTGTTCTAACCACGGCAGGTGGCCGACGCCGGGCAGGATGTGGAGTTGAGCGTCTGGGAGATGGGCAGCGAGATGCCGGGCGCTCCACGCCGGTCGAGGATCAGCGTCGCCGTGGATGACCAGCGCCGGGATGTGGAGTTCCCGCACCCGGGTCGCTATCGAGGCTCCCTCGACCCGGCGCTTCGCGTCGCTGTTGAGCAGCTGGTTGACCGCGTAGTTCGGGTGGAGGTCGTCGACGAAGAGTTCTCCTGCCAATTCCCGCCCGCGTGCTTTGTTGCCGAAATCGGTGGACCACACCAGGGTGCAGTACTCCCGATCCAGCGCAGCCCACTCCACGTCCGTCGCCTGCTCGCGCCGCTCCTTGAGCGCGGCGAGCCGCGCCTGGCCCGCCGGGCCGAGCCTTGCCGCGTGGTTCGCCCTGTAGTCGGCGTGCCAGGCAGGGTCGATGCCGGTCCCCGCGACGTAGATCAAGCCGCGTGCCTGTGCCGGTTGCGCGAGGCAATAGAGGAGGGCGAGGGTCGCGCCCCAGGAGTGCCCACCCACCACCCAGCTGTCCACGCCCCATCGTGCGCGCAGCGCTTCGAGATCGGCGATGGCGGTAGCCACATCGAAGGGTGGCCCGCCGGATGAGCGACCACAGGCGCGCTGATCGTAGCGATAGACCGTCGCCCGATCATCGATCATGTCGGCCAGCGGGCCGAGGTAATCCCAGAGTCCTGGCCCGCCGTGGCAGAGGACCAATGCCGGGCCGGTGCCTTGCCGTGCGGTCCACAGCGTCGCATCCCCGATCGTGACCTGTTCCTCGATCATCTGCCGAGTTCCCTCATGCCGCTCATCACACAATCATTCTGCTATCCTCTCCCACACAGAGCCGCAGATCGCGGTAGGGAGGGGCGATTGGCGGGCGACAGCGCGGGAGAAGGGACAGTATCACAGGATACACGGAACCTTGAGGAAGGGATCGTCGGCCTCGCGGCGGTCCTGGCCGATGCCGAGCGGCTGGTCGTCTTCACCGGCGCGGGGATCAGCACCGAGTCCGGGATACCGGACTTCCGCTCGCCCGGCGGGATCTGGAATCGTTACAAGCCGGTCGATTATCAGACGTTCCTCTCGTCCGACGAGGGGAAGCGCGAGTATTGGCGGCGCGGGCGCAACACCTACGCGGTCATCCGCGAGGCGCGGCCCAATCCGGCCCACCTGGCCCTGGTCGAGTTGGAGCGCCTGGGCAAGCTGGAATTGCTGATCACGCAGAATATCGACGGCCTCCACACCCTCGCCGGATCGTCGTCGGAGCGCACGATCGAACTGCATGGCACCGCGCACCGGGTCTACTGCATGACCTGCGGGGCGACCGAGACGCGCGACGCGATCTCCGCGCGCCTCGATGCCGGCGAGGCGATCCCGGCCTGTCGCGTCTGCGGCGGTACCCTGCGCGCCGCGACGATCGCGTTCGGCGAGGCGATGCCGCGCGAGCCGTTGCGGCGGGCGATCGAGGCCGCGCGAGCCTGCGATCTCTTCCTGATCATCGGCTCGTCGCTGGTGGTCAACCCCGCCGCGCAATTGCCGCGGATCGCCGCCGAGGCCGGCGCCTATATCGCCATCCTCAACCAGACGCCGACGCCGCTCGACGGCTTGGCCCAACTCCTGCTGCGCGGCGCGGCGGGCGAGATCATGGCGCGCGTCATGCCGGAGGTGCGGGCGCGGCTGGCGGAGTGAGCGAGTGGGCGAGTGGGCGAGTGGGCGAGTAGAAAGTGCCGAGTGCCGAGTGTCGAGTGACAAGTGAGGACGGAACAGGAGACACAGAGACACGGAGGGGGCGGGGAGAAGATGGCCAGTGAGGGGATGCGTCTTGCCGTAAGAGCAGCAAGCCCCACCCTCCCCTGGAGAGGAGGGTCGCTGCCGCAGCGGCGGGGAGAGGTCCGCGAGGAGACGCGATGATTCACGGCCAACTCACGACCCTGCGCGCGATCGAGCGCGAGGATCTCGACGCGCTCTGGCGTTGGTACAACGACGCGGAGGCGATGTACTACTGGGCCGAGCCGCACAAGACGATGTCGCGCGAGGATCTGGACGGGCGCTACGGTGCCGGCCTCAGCGCCTCGACCGGGCGCGCCCATTGGCTGCTGATCACCACGCGCGACGAGGCGGGGCGTGGCGAGACGATCGGGCGGATCGGCTACGTCGATCTCGACCGGCGCAACCGCCACACTGAGATCGCCCTGATGATCGGCGAGCGCGACTACTGGGGGCGCGGCTACGGTAGCGACGCGCTGATCGCTTACCTCGGCTACCTCTTCCACGAGCTGAACTTGCACAAGGTCTGGCTGCGGGTCGAGGCGTTCAACGAGCGTGCCCTGCGCGCCTACGAGAAGTGCGGCTTCGGGCGCGATGGCGTCTTCCGCGAGCACACTTTCCTCGGCGGGCGCTACTACGACTCGATCATCATGTCGATCCTGGAAGACGACTTCCGGGAGAGATACCCCTTCGTAGCGCCAGGAACGAGGTAAGTACGAAGTACGAAGTAGTGGCGCGATGCCGTTCCCCACCTCGTACTTCGTACTTCTCGCGGGCCTCACACGAGCGATGTGTACAGCTCGGTTGTTTGCCGCGCGATCGCGCCCCAGGAGAACTGTGCCTCGACGCGACGGCGGCCTGCCGCGCCCATCGCCGAGCGGCGGGTGGGGTCGGCGAGCAGCGTGTTCAGCGCGGCGGCGAGGTCACGGCTGAAGCCCGCCGGATCGACCGGCTCGAACGGGGCGACGGGCTGCTGCTCGACCGGCACCAGCAGCCCGGTCTCGCCGTCGGCCACGACCTCCGGGATCCCGCCGACCGCGCTGGCGACGACCGGTGTGCCGCAGGCCATCGCCTCCAGGTTGATGATCCCGAACGGCTCGTAGATCGACGGGCAGCAGAAGACCGTCGCGTGCGAGTAGAGCTGGATCACCGCCTCGCGCTCGACCATCTCGCGGACCCAGATGATCCCCTCGCGCCGCGCGCCCACCTCGGCGACGGCCGCCTCCATCTCGGCGGCGATCTCCGGCGTGTCGGGCGCACCGGCGCAGAGGACGATCTGCGCCCCCGGATCGATCGCCGGGAGGGCGCGGACGAGATGGATGATCCCCTTCTGCCGGGTTATCCGCCCCACGAAGAGGACGTACGGGCGCGACGGATCGATCCCGTAGCGGAGCAGCGCGTCGTGCTTGTCGGTCGGGCGATAGAGGTCGGTGTCGATCCCGTTGTAGATGACGTGGACCCGCTCCGGGCGCGCATCGGATACGCGCAGAACATCGGCGCGCGTCCCCTCGGAGACGGCGATCACCGCGTCGGCCTCGCGCAGTGCCGTCCCCTCGACCCAATTGGAGAGGTCGTAGCCGCCGCGCAATTGCTCGCGCTTCCAGGGGCGCAGCGGTTCGAGCGAGTGGGTCGTCAGCACCAACGGGATGCCATACGCCTGCTTGATCAGCAACCCGGCCAGATTGGTGTACCAGGTGTGGCAGTGGACGACGCTGGCATCGACATCGGTCGCCGCGAAGGCGACGTTGCGGGCCATCGCGCCGAGGACTGGGCGTAAATACGCTGGCGCGGTGAAGCCGCTGTCGTCGAGGCCATAGCCGCGCACGGCCAGCCGCCCCTGATCGCTCCGCTGATCGCCGAACGAGCGCACCTCCACGTCGATCAGGCGGGCGAGTTCGCGACTGAGGAATTCGACATGGACCCCCGCCCCGCCGTAGACATGGGGCGGATACTCATTGGTCAGCAGCAACGCCTTCATGGTCCCCCCTCCACGACGGTCGACCCGCCGATCCGGCTGGCGCGCGGTGTCGCCCGCGCCCGATCCTACCACCTTCGGGCGGTGTCGCCTACTCACGGCGCGCGGCGACTTCGTGTATAGTCCCGCCTTCTGCCTTCTGTTGAGCGCATATGCTGAACCAAAACGCAGGGGCGTGAACGGAGATATGGAGGGGCTGATGACGGGTGCGGATGGGGCCGCTGGCACGGGCTTGGTCTTTCACGATCGCTACTTGCAGCACAACATGGGGCTCGCGCGGAGCGGTTCGCCCCTCGCGCCCTACCCCTACGCGGAGCCGGAGCCGCACCCTTCCAGCCCGCGCACCGTCGGGCGGGCGAAGCATCTGCTCGACCTTTCCGGCCTCGGGGAACGGTTGACCCCGATCGCCCCGCGCCCCGCCACCGATGTGGAGCTGGCGACGATCCATACCCTCGACTATGTCGCGCGGGTGCGGGCGCTGGCGGCGGCGGGCGGCGGCGACGCGGGCGTCAACGCGCCCCTCGGCCCCGACGGCTTCGCGATCGCCGCGCTGGCGGCGGGCGGCGCGATCGCGGCGGTTGATGCCGTCATCGGCGGCGTGGTGTGCAACGCCTACGCGCTGGTGCGCCCGCCCGGTCACCACGCGCTCGCCGATCGCGGCCTGGGCTTCTGCCTCTTCAACAATATCGCCATCGCCGCCCGGCACGCGCAGCGCGCGTACGGCCTCCGGCGGATCGCCATCATCGACTGGGATGTCCACGACGGCAACGGCACGCAGGAGGCGTTCTACGCCGACGGCGAGGTGCTGTTCGTCTCCCTCCATCAGGATGGCCTCTTCCCGGTTGACATGGGACTGGTCGAGCAGATCGGGTCAGGCGAGGGGGTGGGTAAGACGGTCAACATCCCGCTGCCACCGGGATGCGGCGACGCGGCCTACGCCGCGGCGATCGAGCGGGTCGTCGCGCCGATCGTGCGCCAGTTCGCGCCCGAATTGCTGCTGATCTCCTGCGGTCTCGATGCCGGCGCATTCGATCCGCTCGGGCGGATGAACCTCTCCTCCGCCGGATTCCGCGAGTTGACGCGCGCGGCGATGGCGTTGGCCGACGAATGCTGCGACGGGCAACTTGTTGTCGTCCACGAGGGCGGCTACAGCCAGACCTACGTGCCGGCCTGCACCCTGGCGGTGATCGAGGCGTTGGCGGGCGTCGCGGAGCCGTGGCCCGACCCCGCCCTCGCGCGCTTGCTCATCGCGCGCACACGGCGCGAAGTCGGGCTGGACGCCGAGCATACCCTCACCGCAGTGCTCAGCACGCAACGTCCCTACTGGCAGCTGTGACTTCTTAACACATAAATTGTGTCTCCGCACCCGAGGGGTAAGGGGGGCTTGCATAGGGCGTGTATACTGCAAGTATCCGGGGGAATCGGGTCGGGTATCGCCGCACGGAAGCTGCACCTGTTGTGGTGTTTGACCGACGTTGGTATAGTTGCCTTTGTGTGCCCGCGATCAATAGGCTGCTCGTTGCCATCGCGCATGGCACGGTAGATTGATACCGCGGGGGCAGCGCGGCTTCTCCGCGCCAGGTGGCGTTATTCTTGTTAGCTTGCTTGCTACCTGCTGCCGATGGGGTGCGTTTAACGGGATAGGATGCCTGTCCGGCGGTGTCCGTCATGGGCTCCTGCCAGCATCCTGAGCGGGGGGAGCAGCGCCGCCGTCGGCGGTGCTGCCACAAGTCTGTTGCCAGGTATCGGTGGGTTGCGATCTGCCGATTAAGGTGCGCCATTCACGGCTGCGGAGGGAAGAACGCGCCGTGTGGTGAGATATGGCGGCGGGACGAGGGAATGTGCCCCGTCGCCTCATTGTACCGGTTCCTATGGGGATGGGAACCATCGCGAAGGGGGTCATCTATGGCTGAGCAAGCGACGGTCAAGCGGGGACGTGGTCGGCGACCCAAGAGCGCCACGACCGAAGGGGCGGCACCGCGCGGCGCGGCCGCCGTGGCCGATGGGGGGGCGCGCGAAGCCGTCTCCTTCACGTTGCCGGATCGCGGGGCGATGTGGATGCGCCTGGCGCTCAATGCCTCGCAGGTCGCCGTACTCTGCGGGGTGACGTTGCGGCAGGTTATCCACTGGGCCGATCGCGGCTATCTGCCGCGATCCGGGGGCGACACGGGGGCGTTCACCGGCCAGGCGGTCGATATGTGCATGCTGATCAAGGAGGCGCGCACGCGCGGGATTTCGCACGCGCGCGCGGCGGAGCAGGCGCGACGGTTCCTGGCCGATGAGCTCCAGAGCGATGGCGGCGTGCCGCGCGTCGGCGCGCCCGACCTCTCGGCGATTACCGGGCAGATTCGCGAGATCGAGCGCAACGCCCACACGTTGCTGGCGCAGCTCGATCCCAGGATGTCGAAGGACGACGCGGAGTAAACGCGGGCGACCGACTGAGGCAGTCCGTGGCGGTGGCCCGGCGTTCCTAACGCCGGGCCACCGCCGTTTAGCGTGGTGAGCGCTTCCCCTGCCGCGCGATACAGTACCATGTGCATTGCTGAACAAATTGCCAGTGCTGTGTGTGGCGCGGGGTGAGGAGGATGGATGGGCGGGGGCAAGGACGACCGCGAGCGGGAGCTTCGCCGCGAGGATTTGCGCGGCACCTGGGCGATGGAGCGCGAGGCGCAGCTGAGCGGTGTGAAGGCGGCGGAGCGCGCGGCGTTGCAGAAACTCTATGGCTTGGAGGCCGCCGCGAGTATCCGCGACCGTTCGCTGACCCTGTTCAATCGCACCCGCTGGGGTCTGGCGAACGGCGGAACGTTCGCGGCGGCCGACTTCCTGGAGGATATGCGCCAGCTCGGCGAGCAGGATGTGGCGATCCTCGGCGTGCCGCTCGACGCCGGCACGACCTATCGCTCGGGGACCCGCTTCGGCCCGCAAGCGTTGCGGCGGATTTCGACCCTCGGCGGGAATTACAACGCCGAGCGCGGCGTGGTGCTGAACGAGGCGCTCGCTATCGTCGATGTGGGCGATGTGCAGGTCATCCCCGCGAACCTCGAAAAGAGCTTCGACCAGATCGCCGATGCGATCGCCTACCTCACCGAGCGGGCGGTTTTCCCGGTCGTCCTCGGCGGCGACCACTCGATCGGCTATCCCGATATTCGCGGCATGGCCCCGTACATCGACGGGAAGATCGGGATCATCCACTTCGACCGTCATAGTGATCTCAGCGAGTCGGCCTACGACGAGCGGATGCACGGCTCGCCGTTCTTCCACGCCACCAATATCCCCAACGCCCCGGCGTCGAACCTGGTGCAGATCGGGATCGGCGGCTGGACCGGCTCGAAGCCGGGGATGCGGGTGGCGCGCGAGCGCGGCGCGACGATCATCACGATCGATGACATCGATCGCTTCGGCCCCGAGCGGATCATGGAGTTCGCGCTGGAAGTCGCCTGGCGGGGTGCCAAGGCGGTCTGGTTGTCGTTCGACATCGACTCGGTCGATCCGGCCTTCGCGCCCGGCACCGGCACCCCCGAGCCCGGCGGGCTGACCGCCCGCGAGGCGTTGCGGATGCTGCGGCTCGCCGCGCGCGAGGGTCTGGCCGGGATGGAGGTGGTGGAGGTCGCGCCGCCGTATGATGTGGCCGACATCACCGCGCTGCTCGGCGGGCGGGCGATCATGGACGTCCTCGCCACCCTCGTCGAGTCCGGCAAACTCGGGCGCTCGCCGATCGCGCGCGGTGACGAGCCGCGCGCGGATGATGTTAAACAGAGCGAGGAGCAACCGGGTGGTTGAAGGCGGGGGCGATCCTATCCCCGCGACCAGCACGGGGTATACTAGCCGCGACGATGGGATCTGAGGCGCGTCTATCGCGTCGATATGGATCTCGGGCTGTTCCTGATGCTCCCCTCGCACGGTCTGATAATCGTCGCCACCCTCGCCGGATGTATTCTCCAACTCTTCCGCGAGTTGCTGCCCAAAGGTCGCGCCGATGGTGCGGTGGCGGAGGAGGAGAGGGGCGCGTCTCCCAACTCAGCGACGAGCGATTAACGCAGCGTGACGTCGGTGATGCCGATCGCGATCAGCCGGTCATCGTTGCCGCCGACCGTGCGGGCCGGACGTTCGGGCGGGTCGAGGGTGCGGAAGGTGATCGCGTGCTGGCCGGGCGCGAGGGTGAGCGGTAGGTCGTAGCGCTTCGGCTCGGCGATGAGCCATTCGCCGACGTGTTGCCCATCGACGCTCACCGCGAGGCGGCGCGGCTGATTGAAGCTCCACGCCTCGAAGCGCAGCGTGCCGGTTTGCGCGCCATCAGCAAGGCTCCACGTTTCGAGTGTCCCCGACTGGGGAATCCAGCGCATCCGTCGCCCGTCAGCCAGCGACTCGGGCTGGTGCCAGCCAGCAGTCGCGCGCAGGGCGAACTGCGGCGTCCCCGTGGGCAGCGGGCGGTGGGCGGTCATCCGCGCATCCTCGTAGAGGGGCGTCGGCTCGGCGTAGTCGCGGACGAACGCGGCGATCTCCTCGCGGTTCAGCTTCGGATCGTCGCGCAGGACGACGATCCAGCGAACGCCGCTCAGGTGCAACATCCAGACCCCGGTCGCGGTCGTCAGCGGCGGCGTGATGTCGCCGCGCGAGTCGGCGGGATCGGCAAACGGCGGCAGGGCGAGGATCGGGTAGGCCAGCGGGCGTGAGAGATAGCCGCCGACGAGCGGCCGCCCGTGGACCGTCTGCCCGAAGAGCGAGGTCGCGCGCGTGAGCGAGAAGGGGAGTTCCAGCACCACGCCGATCTCGCTCGTGACGGCGAGTTGCCGATAGAATGGCGGCTCCTCGACCGCCATCAGCGGATACGGCGCGACGAAGTGCTCGGCCAGCAGCGCCGCCACGAGGAGCGGCGAGGCGATCTTGGCGACGGCCCCGCGCCCCAATTTAGGGAACCGCGAGCCGAATCCCGCCAGCCCGAGCCCGGCCAGGATCGCCAGGCAGAGGGTCACCAGCAGCGCGAAACGCGCCGGGACGCGCGAGACGTTCACGCCCGGTATCCCTTGCAAGATCCGGTACGGCATCGGAATGGCAGGGTAGCCCTGCCCGGCGATCTGGAGGGTCGGCCCGAGGGCCAGAGTGGCGAAGATCAGGGCGGCGAGCCCCCAGCCGAGGGCTTGTCGGCGACGCAACCACAGGCCGAGGGCCGCCAGCGCCAGCGGCCCGAAGCCGAGATAGACGGCACGTTCCACCGCCGGCGCGACGGCCCGCCCGCCGAGCCGCTCGGCCCATGCCCCCCACCAGGGGTGGAGCGGGCTTGGTGTGACGAACGAGAGGAGATCGGCGGAGAACGCCTCCGGCCCGAGGACCGCCGGGCGGGTCGCGGCGGTCGCGCGCAGTTCGCGCACGGTCGGCAGCAGGAGGGGCAACGTCAGGATGAGTCCACCAATGCCGATCGCCGCCGCGACCACGAGCGGCGTGAATGAGCGGCGGGCGATCGCCGCGAACGGCGCGTAGAGCGCGGTCAGCAGCGCGGCGAAGAGGAGATACTGCCAGTCGCAGAGGGCGATCAGCAGGGTCGCGCCCGCACCCGCGCCGATCGGCGGGAGGCGATGGCGACCGACCGTCTCAACCGCCGCGACGAGGCAGAGGAGGTAGGCGGGCAGCCACTCGGAGGCGAGCAGGTTGGTGTGGCCGAGCAGGTGGGCGAAGTGGTACGACCCGAAGGCGTAGATGACGCCGCCGACGAAGCCCGCCCGCTGGCTGCCGCTGACCCGCGCGACCAGCAGGTAGGCGAAGTAGGCGGCCAGCGTGAACGAGAGGAAGACAACGCTGTTGTAGGCGGCGATCAGCCCGAAGGCGATCTGGATCGGCAGGGTGACGAGCCCGTTGAACGGGTTGAGGGTGTGGAGATAGAGCGGCGCACCATACGGCGCGTAGAGGAGCGGCGTCTGGTAGGGGTTCTGCCCGCTGGCGAGGGCCGTGCGGAGCCACCAGTAATCCCAGTAATTCTGCCAGGCGTCGCGCCCGTCGCCCGGTAGGTGCGTGCCGAAATGGCGGATGAGCGGATAGGTGACGATGATCGTGAGCAGTAGGTACAGGCCGAGCGGCAGGAGATGGTGTTGACTGAGCGCTGCGAGGTGCCGCCTGCGCGCGGGCGGAGCTTTTGTCGCCTCGCCTGGCCCTGGCGGCGTGGCCGGACGTGGCGCGCGCATCCCGCGCGGCCTCGCTGTGGCGTTGGTCGTCCCCGGTGCCTTGTCCCTGATCGTCATATGGGATGAAGGATAGCACACCGGTAATGGCGGTCGGTTCCGGGGTCTATTCAAGGTCAGGCACACTTTCATAGCGGATGGGGCGGTGCCGCGCGGGTGGCATCGCCTCCCCGCTGGACTGCCGTGCCGGACCATGGCCCCGTTGCGATTCGCCATCACCGCCCTCACCGACTTTGCATAGCCCCTGCGGGTGGCGCATCTTGCTCTGTGACCCGGCACAGGATCACGGTCCTCCTGCGGGGACTAGAATGGAGCGTTAATGGTCATCAGCCACGCCTCGTGGACGTGCGGTCGTCAAGTGCCGTTGAGACCCGAAGCGGTTATGGCCTCGGCTACTCGGTCGTCGGGGGAGATTGCATGGTGGACCCGCTGCCGATCGATTCCGGGCTCTCCCGCAGCGTGCGCACCGGTGAGCGGGCGAGCCGGAGTGGTACGAGGAGCATCCCGATCGCCGCGAGCGCCATTGTCGGTCGCAGGCCGATCATTTCCCCTATAGTTCCGTCGAGCAAGCCGCCCAGCGCGACAGCACCCCATCCGAAGACTCGCATGGTGGCGTTCACGCGACCCTGCAACCGTGGTGGTGGAATCGTCTGTGTCAGTGTGGCGTTGGCGATGCCGCTCACCGCCTCTGCCAGGCCGGTGAGGATGTGCCAAGCGATCAGCAGCACGACCGCCATCAGGAAGGGGCCACCCGCGAGCGACACCAGCAGCGCGGCTGCACCGCTCACGATCGCTGTGCCGATCAGTGTCCGGCCCGTCCCGTAACGCCGCAGCACCCGACCGGTGAGTATTGCCCCGCCCAGCGCCGCCGGGCCACCGGTGCCGACGATCACCCCAAAGGCCCAGGCGGGTAGGCCAAGATCGCGGATGACGTAGAGGACGGAGATGCTGACGATCATGTTGCCGAACAAGGCGCTGACGGTTGCGCTGATGAGCAGTGGGCACAAGATCGGGTGGCCCAGGACGAAGCGGACACCCTCGCCGATTGCGCGCCCGACATGCGCCCCGTCGCCAGGCGGGGCAGGCGGCGGCTCCGGGGTGCGGATCGCCAGCAGCGCCAGTGCGGAGCCCAGCGATGCGAGCGCGCCGACCGCCAGGGTGGGCGGCGCGGTGAGCAGCGGCACAAGCAACCCGCCGATGCTCGGCCTGGCGAGTTGTGCGGTGGCTTCGCTCCCACGGAGCGCACTGTTGCCCGCGACCAGATGCTCGCGTGGCACGACTGTCGGCAAGAACGACTGGTAGGCGACGACGAAGACGATCGCCCCTGTGCCGGACAGGAAGGCCACGGTGTACAACTGCGCCAGGTGCAGCGTGCCGAGGTGCGCGGCGAGGGGGATGGAGCCGAGCGCCACGGCGCGCGCGACGTTCGCGCCGACCAGGAGGGGGCGTCGCCGCCGCCGATCAACCCAGACCCCTGCGAAGAGGCCGAGGAGGAGCGCTGGGGCTGCCTGGGCCGTGGTCAGCAAGCCAACCTGGAGCGCTGACGCCCCCAGGGCCGCCGCTGTCAGTGGCAGGGCCAGCAGGGTCGCGTGGACCCCAAAGAGGGAAATCGTGTCGCTCCCCCACAGCTTGAGGAACTCCGGGTGTCGCCACAGCCTGGTCGATCGCACGCGCATCGCCGCCTCCTGGAATCGGGTGCCCCGGATGGGGCAAACAGTAAGGGCACCAACACAAAGTCGGTGCCCTCCCAATCCCAGACGAGCGGCTATAGCCTTATGTCCCCAGGTTCCCTCACGGCGATTGCCGTGGTGCTCGCCAGCTACCCGAGGCGTGTTGTCCTCTTAAGTGTAGCACGCTAGATGTGGAATGCAACTATCGCGACACCTTGGATCGGTTCAGAGCGTATGGCGGGAGACGGTTTCAACTGCCTGTCATCTTCTCGCCTACGCTCTGGTTGACCGCGCGACCCCCTCACCGTGCCGCCGCGCGCAGGGCCGCCGCGACGATGTCCCCCGCGAGGCGCGTGCGGAAGGTCCAGCGCGCGGCGTCGCGGTCCAACTCGGCGTTCCAGGCGGCGAGTCCGCCGACGCGGGCGATCTCCGCCGGGAAACGGTCGCCGGTCTCGAACTCCAAGCCCTCGGTCAGGATCTGCTCGCAGCGGAACTGGTCGGCGCGGCGGAGCAGCAACGGCCACTCGGCGTCGGTGCCGACGCTGTGCTCGCGCCCGTGCTCGGCCAGGTAGTCGATCGCGCGCCGCGAGAGGCCGCGCGAACCGGAGCAGACATCGACCTCCGCGCCGTAGAGCTGCGACGCGATCCAGTTCGCCAGCCCTTCCGTCTCGATCTGATTGGCCGGGTGGGTCGCCCAGGCGCGCGCGGTGCGCCCGAGCAGCAGCAGATCGGCGCTCGGGATACGCGCGAGGATCGCGTCGAGTTCGGCGGGCCAACCGTGCCACCAGTGGAGGAGGCGGTCGAAGTCGCAGAGGTGGACCGCCTCGGCGATCTCCGCCGCCGCGCGCACCGCGCCGAGCCGTCGCCAGCCGATCTCGCGGTACTCGGATGGGTGTCGCGTCACCCGCGCGCCCGCCGCGATCAGGGGCGCGAGGGCGTGGTCGGGCGTCTCCTCCGTCGCGAAGATCACCATCCCGGCGTAGCGCGCGCCGAGACCGGGCAGGGCGGCGACGAGACTCGGCAGATCGGCGGCGTCGGGGTCGTGCAGGGTCGCGGCGAGCGCGACTGGTGGCCTGGTCGTCATCTGCCCCCCGCGCGTTGTGCCAGCCCCTCGGCCATCCCCGCGCGCAACTCTGCGGTCGCCTCCGCCACGCTCTGCCGGTCGTTGAAGATCGCCGAACCGGCGATGATCCGATCGGCCCCCGCCGCGACGACGCGCGCGACGTTCTCGGCGTGGACGCCGCCATCGACCGCGAGGATCGCGTCGGGATTCTTCGCGTCGAGCGTCGCGTGCAAAGTTGCGATCTTCGCCAACTGGCCCTCGATGAATGCCTGGCCGCCGAAGCCGGGGTTGACTGACATCACCAACACGAGATCGACCAATGGCAAGACCTCGTCGAGGGCGGCGGCGGGCGTCCCCGGATTGAGGGTGACGCCGGGGTGCGCGCCGAGTTCGCGGATCTGCGCGAGGGTGCGATGCAGATGGATCGCGCCCTCAATGTGGACGGTGAGCCAATCGGCCCCGGCCTCGACGAATGCCTCCAGGTAGCGTTCCGGGCGATCGATCATCAGGTGGACATCGATCGGCAGCCGCGTGGCGCGACGGACGGCGGCGAGGACCGGCAGGCCGATGCTGATATTCGGCACGAAGAGGCCATCCATCACGTCGAAATGGATGAGATCGGCCCCAGCCGCCTCGGCGGCGGCGATCTCCTCACCGAGCCGCGTGAAGTCGGCGGAGAGGATGGACGGGGCGAGGCGCGGGGCAGTGGCGGCTGGCACGATCGTTCCTCCTGGGTGACCTTTAGTCGCGCTGTGTCTCGGCCAGGACGAGCGCGCCGATGAGCCCGGAATCCTGGCCGAGCCCGGCGGGGACGATTGTGGGCACCGGGACGAGGCGGGTGAACTCGGCGGCATAGCGGCGCAGCGGGCCGAAGAGTTGCTCGCCGCGCGCGATGACGCCGCCGCCGATCACCACGATCTCCGGACAGAGGAGGGCGGCGGTGTTGGCGATGCCGATCGCCATGTACTTCGCCACCTCCTCCCAGATCGCCGGATCGTCCAACTCCTCGGCCGGTTTGCCGAATCGCGCGCGCAGCCCCGTCCCCGAGATGATCGCCTCCAGGCAGCCGCGACTGCCGCACGGACAGGCCGGGCCATCCGGCCAGACGATCTGGTGACCCCCCTCGGTGTCGTGCGAGCCGTGGTGGACCTGGCCGTCGATGATCACGCCGCTGCCGACGCCGGTGCTGATCGTGTAGTAGACGAGGGTCGCCGCCCCCCTGCCCGCGCCCTCGCGCCACTCGGCGAGCGCGGCGCAGTTGGCGTCGTTATCCATGAAGACCCGCGCGTCGAGTTGCCGCGCCAGTTCCCCGACAAGGGGGAAGCCGTGCCAGCCGGGAAGATTGAGCGGATTGGTGATCCCGCGCGCGAAGTCGAGCGGCCCGGCGGCGGAGATGCCGACCCGTGCGATCCCCTCCGTGGCGATGGCGCGCGCCATCGCCACGATCGCGCGCGCACCATCCGTCGCGTCGGGCGGGGTCAGCGTGCGCTCGGCGACGAACCCGCCGTCGCCGTCGCGTCGCCCGACACGGATGCGCGTCCCGCCGATGTCGACGCCGATCGTCGCGCCCCCGCCCTGCTCCACCGTTCGGCCTCCATCGTGGCATTCTCGCGCGTGGCTCGGGGTGTTACCCACTCCCGGTCAGCGATTATAGGCCACCCTCATCGATCCCGGCGAGGAGGCTGAATAGTTGGGTCGCCGCCGCCTGGTGCAGCAGTTCGACCCGCCCGCGCCGCCCGAAGCCGATCAGTCCGGTGCGCGGGTCGCGCCCCTCGCGCCAGGCGCGCGCGGCGTAGGCGGTTAGCAGCGGTCGGTAGCTGCTGTGGTCGCCCAGCGCGTCCCCGAGCAACCGCAGGTTGCGGAAGAAGATCGCGTTGAAGGGCGGGTCTTGCGCCCGGAGGCGCTCGTCGGCGGCATAGTATGCCAGGGCGGCATCGGCGATCAGCCGCGCGCGATCGAGGAAGACGTCGTCGCCCGTCGCCCGACTCAGCAGGGTCGCCGCGCCGATCATCGTCCCCTGATTGTACGACCACTTCGTCCGCTCGATCCGTCCGTCGAGCTTGAGATGGTCCCAGTAGAGCCCGTCGCTCGGATCGCGCAGCGTGCGCTCGACCCAGGCGAAGGTCCGCTCGGCCCAATCGAGATAGGTCGGCTTACCGGTCGCCTCGTGGAGGTGCAGCGCCAGGATCGCCGCCGGGGCGTTCGACACCGTGTTGCGGTCGCGCGTCGGGTTGGCGGCGGGCTGCGCCCAGAAGATCCCGCCGGGGCTGGGGTGCCGAGGGTCGTCGTCCCAGGCGCTGCTGACGAACGCGAAGATGCGCGCCGCATTGTCGCGCCAGCGCCCCTCGCCGGTGGCCCGCCAGAGGTCGATCAGATCGAGCCCGAGCCAGATGTTGTCGTCATAGTATTTGTCGCCGCCCGGCGGGATCGGGTAGGCGGTGCCGCCCGGCGGTCGGCTGGCGGTGTCCCAGTAGTGCGCGAAGAACGCATCAGCTAGAGTCTCGGCGCGCGCCAGTGCCGCCGCGTCCTTATCCCCCAGCACCGCGATGTCGAGTGTCGCGGCGAACGCCTGCCCGAACGGCCAGAGGTAGGCGTAACGGCGATCGGTCGGCAGGGCGGGCGCGTGCTCGCGGAACAGCGGCGTATCGGCGACCCCGAACTCGCGCACCATCGTTTCGTAGGCGTCGCGGGCTCTCCCCGCCCAGGTCTGCGGCTCCGGCCTCGGGCTGTCGCGCCGGCTCCGCCGACCGAACCAGCGGGTACCGAGGTGTCCTAGCTGTCGCCGCTCTGGCATCGCTGCTCCCCCGATGGTCGACTGCCGCGAGACTCGTCCGCGCCAAGCGCCCTGCCCTCAGAGGCGGCATGGTTTGGCTCCGATCGCTCAAGAAAACAGCCGCAAATACATCAGTTCCGCGAGTCTGATCTGTTCAGGGCGGGGTGATTATACGCGAGCGGAGATGATAGGCGGTTCGCGTGCAATCATGGCTGCTCGGCGATCGCCCGCAGCAGATCACGGGCCTGCTCGATGTAGGCCCTTTGAAGCGCTCCCTGCGGGTACTCCACCGCGACGATCAGGCTGAGGGTGGCATTGAGGCTGTCGAGCGCCGCGCTCATCTCGCCGGTGATTGTGGCGGCGCGACGGTGCGCGATCAGCCCGTCGCGCAGTCGGGCGACCACGCGCTCCACGTCATCGACCGCCGCGATGACCGCCTGGAATGGTTGGCCGAGCGCTTGGTCGAGTTGCTGCGCCGCCGCGCGGCAGCCCGCCGCGAGTGCCTCCCCGTCGAGTGGCATCGCCTGGTCATGCCGACTCATCGTTACCCTTGCTCGCGCATTGGATCGTCGCCCCCCCTCGCGGTTGCGTGAAGCGCAGATAGTCGGTCGGGCGTCGGGCCGACTCATTGCCGGCGAAGACGATCACGACGCGCTCGATGAAAATCCCGGCGAGGGTCGCCGTCGCTGCCCCGATCGTCCCCGCGCGGGTGCGCCGCCCGGTGAGTTGCTGCGCCGCGTGGATCG
This sequence comes from uncultured Thermomicrobiales bacterium, assembly GCA_902806415.1. Taxonomy (GTDB): domain Bacteria; phylum Chloroflexota; class Chloroflexia; order Thermomicrobiales; family CADCWN01; genus CADCWN01. The sequence continues at coordinate 52,674 of CADCWN010000056.1, read as the reverse complement.
CCGTCGGCACGATCGCCCCCAGGCCGACCATCCCGAACTTGTGGAGCGCGCTCAGAGCGGGCGATTCCAGCGGCCCCGCCACCCCGCGCATATGCCACGCTCGCAGGATAGCCGCGTGCGCCGCGAGCTCCCCTAGCCCGACGAGCAGCGACAGGCGCTCGATCCGCCAGTGGGTCTCCTCGTTCGCCTCGGCGGCCTCCGCGACGAGCGCGATGGCGGCGAGGGAGGAGGCGGTGGAGGCGAGCCCGAAGAGGGTCGGCAGGGCGCGTGGCACCGCTGCCCAGAGGGGGACGCTCGTCGCGGTCGAGAGCGCGCCGGTGTAGGTGGCCATCAGCATCCCGCTGGCGGCGGCGGGGAGACCCGACCAGCGGGCGACCCGCCGCGCCGTCGCGGAGCCGGTGAGGTCTTCGATCCCCTGGGCCAGCGCGGTCAGGCTGGTGAACAGGCCGAAGACCGTGAGGATCCAGGAGCCGATCGACATCGGCGAGGTGGGGCGGATGATCCGCAGCATATTGTAGAAGCGTGCCGGGGTCTGGAGGTCGGCGATCAGCAGCGGCGGGCTGGCGAGCAACCCGGCCAGGGAGAGGTAACGCCCCGCACGCACGATCGTCCGATCGCGCCCCGGCGCGATCAGATCGGCGACGGCGGCGACGACCTGCGCGCCCCCCGCGAGCCCCCCGACGAAATAGTACCCCGCGATCAGCCAACCCCAGTGGCTGGGCTTGATCGCCGGCCGCCCGTAATAGGTCTCGCCCCGGTACAGGCGCGAGCCGCGCGGGCTGTCGGCGTTCGTGGCGTCGTCGCCGCCGCGCCGCTTCCGGCGACCGTAGGGGGAGCGCTCGGTCGGCTCGCTCATCGTCCTCCTGCGCTCACTTTTTCTCGCCCATGAATGTCGCGGCGGCGGCGAGGGCGATGCCCGCCATCGTCGCCAGCCCCGCCAGGATTGCCGGGCGGACCCGCCGCGAGGGGAGGGTCGGGGCGACCGGCAGGCCGTAGCGCTCCGGGCGGTCGAGCAGCAGGAAGAAGGCGTGCAGCGGGCCGATCCCGCCGGTCGTCCCCGGCGTGCCGGGCGCCCCGTAGAGGGAGGCGTTCGCCACGCCGCGCTCGTGCAGCGTCGCCAGCCGCCGCTCGGCGCGCCCTTGCAACTCGCCGAGCTCGCCGAATTGGATCGAGTCGGTCGGGCAGGCTTTGGCGCAGGCTGGCTCCAGCCCGCCCTTCATCCGGTCGTAGCAGAGGGTGCATTTGTGCGCCTTGCCATCGACCTCGCTGGTCGTGATCACGCCGAAGGGGCAGGCGGGGACGCAGTAGCCGCAGCCGTTGCAAATATCCTGTTGCACGACGACCGTGCCGAATTCGGTGCGGAAGAGCGAGCCCGTCGGGCAGGCTTCGAGGCACCCGGCGCGCTCGCAATGTTTGCAGACATCGCTCATCATCAGCCAGTTGCTCTGGTACGGCTGCATCGCCGTGACGCGCGCGCCTCCGGCGCTGATCTGCTCGACGAAGGCGACGTGCCGCCAGGTCGTCGCCGAGAGGGCGGCGGTGTTGTCATAACTCTCGCCGGTCAACCCGAGGTTGGCGGCCGGCAAGGCGTTCCACTCCTTGCAGGCGACCTCGCAGGCTTTGCAGCCGATGCAGAGGCTGGTGTCGGTGAAGAAGCCATAGGTGCGGCCCGGCACGATCCGCAAGCCGGCCGTCAACTCCGCCTCATCCGGCATGAGCTGGGGCATGATCGCACCGGTATAGTCGAGCGCGCGGGGCGGTATCGCGGTGGGATACCGTTCGACCATCTCGCTCATCCCTCCGGCGACGCGACGGCGTCCCGGTCGCCGGACGCTTCGCTGTCGCCGCGACGCAGCCGACCTTTCCGCAGATCGCAGGTGAACGCTTTCCCCTCGTGGATCGAGGAGTTCGGGTCGGCGACAACCGCCGTGAGGGCGTTGGCGATGTCGCCGGTGGCATAGCCCTCCCAGCCGAAATGCCAGGGCATCCCGATCTGGTAGACCTGCTGGCCGTCGATCGCGAACGGGCGCAGCCGTTCGGTGACCAGCACCTTCATCTCGATCGCGCCGCGCGCGGTGGAGATAGTCGCCCAGTCGAGGTTGGCGATCCCCTTCTCGCGCGCCAGTTCGGGCGGGATCTCCACGAACCCCTCCGGCTGCAACTCGGCGGTGGATGGGACGAGGCGTGTCGGGATCCCGCCGGAATGGTGCTCCGTCAGGCGGTAGGTCGTCAGGACGTAGGGGAAGCGCGGGTCGCCGACCGTGTGATAGCGATTGTCCGCGCTCTCCCACTTCTTGGTGGCGGGGTTGTCCTGCTGGCCGTAGAGCGGGTTCCGCACCGGCGACTCGACCGGCTCGTAATGAGTCGGGAGGGGACCATCCTTCAAGCCGCTCGGCGAGAAGAGTTGGCCTTTGCCGTCGGCCATGAAGGTGAATGGCGACTTGCCGTCGAGCGCGTCCATGCCGTGCGGGCGAGTTGACCAGTCCGGCACGTAATCCGGGGCCTTCTGCGGCTCGAAGTCGAGCGCGTCGAGGCAATCCCACTCGCCCTTCTCGGCATTCCACCACGTATAGCGCTTGCGCTCGCTCCACGGTTTGCCCTCGGGATCGGCGGCGGCGCGGTTGTAGATCAGTCGCCGGTTCGCGGGCCAGGCGAACGCCCAGTTCAAGTGCGTGCCGGGACCATCCGGCCCGTCGCCCCGGCGCGAGCGCGCGTGATTGAGGTCGGCGCGCGGGAAGACGCCGCTGTAGATCCAGCAGCCGCAGGCGGTGGAGCCGTCATCCTTGAGGTCGGCGAAGGAGGCGATCTGCTCGCGCCCCAGCCAGCTATAGCCGTTGATCTCCCTCAGCACCGCCTCAGCGGAGGGCTCGGCGATCCGGCCATGCTCCGGGTACTCCCAGGTGAGGTTCTGGATCGGCAGGTCTTTGGGGTCGGTGCTGTCGGCGTACAACTCCTTCAGGCGCTTGCCGAGATGATAGGTGAACCAGAGATCGGAGCGGATATCGGCGCGCGGTTCCACCACCTGATCGTGCCACTGGATCAGCCGGTGGGTGTTGGTGAATGTCCCCTCCTTCTCGCCCGGCAAGGCGGCGGGGAGCATGAACATCTCGGTCTGATTATCCTCGGGCCGAATCTCGCCGCGCAGCGCCTCCGGCGATTTGTACCAGTAGGAGGCGGTCTCGTTCTCGAACGTCTCGCGGATCACCAGCCATTCGAGGTTCGGCAGCGCCTCGCGGATCATGGTGGTGTTGTGCCCGCCGATAACCGGGTTCTGCCCCATCAGCAGCAGCCCCTTGATCGTGCCGTCGCGGATGGCGAGCATCATCGGCAACTGCGAATGATCGCCGGTGATTTTCGGCACCCACCCGTAGCCCCATTCATTTGCCTCCGCCGCCGCGTCGCCGTACCAGGCGCGCAGGAGGCTGACGATATATTTGGGGAAGTTGTGCCAGAGGCCGGTCGGCGCGGACTCGACCCGCATATAGTCCGCGAGGGTGCCGTGCGGGTGGGTGCTGCTCGGCTGGGGCAGATAGCCGGGGAGCAGGTGGTAGAGGGTGGGGATGTCGGTGCTGCCCTGGATCGAGGCGTGGCCGCGCAGCGCGAGGACGCCGCCGCCGGGCCGACCGATATTGCCGAGCAGCGCCTGGATGATCGCGCAGGCGCGGATCATCTGCACGCCGGTCGTGTGGTGGGTCCAGCCGACCGCGTAGCACCACGCCCCGGTCCGCTCGCGCCCGGAGTTCCTGGTGATCGCCTCGGCGACCTGGAGGAACGTCGCCTGGGGGCAACCGGTGACCCGCTCGACCATCTCCGGCGTGTAGCGCGCGTAATGTCGCCGCATGATCTGGTAGACGCAGTTCGGGTGTTGCAGCGTCGGGTCGGTTGGGGGCGGGCCGGAGGTCAGCGATTCCTCCGCCTTATCGGGCTCGGGGTGGCCCTGCCGCGAGTAGTGCTCCGCCATCGGGGAGGGGACGATCTGCCCGCGATACTGCCAGGAGGTCTCGTCGTAGATGTGCTTGTCCTCGTCCCAGCCGGAGAAGAAGCCGTCGAGCGCCTCGGCCCCCTGGAAGGCGTCCTCAATAATTGTCGCGATGTTGGTGTAGGCGAGCGCGTACTCCTTGAACCACAGATCCTTTTCGAGGATGTAGTTGATCAAGCCCCCGAGAAACGCGATGTCGGAGCCTGCGCGCACCGGCGCGTAGAGATCGGCCAGCGCCGAGGTGCGGGTGAAGCGCGGATCGACGTGGATGATCGTCGCGCCGTTGCGTTCCTTCGCTTCCAGGACGAAGCGGAAGGCGATCGGGTGATTCTCGGCCATATTCGAGCCCATCACCACGACGCAGTCGCTCCTGGCGAGGTCCCATTGTGGCGTCGTTGCGGCCCCGCGCCCGTAGGTGGCACCCAGACCGGGCACCGAGGAGGAGTGTCATATCCGGGCCTGATTCTCGATGAAGACCATCCCCAGCCCGCCACTCAAGAGCTTCTTGAGCAGGTAATTCTCCTCGTTGTCGAGGGTCGCGCCGCCCAGCTCGGCGATCGCCAGGGTATGATTGACGGTCGTGCCGTCGGGCAGTTGGCGGACGAACGTCTCGTCGCGCGTCCGCTTGACCAGTTGCGCGATCCGCTCCATCGCCCAGTCGAGCGGCCGCTCCTCCCAGCGGTCAGCACCCGGCGCGCGGTATTTCACGGTCGTCAGGCGGTTCGGGTTCGAGAGCCAGCCGAAGGTCGCCGCCCCTTTCGGACAGAGGGTCCCCCGGTTGATCGGGCTGCGCGGGTCGCCCTCGACGTGGATGATCTCGTCGCCGCGCGCGTAGATCAGTTGGCCGCAGCCGACGGCGCAGTAGGGGCAGATACTCGCGCCGACCCGATCGGCCTCTTCCAGGCGCGGACGCGTCCGGCGCGAATCGGCCGACTCCGCCGCCGCGCCGAGGGCGTCCTCGCCGCGCAATTGCCGGGGGACCGACCAATCGCGCAGCCCCGCGCGCACCCGCCCCCACACCCCTTGTCGCTCATTCGCCATGCGCGTCCTCGCTTATCTGCTCTTGTATCTGCTCTTGCAAAGGGTTGGTGGCCGTCGCTTACATCGACTCGACCGTGCGCGCCACGCCGGACGTCAGGCCGGGTTCGCCGCTGTAGGTGATCTGCACGAGGCTATCGTGCCGATGCCAGCGGCGGAGATCGTCGGCGTCGGCATTGGCGTTGTGGGACAGGGTGAAGAGGAATCCACGACCATCGCCGGTGAGAATGCGGAAACGCATCTCCTGGATCGCGATGATTCTGCCCTGCACGGTGGTGGTTGTCGGCATTGGTTCCCCGACGTTCTTGGGCGGCACTATACCCGACTGAATTATACACGTTGTCAGGTCGGGATGCATCCGGCCCGAAGACTTTTGTGGAGTCAATGCGCAGCGGCCCTCACCCCCGCCGCCTGTGGGCGGCACCCCCTCTCCCAATTCTAGGAGAGGGGGGAGAACTTGCACGCTCGGAGGCCATCCCCTTACCCTCCCTTTCAGGGGAGGGTCGCCGCCGGGGCGGCGGGGAGGGGTCATTCCACACGCCCTGCGTCGACATCGGCTAGAATGCCGTTACGGCGACATGGCGAGATGCTGAGGCGGGGAGTGTGGTTTGGGGGAGCGTGAGCGAGACGCGCGACCGTTGCGCGTGGGGATCGACATCGGCGGCACATTCACCGATCTGATCGCGTTCGATGAGCGCACCGGCGCACTGAGTATCGGCAAGGTGCTGACAACGCCCGAGGTGCCCGCAGCAGGCGTCGAGATCGGCCTGGCGGAGACGCTGAGCAATGCGGGCGAAGGGCCGGATGCGATCGGCGGGATCATCCACGGCACCACCCTCGTCACCAACGCGCTGATCGAGCGCAAGGGGGCGACGACCGCCCTGCTGACGACCAAGGGCTTCCGCGACGCGGTCGAGATCCGCCGCGAGGGGCGCTACGACCTCTACGATCTTTCCCTGGAGATGCCGTCGCCGCTCGCGCCGCGCCGCCGCCGCCTCGAAGTGGACGAGCGGATCCTGGCCGACGGCTCGATCCTGACGCCGCTCGATCTGGCCGGGATCCCGGCGCTCGTCGCGCGACTGCGCGCGGTCGGGGCGGAGGCGGTGGCGATCTCCCTCCTGCACGCCTATCGCAACCCGGAACATGAGCGGGCGCTCGGCGCGGCCGTTGCCGAGGCCGCGCCCGAACTCGTCATCTCCCTCTCCTCCGAGGTCGTCGCGGAGATGCACGAGTACGAGCGCACCTCCACGACCCTGGCGAACGTCTATGTGCGCCCGCTCGTCGAGCGGTATCTGCGCGAATTGGAGGAGCGCCTGCGCGCGGGCGGGATGGGCGCGTCCCCGCTGCTGGTGATGCTCTCCAGCGGCGGGACGGCGACGGTCGAGACGGCGCGACGGTTCCCGATCCGGCTGATCGAGTCCGGCCCGGCGGCGGGGGCGCTGGCCGCCGCGCACTATGGCGCGCTGATCGGTCGCCCGAATCTGCTGTCGTTCGACATGGGCGGCACGACCGCCAAGGCGTGCCTGATCGACGGCGGCGAGCCGATCGTCGCCGCCGACTTCGAGGTCGCGCGTGTCTATCGGTTCAAGCGCGGCAGCGGCCTGCCGGTGCGGGTGCCGGTGATCGAAATGATCGAGATCGGCGCGGGCGGCGGCTCGATCGCCCGCGTGGACAGCCTCGGCCTGCTGAAGGTCGGCCCGGACAGCGCGGGCGCGGAGCCCGGCCCCGCCTGCTACGGTCGCGGCGGCACCCTGCCGACCGTCACCGACGCTGATCTCCTCCTTGGCTACCTCGACCCCCACTTCTTCCTCGGCGGGCGGATGGCGCTCGATGGGGCGGCGGCGGCGGCGGCGATCGCGCCGCTGGCCGCGCAACTCGGGCTCGACCCGATCGCCGCCGCCTGGGGGATCCATCAGGTTGTCAACGAGAATATGGCCGGGGCGGCGAGAATTCACGCGGTCGAGCGCGGCACGGACTCGCGCGGGCGAGCGCTCTTCGCGTTCGGCGGCGCCGGCCCGGTCCACGCCTACCGCGTCGCGGAGATCTTGCGCGCCCCCGAACTGATCGTGCCGCTCGGGGCGGGGGTCACCTCCGCGCTCGGTTTCCTCGTCGCGCCGCTCGCCTTCGACTTCGTGCGCTCCTATCCCGCGCCGCTGGCCGACCTCGACTGGGACCGCGCGGACGGCCTGCTGATGGAGATGGCGGCGGAAGGGCTGGCGACCCTGGCGAGAGCTGGTATCCCCGCCGCCGCGATCACCGTGCGCCGCAGCGCCGAGCTGCGTTATCGCGGCCAGGGGCATGAGGTGGCGGTGCCGTTGCCTGATGGCCCCCTGTCCGCTGACTCACTCCCGTCGCTGGAAGAGGCGTTCGCCGGGGTCTACCGCCGCCTCTACGGGCGTGTGGCCGAGGGGGTGCCGCTGGAGGCGGTCAGCTGGCGGGTCGTCGTCAGTGGCCCGCGCCCGTCGCTCGATCTGCGCGCGCCCGCCGGGGGCGTGACGGACGCGACCCTGGCGATTAAGGGCGAACGCCCGATCTACCTCCCGGAGCGCGGCGAGTTTGTGACCGTGCCGATCTACGATCGCTACGCGCTCGCGCCCGGCGCGACCTTCGCCGGTCCGGCGATCGTCGAGGAGCGCGAATCGACCGCGATCATCGGCGGAGGTACGATCCGCATCGATGAGTATCGGAATCTGATCGTGGCGATGCCGGGGGCGAGTGACAAGTGACAAGTGACAAGTGACGAGTAGATGATTGAGCGAATCGGTATCCAGGCGCTCTGCGTGCTGGGAGTGGTCTGGGTCTACTACCTGGTGAAGTATTTCACCGGGGTGCAATTCCCCGCCGTGCTGGACACCATCATGCTGGTCGTCGGCATCGCCGCCGGGATCGGCACGTTCCTGTGGCTGACGAAGCACTCGCGTCGATTGTGAGGCGGTAGGCGGTAGGGCGGGCATTGTGTGTGGCAGGCGGTTTATGGCGATGGCGAACGTGATCGGCCTATGCGCGATCCTAACTCGTGACGGCGGGTTTCGTGGTGCGTGAGCACCCCCAGGCGCGGTTTATGGTGATTGACAACTTGATTGCCCCATCCCAGTCCCCGGCGGGGGACTTCGTGGCGCAGCCTTCAGCCGGGACTTCAGTCCACCGGCAGCCCACGCCCGCCCGAGGCCGAGAGGGCGATTAACGAGTCAATCGCCATCAACCGCCTGCGTACTCGTCACCGCCAACCACCCGTCGCAACCACACCACAAAGGAGCAGCCCCATGACCATCCCCCCGCCCGCCATCGACCCGATCACCCTCGAAGTCCTCTGGAATCGGCTGATCGCGGTCGTCAATGAGCAAGCGACGGCGCTGATGCGGACCTCGTTCACGACCGTCGTGCGCGAGTCGGGCGATCTCTCGGCGGGGGTTTTCGACCGGCGCGGCAACATGATCGCCCAGGCGGTCACCGGCACGCCCGGCCACATCAACTCGATGGCGACCTGCATCCACCACTTCCTCGCCGTCTTCCCGCGCGAGGGGCTGCGACCGGGCGACGTACTGATCACCAATGACCCGCACAAGACCTCGGGGCAACTCAACGACTTCACGGTGATCACGCCGATCTTCGGGCGCGACGGACGGTTGGTCGCCTTCTTCGGCTCGACCTGCCACGCGATCGATATCGGCGGGCGCGGGCTCGGCGCGGACGCGCGCTCCATCTACGAGGAAGGGTTGTTCGTGCCAATCATGAAGTGGCGCGAGGCGGGCGAGCCGAACGCGGCGCTGGTCGCCATCCTGCGCGCCAACGTGCGCGAGCCGGAGCAAGTCCTCGGTGACATCCACGCGCAAGAGGCCGGCAACGAGGTCGGCGGCGCGCGACTTTTGGAATTCCTGGACGAGTTCGGCCTGGAAGACCTTGAGGGGCTGAGCGACGAGATCATCGCCCGCTCCGAGCGGGCGATGCGCGTCGCCATCGCCGCCGTGCCGGATGGGGTCTACACCAACGCCGCCTATTGCGACGGCTTCGACAAGCCGCTGCGCCTGGCGGTGACGATCACCAAGGCGGGCGACAGCGTCCACGTCGATTGGGCTGGGACCGATCCCGAGAGCCCGCGCGGGATCAATGTCGTGCTGAACTACACCCACGCCTACGTGACCTACGCGCTGAAATGCGCCCTCTGCCCGGAGGTGCCGAACAACGAGGGCTCGTTCCGCCCCGTGACCGTCACCGCCCCGCCCGGCAGCCTGCTGAACGCGCAGCCGCCCGCACCGGTCGCCGGGCGGCACGTCATCGGCCACTTCCTGCCGGGGATCATCTTCGGCGCGTTGGCCCGCGTCATCCCCGATCGCGTGCTGGCCGAGGGGGCGGCGAATATCTGGTCGACGCAACTGACCGGGCGGCGACAGGAGGGCGGAGCGCCCTGGACCTACGTCTGGTTCTCCTGCGGTGGCACCGGCGCGCGCCCTCACAGCGATGGCCTGCACACCACCGCCTTCCCCTCCGGGGTGATGGGGGTGCAGGTGGAGTCGATCGAATCGTTGACCCCGGTGATCGTCCATCGCCGCGAGATCACGCGCGACTCGGGCGGTGCGGGGCGGTTCCGGGGCGGCTGCGGGCAGGAGATGGAGGTCTCGTCGCGGACCGATCTGCCCTGGAATCTCGGCCCGGTCTTCGACCGCACGCGCATCCCGGCAGGGGGCTACTCCGGCGGCAGCGCGGGCGGGCGCGGCGCGATCCGCATCGCCGCGCCGGACGGCCCGACGCGCGAACTGGTCGACAAATCGCAGGTCGCCCTCGCGCCCGGCGAGCGCTTCACCCTCCAACTCCCCGGCGGCGGCGGCTTCCACGACCCGTTCACCCGAGACCCCGCCGCCGTCCTCGACGACGTGCTGGACGAGATCGTCTCGCCTGAGGCCGCGCGCGACCGCTACGGCGTCGTCATCGACCTATCGAATGCTATGGTGGACGAAGTGGCAACCGCCGCGCTACGCGCGAAGAATGGCCGATAATCCGAGAGGGTATCCGCGACGCGCTGGGGCGCGGTGTGGTTCCTGCCATCCCGTAACTTCGCGGCGGTTGCGCCACCTACGCTCGCCTGATGGCGCGCAGTTTTGCCACGCCTGAAAAGATGCCGGAGTCAGCCTTGAGGCGATGGGGCGACCGTCTGGTACAATCGCTGAGGCGAGAGCCTGACCTTGGCACTCCCTGGAGGTTTGCAGGATGACCGCGCTAGAAGAAGTCGAAGCGCTCCTCACGCAGTTGACTCGTGCGGAAAAGGCGCAAGTCCTCCAGGTGATCGCCCGCGAACTGGGCGATGCCTTCCCTGGTATCGTGAGTATACCGGGTGTCAGCGGCGGCGAGCCGTGCATCATCCGCACGCGCATCCCCGTCTGGTTGTTGGTGCAAGCGCGCAGTTTAGGGGTGAGCGAAGCCGACCTCCTACGATCCTATCCGGCGTTGCACGCGGAAGATCTGGTCAATGCCTGGGCCTACTATCGCGTTCATCGCGACGAGATCGACGTGCAAATCGCGGAGAACGAGGCGGCGTAGGGAATGGCCCGCCTGTACGCCGACGAAAACTTCCCATTCCTCGTAGTTGAAAGGTTGCGCGGGTTGGGGCACAACGTCCTGACGAGCCGCGAGGCTGGCAATGCGGGCTGTTCCGTCCCGGATGAGGATGTTCTGTCCTTCGCCATCGCCGAACGGCGAGCCGTATTGACGTTGAATCCGCTCCATGTCATTCGTCTGCATCGCGCGACACCCGCACACGCCGGTATCATTGTTTGCACCTTCGATGCTGATTTCGTTGGTCAGGCCGCGCGGATCGATCAAGTAATACACAGCACCGGTGAACTAGCGGGGTGCTTACTGCGTGTGAATCGACACAATTTGAGCCAGCGGTAACGGGAGCACCTATGGTCAATCCGTTCCCTTTGAGGGTGATAATTGAGTAGGGTCGAAAACTCAGGAAACCAATCTACCGATTCAGCGGAGGGTGGCCGCCGGGGCGGCGGGGCGGGGTCCATAGTGCGGGGCTGTAAGACTACACCACCACCTCGACCCCGCCCCCCTCGACGACCTCGCCGATCGCCCAGAGCGGGGCTTTCTCGCGCGCGAATGCCGCTTCGAGGGCGGCGGCGCGCTCGGCGGGGAGGCTGAGCAGCAGGCCGCCGGAGGTCTGCGGATCGTGCAGCAGATCGTCGAGCGAGCGGCGCAATCCCGCTGGCAGGACGACCGCGTGCGGCCCTGGGGTGCTGAAGTGGTCGCGGTTGCGACCGATGCCGCCGGGGACGAAGCCGAGTTCGGCGTATTCGAGCGCGCCGGACAGGAATGGCACCGCCTCGACCGCGATCCGCAGCCGCACGCCGCTCTTCCCGGCCATCTCGGCCGCGTGGCCGACGAGCCCGAAGCCGGTGATGTCGGTGCAGGCGTTGACGCCGACCTCCTGCGCCAGTTGCGAGGCGAGGCGATTGAGCCGCAGCATCGAGGCGGTCGCCTCGGCGACATGGCCTTCGTCAGCCGCCTCGTGCTTCAGCGCCGTCAGGACAATCCCGGTGCCGATCGCTTTCGTCAGGTAGAGGCGATCACCGGCCCGCGCGCCCGCCTTGGTCAGGATCCGCGCCGGGTGGATCGTGCCGGTGACGCAGATCCCGTACTTCGGCTCGTCATCGGTGACCGTGTGCCCGCCGGCGATGATCGCCCCGGCCTCGGCCATCTTCGCCGCGCCGCCCGCGAAGATGCGACTCAGCCCCTCGGTCGGCAGCGTGTCCGGCCAGGCGGCGATATTCAGCCCGAGGGTCACCTCGCCGCCCATCGCGTAGACGTCGCTCATCGCATTCGCTGCGGCGATGCCGCCGTAGGCGAACGGATCGTCCACGACGGGCGGGAAGAAGTCGACGGTCTGGATCAGCGCCAGATCGTCGCTCAGCTTGTAGACCGCCGCGTCATCGCTCGTCTGCAAGCCGACGAGGAGATTCGGGTGGCTTTGCATCGCCAAGGGGCGCAGCACCTGCGCCAGGGTCCCCGGACCCATCTTGGCCGCTCAACCGGCGCAGGACGCCAGCGTGGTGAGCCGAATTTCGTCGCGCGATTGCATCGTCCTCGCTCGCTCTCCGGTGGGGTCGGTGCCGCTCAGCATCGCACCCGGCCAAGCGATCCTACGCGCCTTGCATGCCTTTTGTCAATCGTTTCCCGACGAGGGCAGGGGCAATTGCAAACATTGTCTTTGCAGACTATTGACAAAGGGTGCGCACGATGGTACAGTATGCACATGGTCCGGGAGGGTTGGTGACAATTGAATGTGATCGGTTCCCCTGGCGCATCCCGATATCAACTCTTCCGGACCATTTTTACTCTGCTGACTACCGGTGAAATCCTGGCGTAAGCCCAGCGTCGTGCCAGCGCCAGTCCTCACCATCCGGCGACGAGGGAATCGCGATTCATTGTCCGGAGCGCTCCCCTCCTGTCGCCCACTTCTTCCCTCCCTCCCTCCCTACGAGGTGCCGCGCCCGATACCGGGCGCGGCACCCTCTTTTTGTCCGGTCGGGCGGCGCGCACTGATCCTTCTGCTACAATCGCGGCCCAGCGCCCCCGCGAGGCGGGCGGGCGACGATCTCCGTAGGGTGAGAAGGGTGGGTAGGGGGATGATGCAGCCGTTGACCGGGATCCGCGTGCTCGATCTGACGCGGGTGATGACCGGGCCATACTGCACGATGATGCTCGGCGACATGGGTGCCGATGTGGTCAAGGTCGAGCAGCCGGGGAAGGGCGACGATACGCGACCCTGGGGGCCACCATTCCTGGGCGGGGCCGACCCGCGCGATCCGGCGGGCGAGAGCGCCTACTTCCTCAGCATCAACCGCAACAAGCGCAGCATCACCGTCAATCTGAAGGAGGAGCGCGGGCTGGAGATCGTCCGTCACCTGGCGGCGGAGTCCGACGTGGTCGTGGAGAATTTCGCGCCCGGTGTCGCGACCCGCCTCGGCGTCGGCTACGACGCCCTCCGCGCGATCAGGCCCGACCTCGTCTATTGCTCGATCTCCGGCTTCGGGCAGGACGGGCCGGGCCATAACCGCACCGCCTACGACATCATCGTGCAGGGGATGTCCGGCATGATGAGCATCACCGGGCAGCCCGAAGCCGAGGGCGGGATGCCGACGAAGATGGGCGTGCCGATCGCCGACATGACCGCCGGGATGTTCGCCGCCTTCGCGATCGCCAGCGCGCTCCTGCACCGGCAGCGCACGGGCGAGGGGCAATATATCGATACCTCGATGCTCGGCGGCCAGGTGGCTCTTTCCGTCTATTACGCGGTCGGCTACTTCGCCACCGGCGAGTCGGCGACGCGCCAGGGGAATCGGCATCAGACGGTTGTGCCATACGACACGTTCGCCACCGCCGACGGCTATGTGAACCTGGCGATCGGCAACGATCGGCTCTGGGGGCGCTTCTGCGAGGCATTCGAGCTGGCCGAGGCGGCGGGCGATCCCCGCTTCGCCACCAACGCCTCGCGGATGGCCCACCTCGAACCGCTCTACGCGGCGATGAACGGCGCGCTTGCCCGCTACACGACTGCCGAGGTGATGGCGAAGCTCGACGCCCTCGGGGTACCAGCCGGGCCGATCAGCACGATCGACGAGGTGTTCGCGCAGCCGCAGACCCTCCACCTGGGGCTGAAGCAGCAGATCGCGCACCCCACGATCGACAACCTGGCGGTGCCGGGTTTCCCCTATCGGCTCCACGGCACGCCCTGCGAGGCCCGCCTCGCGCCGCCCCTGCTCGGGCAGCATACCGAGGAAGTCCTCGCCGAATTGGGCTATGGGACGGAGGAGATCGCGGCGTTGCGGCAGGGCGGCGCGGTCTGAGCCGCCCGGAAAGGGGGACCGATGGCCGCCGATTTCCTCGCCACGCGGAGCGCCGAGGGGCAAGCGGCGCGCACCGTGCGCCTGGCCGATGGCCGCGAGGTGCGGCTGGCGCTGACCGTGCGCCTCGAAACGCCCGGTGAGGCGTGTGTGGCCGTCAGCTCGACGGTCGCCTTCGCCTACGCGCCGCCCCTGCCCGATGACGTCGCGGTGCGCCTCGACGATCGCCTCTACGATGGCCTCTACGGTGGCCTGGCGACCATCGAGGGGCCACTGCCCCCCGAGCGGCTGCGCCTGCACGTCACCGCGCTGCGGAGCGAGCCGCCCCTGGCCGCGTTGCTCACGCCGATCGAGTGGGCAATCGTGCGAGAGTTGGGCGATCTCCTGGCCGATCTCGCCGCCGAAGCGACCCAGCGCGCCTGGCCCGGTCTCGCCGAATCGCCATCGAGCGCCGGGGGATGAGCGGCGCTCGGGCCAGCATCGCGCCGGGACCGCTCACCGGCCGCCTGCCGCTTTCCCACTGTCCGTACTTGGCACGGAAGTTGCATCCCTGGCCCTTGTGGAGCGCCACCTTGGCTGGTGGCGCGCGGGGTTGCGAGTGTGAGCGGGGGGCGCGATGAAGATATCCCAGGTCGAGTGGGTACCGGTCGGCAAATCGGTCCTCAAAGAGTATAAGAAAGACGACGTGCCGGGGTTGGCGGCGGAGCTGGCCTACTGGATCATCTTCTCGATCTTCCCGTTCTTCATCTTCCTGGCGGCGGTGGCCGGTCTGATCGGACAGGCGATCGGCGTCACCAATATCCTCGACAACATCACCAGTAACCTTTACAGGGCGCTCGACCCGAACACCGCCGAGACGCTGCGCGGGGTGTTGGAGCAGATCCTCACTCCGCAGGGCAGCGCGCTCTCGATCGGTGCCCTTATCAGCGCGGTGCTCGCGCTGAATTCCGCCTCGACCGCCATCGCGACGATGATGAAGGCGTTCAACCGGGCCTATGGGGTCGAGGAGACGCGCAATTTCATCGTCTCGAAGTTGACCGCGATCGGGCTGACCCTCGCGCTGGTAGTCCTGCTGGTCGGCGGGTCGCTCTTCCTCACCGCGGGCGGCGCGATCGCCAACTGGCTCGATCTCGGCACCCTGGGGACGGTGATCCTCTTCATCGCGCGACTCGTCGGTGCCATTGCCGGTATCAGCTTGGGGCTGGCGATCCTCTACTGGAAAGGCCCGAACGTTAAACAGCAGTTCCAGTGGATCTCCCCCGGCGCGATCATCACGACGCTGGCGATCATGATCTTCAGCGCCCTCTTCGGGCTGTACGTCTCGATCTTCGCCGGGGCATCGTTCAACAAGACCTACGGCGCGATCGCCGGCGCGATCATCTTCCTCTTCTTCCTACGGATCGTCAGCACGATTATCCTGCTCGGCGCGGAGTTCAACGCCGAGGCGGCGCGACGCTACGACCCCGCGACGATTCGGGACAAGGTGATGAATCCGAAGAAGCAACTCCCCGGCAAGCAGCCCGCCCCGCACCCGCAGGCCGCGCGCGAGGCCGGCGTCTCGCAGCAGCAGGTCACCGCGACGAACGCTGCCGCCGCGCGGAAGCTGTCGGACGGTCAGGGCGGGGTGGAGACGGCGACGATGTCCCAGGCGGCGACAGCCGAGGACGGTTCGGCCGAGAACGATCAGCATTACGACTACGATACCGATGGGGCGACCGACGAAGCGGGCGAGTCCGAGCTCGATCGGCGGCTGCGGGAGATCCGTGAGCGCCCGTATGCCTCGGCGGCACAGCAAGTTCGCCTCGACGGGATCAACGCCTCGCCGGAGGAGAAAGAGCGCCGCGCCAAGACCGCGCTCACCACGGTCGGCGTCGCCACGGTGACGGCGGTCGGCGCTGCGGTGGCCGGGGTGATCCGGCGCAACGCGGCGTAAGGGACGATCGGATCCTTTCAGCGGGAACAGGATGCGCCCCGCCCCGAATTCGGGGCGGGGGCGCATCATTTTATCAGTTCCCTTTTCGGTAGCTCACGACCACCAGCTGCGGCGGGGTTGCGGGGCATCCGGCGCGATGTACGGGCTGGTGTCGAAGTCCTCGTAACGGAGTTGCTCCGCCGCTTCGACGAGATGGCGCAGGGCGATGTGGAGATCCTCGTCCTCGGCGTCGCGCCCGTCGCTGATCGCCTCGCGGATAGCGAGGACGGATGCCTGACGGCAGAGCCCGGCAATATCGGCACCGCTGCGCCCCTCCGTCTCGCGGGCGATGACGCGATAGTCGATGTCGTCGGCGAGCGGGCGATCCTGCAAGTGGACCGCGACGATCGCCTCGCGCGCCGGGAAATCGGGGAGCGGCAGAGTGATCGTCAGGTCGAACCGGCCGGGGCGCAGCAGAGCGGGGTCGAGGATGTCGGCGCGATTGGTCGCCCCGAGGACCATCACCCCCTGCATCTCCTCCAGGCCGTCGAGCTCGGCGAGCAACTGGCCGACCATCCGCTCGCTCACCTCGGAGGCGAAGCCGCCGCCGCGCTCGGGGACCAGCGCGTCGATCTCGTCGAAGAAGACGATGCACGGCGCGGCGGCGCGGGCCTTCTTGAAGATCTCCCTAATCCCCTTCTCCGACTCCCCCACCCACTTCGACAGCAACTCCGGCCCCTTGACCGAGATGAAGTTGGCCTCGCTCTCGTGCGCCACCGCCCTGGCGAGCAGGGTCTTGCCGGTGCCGGGCGCGCCATCGAGCAGGATGCCGCGCGGCGGGGTCGCGCCGAGGCGGTCGAAGAGCGCGCCGTAGCGTAGTGGCCACTCGACCGCCTCGATCAGCGCCGCCTTCGCCTCCTCCAGCCCGCCGATATCGTCCCAGGTCACGTCAGGCGTCTCGGTGAAGACCTCGCGCAGGGCCGATGGCGAGACATCGCGCAGGGCGTCCAGGAAGTCGGCTTGGCGCACCGCCAATTGCGCGAGCTGATCGAACGGCACGGTGGCGAGACCGAAGTCGATCGTCGGCAGCAGGCCGCGCAGGGCGACCATCGCCGCCTCGCGGCAGAGCGATTCGAGATCGGCCCCGACGAAACCGTGGGTCAGCGCGGCGAGGCGGTCGAGATCGACATCGGGGGCGAGCGGCATCCCGCGCGTGTGGATCTGCAAGATTTCGAGTCGGCCCGGTCGGTCCGGCACGGCGATCGTCAGTTCGCGGTCGAAGCGCCCCGGTCGGCGCAGGGCCGGATCGAGCGCATCGGGGATATTGGTCGCGCCGATCACGATCACCTGGCCGCGCGACTGCAGCCCATCCATCAGGCCCAGGAGTTGCGCGACGACGCGCTTCTCCACCTCGCCGGCGACATCGATCCGCTTCGGCGCGAGGGCGTCGATCTCATCGATGAAGATCACGCTCGGGGTGTGGCGGCTGGCCTCCTCGAAGATCGAGCGGAGGTTGGCCTCGCTCTGGCCGTAGAACTTATTGATCACCTCCGGCCCGTTGATGTGGAAGAAGTGGGCGGCGGTCTCGTAGGCGACGGCGCGGGCGATCAGGGTCTTGCCAGTGCCGGGCGGGCCGGTGAGTAAAACCCCCTTCGGCGGATCGATCCCGAGACGCTCGAAGAGGACCGGGTAACGCAGTGGCAATTCGATCATCTCGCGGATACGGCGGATCTCCTGGGCGAGCCCGCCGATATCCTCGTAGGTGATCGCCGGGCGACCGTCGGCGGCGCGATTGCCCGCGAGGCGCACGGAGGTCTGGTCGGTAACGATCACCGGCCCCTCGGGGTCGCTCTCCTGCACCTGGAAATCTTGCGGTCGCGGCCCGAAGAGCCCGACCCGCAGGCGATCGCCGGCGACGACCGCCTGCCCTTCGAGTAAGTGGGCGAGGAAGCGCGCATCCTGCCCGCTGAGGGCGGTTGTCCCGCCGACCGGTTGGAGGAGCAGGCGTTTCGCCGGGCGGGCGGCCACCGGGCGCACGGCGACCCGCTCACCGATGATGGCGCGGGCATTGTCGCGCGTGACCCCGTCGAGTTGGATGATCCCGCGCCCGCGCTCGGCGACGGCCAGGGGCAGCGCCTTCGCGACGGTGGTCCGCGCCCCGCTGACGAGCAGCAGATCGCCAGTGCGCGCGCCCAGGGCGGCGAGATCGACCGGGTCGAGGCGCACGATCCCGCGATCGGCGTCGCGCGCGTTGGCCTCGGCGGCGCGCAAGCCCTCCTCGGGGCGGGCGGTGGGCGGGGCGATGGGCAGGGCTGGTGCGGTCATTGCTCCTCGTGCGGGTGAGCGGCCCGTTATGGGCCGATCGGTTACCGGCGGCAGACTCGGCGTCCTCAGTCGCGCGGCGGGTCGGGCTGTCGGGTTGCGGCGTGAACCTGGTTGGGCGATGGTTGTGCCCCTCCCTCGGGCAGGATCGGGCGAATGGTGGGGAGGAGCACCTCCATGATCCCGTTGATCAAGGTCGGTGGCGCGGCGCGCGCGGGATCGACGGGCACGGGTAGTGTGATGACGCGCTCGTACCGACGCGCGGGACCGACGGCGACGATAGCGAGCCGATCATCGGCCCCGCGCACCTTCAACGTGGCCGGATCGGCACCGGGCATGTCGGCGACGACACGGATGAACTCGCCCTCGTCGAAGATGTCGACGACCGGCTCGCGCGCGCCCGTGCTGCTGGCGCTGACGGTGCGCGGACCCCCACGCGGTGGGCGACGACCGGGTCCGCTGATCGGCTGGGGGCGCGGCGTGGCGGTGGGATCGGCGATCTGCGTGACGAAATCGCGCAAGCCGCGCATCATCCCGCGAAAGCTATTGTCGGATGGGTTGTCGCGGTTGGCATCGTCCCCGCGTCCGGTGTAGGCCATGCGCTCTCCCTCCCCTTGCGGCGCGAGCGGTCGCGCCGCCCTGGTAGTAGATACGCACCTCCGGTGCCTCCGGTGTCACCAGTCTGGCGGGCGGCGCGAGCAGACGCCCTCGTCGACGCGATGGTAGCCTCCGGGGCGGTGGGCGGCTGCCACTTCGTCGGCGGGGGGTCCGGTGGGATTATCCGCCCGCCGCTCGATCATCGCGCACGATGCGCGTGACGGTCGGGCCGATCCCAATGATGCCGCCGACCCGTAGCGCCCGCTTACCCGTGAGCGGCGCGGCCTCGATGTAGGTGCCGGTGGTGCTGCCCGATCGCAGAGCAAATAATCTTTCCCCGTCACGCCTCGTCAGGGGTGAGTTGACACATATGGATCGGGCGGCTGGCAGCGCCGGACGGGATCAGGGTACCCAATCCCGTTTCTGCCACTTTGACGCCTGCCGACCGCGTATAATGCGGGCGCAGGACGCTTCGTGCGCGCCCACCGGGGTGAGAGGCGAAGGACGAGGGCGGCATGGCGACGATCCGGCCGGCACGGCGCGAGGATGAGGCGGCGGTCCGTGACTGCGTGCGCGCCGCCTATACGATCTACGTCGCGCGGATCGGCGCACCGCCCGGCCCCATGCTGGACGACTACGCGGCGCGCATCGCCCAAGAAGTCGTCCATGTGCTGACCGACGGCGACGCCGTCCAGGCCCTGGTGGTGACCTGGCCCGAAGGCGATTGCCAATTCCTCGACAACATCGCGGTCCACCCGCGCGCGCAAGGGCAGGGGGTGGGGCGGCAACTCCTGGCGTTCGTCGAGCGTCTTGCCCGGCAAGGGGGGCGCGGCGCGATCTGCCTGTACACCAACGAGGCGATGGCCGAGAACCTGGCCCTCTACCGCCACTGGGGCTTCGTCGAGACCGCGCGCCGCGTGGAGCACGGCTTCCGGCGCGTCTACCTGCGGAAGACGCTCGCCGCCGACGTGTCGTCCGTGTGAGGGGCGTGAGGCCGTGTAATGCTCCCCGTCCGTCAAGCCACACGTTCCCTTCTCCTCTGTGTCGACGTGGCACAGCTCCATGGCGCGTGACCATGCCCTCGCGCGCACGAGGTGATCGCTCGGCTGCCCCGGTCTCGGCGACACGCTCGGCGGGGGGGGCCGAACAGCACCACCGGTCGGATGATTTCATACCCGCGCTGCCCCGCCACCCGGAAGCGGGGCTCCAGTTGCTGCCAGTCGTGTGTCGGCTCGATGCGCTCCGGTCGGGGCACCATCCCCCGCCCTCGTTCACCCCGAGGCTCCCACAGCCGCTGCTGACACGCCGGCGACGCAGCGCGTCAGACCGACGCGGTATCTCACGGCGCGGCAACGGCAGGGACAACTCGCCACGCCCGCGATCAATATGTGTCAAGCCACCCGGGTCTTGCCGATATTCGATGACCCATTGCCCGGCCGTTGCCCCGTGGGAGCGCCACTGCTCGCCCCCCGCGCCAGTCCGGTCACGGGCGCCGCCGCAGGGGGCGATCCTCCCCGCGGCGACGCGAACAACGGGGGAAGGCGATCATCGAAAGGCGGCAAGAGCCAGCCACCCCTGGCGAGACGTGTTCCCCGCCCTCCAGCTTTCCGCTTTGTCGCGCGACGGATCGGGATCATCCCCCATCCCATGGGGAGAGGGGGGATGATGGGCTATCCCGAGGGATGACTCCCGACCGGATCGCCCGTTTTCGGGTAGTACCGATGACTAATTGTGGGCGCTACTACTGACCCATACCCGAGGGATCGGCGAATCAATAGACTTGTCAGCACGGGGAAACGAACAGCGCCATCGTGCCGACGCCGATAACGACACCGAGGATACGGGGGGCAACGGACCTTCCTCCCACGAAACGAGTCCGACCGACCATTGCGGATTCGCCACTTTCGGTTCTGGGCGCTCGCGCCACAGGGCGCTTCGCGCTGCCTCTTTGCGGACGAGTGATGTTGATTGTGCAAGCTGAGCGGGGGAACAATGGGCAGCGGAACATGGCGCGCGGGTCGTATCTTCTTGGCGATGATTGTCCTCCTCGTTGCCCTTGCTGAAACGGCTACGGTCGGCACAGGGGAGTCGCGCGCGGCGGCCCCGCGGGATGCGCGCCGCTTCGGGCTGGTGGCCGACATCGGCACGCGCCTGTCCGCCGAACTATCTCCGAACGGGCCGGTCGCCCTGGCTGCGGGGTCCGGCGCGGGGTGGGTCAAGGAAGAGTTCCGCTGGGACTCCGTGCAGCCGAGCCGCGACCAGTGGACCTGGGTGCTCATGGACCGGGCGGTGAATGCGGAGCGTGAGAAGGGACTGGAAATCCTGGGCCTGCTCGACTTCACCGCCGGCTGGGCGGTCGGCGAGGGACGCGAAGTCTCGAACACCCCGCCGCCGCATGATCTCTGGGCGAACTATGTGGCGCAGACGGTCGGGCGCTACAAGGATCGGGTCCACGTCTGGGAAGTCTGGAATGAGCCGAATGTGCCGGTCTTCTGGTCCGGCACGAAGGAGCAGTACGCCGCGCTCCTCAGCGTGACGTATGACACGATTAAGCGGGTCGATCCGGGCGCAACCGTCCTCGGCCCGGCGATCAGCGGCATCGACGAGGAGTGGCTGGCGGCGATGCCGTGGGACAAATTCGACGCGCTGGCGCTCCATGTCTATGTCCCGAGCAGCTCCCTCGATGACCAGGGCTACAGCTTCTACAACCAGGGCTTGCCGCAGATGAAGCAGGCGCTGGCGCGGTTCCCGCGCAAGGACATCTGGATCACCGAATTCGGCTTCTCGTCGCAGGGTGGCCCGGACCCTTGGAACGTCGGCGAGGAGGGTGATCAAGCGCGCTATCTGGTGCAGCAGGCGGTGCAGATGCTGGCCTATCCCGATCTGCCGATCGTGCGGATCATGCCCTTATGTCTTCACTGACCACGACGGCTTCGAGTTGGTGCGCGGGTGGTCCGCCCCGAAGCCGGCCTATCACGCTTACCGCGTCGCCGCCGAGCGACTGGAAGGCGCCACCGGTCGCGGGCGCTTCAACGCGGGGGCGGGCGTCTTCGCCTTCCGATTCGAGCGCGACGGCCGTCAGATCGATGTCGCCTGGTCGCTCGGCGGCGGGACCGCGACGATCCCCAGCGGCGGCGATGCCGAGGTGGTCGGCCTCTTCGGCGGGACGCGCACGGTCGGTCGAGTCGGTGAGGTGGTGCGCGTGCCGGTCGGTCCGGAGCCGGTGTACATCATCCATGCGCCCGTCAGCACGGCGGCCCTGGCCGGGAGCGCCTTCACCGGGTCGGGGCGCACCTTCGCGACGACCGGCCAGGCGGTGCGCGGGCCGTTCCTGGCCCACTGGGAGAGCCGTGGTGGCCTGGCGATCTACGGCTACCCGATCAGCCCCGAAATGGTCGAGGTGCTGGAGGACGGCAAGCCCTACCTGGTGCAATATTTCGAGCGGGCGCGCTTCGAGCACCACCCGGAGAACGCGGCTCCCAACGATATCCTGCTCGGGCAATTCGGGCGGCAATTGCACCCGCTCTACCCGCCACTGCCCGATTGTCGCTGCGGGCGTTATTTCGCCGAGACCGGCCACAACGTCGCGGGCGACTTCCTGAAATACTGGGGGAGACGCACGGCGGCCTGGCGCAGTTCGGCTACCCGATCACCGATCAGGTGACGGAGACGCTGGAGGACGGGAAGCAGTATCGGGTGCAGTGGTTTGAGCGGGCGCGCTTCGAGTATCACCCCGAGAACGCCGCGCCGAACGACATCCTGCTCGGGCAGTTCGGGCGCGTGGTGTACGACAGCAAGGCGCGGTAGAGACGACTCTCGCCGGGGATGAAGCCCGCGCTCCTGTCCTCGCATCGTGGGGATAGGGCGCGGGCTTCACCCCTGGTGAGATAGCAGCAGCCTGCTCAACCAGGATCGGGGTGGCGCGCCCTCAGCGCGCCACCCCGACCGCCATGAGATAGACCGTCGCCTCATTGTGGCCGTCCACGCCGATGATGGCGTTGACCTCGTCGTCGATGTAGGCCCCGATCCCGCACGGGCCGAGGCCGAGGGCGGTGGCGGTGAGGTAGACATTCTGGCCGAGGTGGCCGGCCTCCAGGAGCAGGTAACGATAGGCGCGCTCGACATACTTCCACTGGACGCGCGCAAAAAGTCCGGTGAGCACGAGGACGAGGTCGGTGTTGAGGATCATCTCCTGCGAGACCGCCGCCCGGAAGATCGCCTGCCGGAAGTCGCCAGCGCGCACCAGCTCCAGGCGGTGTCGCCGCACATCATAGTGGTAGACTCCGGGCTCGACGCCGGCGACATCGAAGATGACCGGGTACACCTCCAGGGGATAGAGCGCGCCCGATGAAGGGACGCTGCGAAATTGCCAGGTCGGGTCGCGCCGGTCGGTGATGCCGGTCGCGCCGTGGAGCAGGCGCGCGAGTTCGTCCACCGTCACGGCGCGACCGGCATATTCGCGGACCGAACGGCGGCGGTTCAGCGCCGCCTCGACCGCGGTGACCGCCTCCGGCGGCGGTGGGAGCCCGATCGTCGGCACGTCGGGGTATTCCTTGTACGGCGAGGGCTGCGGGCCGATGTGGATGGATTTGGTCAGGAGCCCGACGTAGGAGGGATTGCTCCAGCGGTGATAGACCTGGCCCAAATCATCCCCCTCGGCGAAGAGCGGCGGCTTGTCCCGCCCGGCCCACCAGCGCCCGATCCCGAGCCCGGCGGTCAGCCCGAGGAGGACGCCGAAAGCGGCGCGGCGACCGAGGCGAATCGCGCCGCCCCCGCGCTTGTCGGCGCGGTCGGCCTGCGCCGCCGCTCGACTGCCTGCCGCTGCCCGCCCCAGCCCCGGCAGGAGCCATTTCTTGACCTGGCCGATGAGCGTCCGCCAATGCAGGACGACGTGGAGCGTCGCGAGGGCGATCGCCCCATACGCCGCGTATTTGTGCCAGACGAAGCGGTTGAGATCGAGCGCCGCCGCGATGAAGCCCGTGAGGAAGGTCGCGATGATGACGGCCAGGAGCGCGAGGCTGACGATGACGCTCAATCGCTTGCGGATCGCCCGCAGGATACCGGACATGGCGCACCTCCCGGCGCGTGGCGGTCGTGTCGCTCAGGGCGCTATGTCCCGCGCCCCTCGCCCCTGGCCCACGCCAGCACCTCTGCCAGCGGGCGAGTGTTCAGCACCCGGTCGGGGGTGGCCCAGGCGCGGCGGGCGACGGCGAGGCCGAACGGCATCAGGTCGAGGTTCGCGACGCTGTGGGCGTCGCAGTCGATGGTGAGGGTCACCCCGGCGTCGAGGGCGCGGCGGGCGGTCTCGTCGGTCAGATCGAGGCGCTCGGGGGCAGCGTTAATTTCGAGCGCCGTGCCGGTCTCGGCGGCGGCGGCGAAGACGGCGTCCCAGTCGTAGTCGGCCCCGGCCCGCCCGCCGACGATCCGCCCGGAGGGGTGGGCGATGATGTCAACGTGGGGATTGCGGATCGCCCGCAGGAGCCGACCGGTCACCGTCGCGCGGTCGCCGCGCAGCCCGGAGTGGAGCGAAGCCATCACCAGGTCGAACTCGGCCAGGACGCTGTCGGGCAGATCGAGCGCGCCATCCCGCCGAATCTCGACCTCCGCCGACTTGAGGAGGCGGAACGGCGCAAGTTCGGCATTCAACCGGTCGATCTCGATCCACTGCGCGCGGAGGCGTGTCTCGTCGAGACCATTGGCGACGGTCAGGCCGTGGGTGTGGTCGCTGACGCCGAGATAGGCGTAGTCGCGCGCAATCGCCGCCTCGGCCATCTGCGCTATCGTCGCGCCGCCGTCGCTCCAGGTGCTGTGCGAGTGGAGGTCGCCGCGCAGGTCGTCCCGCGCGATCAGGCGGGGGAGTCGGCCCGCCAGCGCCGCCGCGACCTCGCCCCGACCCTCGCGCAGTTCGGGCGGGATAGTCGGCAGCCCGAGCGCTGCGTAGAGATCGGCCTCTTCGTCAAATGGCAGGGCGAATGGATCGCCGAGGCCGCGCCGATCGGCGAGTTCGCGCAGCGCGGCGCAATGCCCCTCCGCGCTGCTCCGGGCGACAAGCGCGCCGCCCCAGTGATCCGGCGGGACGACGCGCAGTTGGGCGCTGAGGCCACCATCAAGCGCCACGCGGATATCGCGCTCGCGTCGCTCGACGACCTCGCTGACCGGCGGCAGGGCGGCGAAGGCGGCGAGGATCGGCCCCGGCTCGTCGCCAGCGGCCAATAAGTCGATGTCGCCGACGATATCGGCCCAGCGGCGCAGGCTCCCGGCGAGGCTGACGCGCACCACGCCGCGCTCGCGCAGGAGCCTGACGAGCAACCCGCCGAGCGGCAGCGCCGCGCCGATCCCGTGCCTGCCCGCGTAGAGGGCGAGTTGCGCCAGCCCGTCGCGCACGGTCTGCTCCGTCCGCGCGCCTAACCCCTTCGTCGCGGCGATCCGACCCGCGTCCGCCGCCTCTTGCAGCGCATCGAGGGTCGCCACGCCGAGGAGTTCGTAGAGGCGCGCGGCGGTCTTCACGCCGACGCCGGGGAGATCGGTGAAGCGGATGACCGAGGCGGGGATGATCCGGCGCAACTCGTCCAGCGACCCGAAGCTGCCGCGCTGCGCGATCTCGGCGATCGTCCCGCTGATCCCCTTGCCAACCCCCTCAATCCGTTGCAACTCCGCCGCGCTCAACCCGGCCGCCGGGTGATCCAGCCCGGCGATGGCGTCGGCCCCGCGCCGGTACGCCTGGGTGCGGAACGCGCTCTCGCCTCGCAATTCGAGCAGATCGGCGTACTCGCGCAGCAGGGCGGCGATGCGGGGATTCGCGAGGGGGGTGGGCAAGGGTGTCATCTCAAAGAATCCGCCGACTGCCCGAGCGCTCGCGCAGCCGCGCGATCAGCCGCTCGGGGTTGTGCCGCAGCGTTTGCTCCGCCTGGTCTGCGGTCAGCCCCGCTCCGCGCGCGATCCGGCGGGCCATCTCGGCGCTGAGGAGTCCCGGTGGGATGTGGGCATCGCTGTTGACCAACAGATGCGCCCCGACCGCCAACGCTGTCTTGGCGACATGGCCGTTCGTCAGCGAGTGGCCGCGCCCGTAGGTCAGTTCGAGGAAGACGCCGTGCTCCCGCGCCGCCGCCGCATCGTCCTCGGTGATCAGGCCGGGGTGGACGAGGAGATCGACCAACTCGCAGCGCGCGGCGGCGGCGTTGGTGCCGGGCGCGGTCGGCTCGACCGGGGTCTCGCCGTGGACATTGACGATCTCCGCGCCGAGTTCGCGCGCGCGATACGCCGCGCTCGGGATGACCTCGGGCGGCAGATGGGTCAGTTCCACGCCGATGAAGACCTCGATCTCCGGCCAGGCGTCGCGCACCGCGTCGCGATCCGCCCGCAGCGTCGCGAGGATCCGCCCGAGATCGCCGATGCCGCAGTGGTCGGTGATCGCCAGCGTCGCGTAATCGGCCACGACCGCGCGCCGGATCAGCTCGACCGGCGAGAGTTCGCCATCGGAGAGAAAGGTGTGCGAATGGAAATCGTGGATCGTGCCGCGCGCGATCGCCATCGTCCTGCTCCTCCCGTCGCCCACCTCGGCGACGATCTGCCGACAATCATCTCGGGAGTATACGCCCTGCCGGAGCCCGCCGACATCGGGAACAGAATCGTTACAAGTTGCTGACCGAATCGTGAACCTTTCGCGAAGGTGTCGCGACATCCCTTCCCTACACTCCGAGCAGCGCCGGGGTATGCGGCGGCGGCGTCGAGACAGCGGGGAGGTCGCGGATGAGTCGCGAATTGGGCGGGTCGCGTCCCAAGGTGGGCGTGATGATCGGTACCGGGGAAGTGGGTGCGCATGATGGCGGCGGGGCGGTGGGCAGTGGGAGCGGACCGATGCCCCTCGGCAGGCGAGTAGTGTGGTCGCGCCGCATCTACCTCGCGCTGGCGCTGGGCTTCGCCGCCTGTGTCGCGGTGCAAGTCTTCTTCGCGGGGATGGGCGTCTTCGTCGATGCGGCCCGCTGGTCCTGGCATAGTTCGTTCATCCACGTCTTCGAGTTCCTGCCCTTGCTGATGCTGCCGCTGGCGTTCAGCGCTCGGCTGTCCGCGGCCGTGCGCTGGCTCACCGCGCTGCTCCTCGCGCTGATCGCCTTGCAGTACATCACGGCGAACATGGGGACCCCACTCGCCGCGCTCCACCCGGTCAACGGGATGTTGATCTTCTGGGTCGCGACGATCATCGCCGGGCGGGCGTGGCGCGCGACGGTCGCCCGCTGATCGCTCCGAGCCGCGCCGAATGTGGGGCGCGGCGACCTGAACACGACATGGAGGAAGGGATCTGATGAAGCGCTGGCGTACCGGCTTGATTGGCAGTCTACTCTTGGTGATCGTCGCGGTGCTGGCCGCGTGCAGCGCGGCGACCGGTGCCAGCGGTGGTGCTGGCGACTTCAGTGGCGATCTCGCGGCGCAGCAGATCCCCGTTGCCGCCGATCCGGGCGGCGCTTTGCGCTGGGATCGCCCGAGCTACGAGGCGACCGCCGGGGACATCACCTTCATCGTGAAGAATGCCAGTCCGGTCGGCCACCAGTTCTCGATCGAGGGGAACGGCGTGGGCTACAAAAGCCCGAGTTTCGGGGCGAATACCACCAATACGTACACCGTGAAGGGGCTGCCCGCTGGCGAGTATCAGATCGTCTGCAATTATCCCGGCCATAAGGCGGCGGGAATGGTCTCGAAGCTGATCGTGCGCTGACAACAGGTTAGCGGTTGCGGACGCGGGGCGATACCGTGGGCCGGTCGTCAGCGTGCCGTCGGGGTATCGCAAACCGCGCGCCGGTGCTACTATCGCGCTACCGGCACTATGCTGGTGCTCGAAGTGCGGCGTAGCGAGGAGGGGCGATGGACGAGCAAGACTATGTGGTGACCGCCGTGCGGTCCTACAGCAGCGGCATCGTGGGGCGGAGCCTGAACACCGCGCGCGACCAGCATTTCGTCATCGACAGCCCGACGATCGGCGAGGCGCTGGGGTCAGGCGAGGCATTCCTGGCCGGCGTCTCTTCCTGCGGCGTGACGCTGGTCGAGGGGGCGGCCAAGACGATGGGCGTGCCAATCCAGCGGATGGAAGTATCGATCGAGGGCCGGCGCGAACGGGCCAATCCGACCAGCTTCGCCCGGATCGATCTCCACTTCACCCTTGTCGGACCGAGCCAAGAAGAGGCCGAGTCGGTGGTCCAGCGCTACAAGGACGGTTGACCGCTCTACCGTACGGTCGCCGTGGCGACCACTGTGGCGCTCACCGTCACCGCCGTGCCCGCTTAACGCGGCGGGCGAACCGATCTGGCGGCAGGATGCTCACCGGGCGGCTGCTGTCGATGAGAAGGAGAACGGATCATGGAGTTCGAGGTCGAGTACTGCACCGCTTGAGGCTACCTCAAGAAAGCCGTCAGTTTGACGGAGAAGATCGCGCACGACTACAGTAATCGGTTCTCCCGCATCAGTCTCGTGCCGAGCTCGGGCGGCGTCTTCGAGGTCCGGCTCGCCGGCCGAGAGATCCACTCGAAGAAGCGAACCGGCGAGTTCCCGGATCAGGATGCGCTTGTTGCCCGAGTGGGGAAACTCTTGCCATCGGTGAGTTGAGGGACGGCGCGGGGGGCTATCGCGCGGATAGCCCCCCACCCTTCTTTTCAACCGAGGACGAAAGTGGCCGCACCAATGGCACGTAGCCTTTGGCGATGGCGCGCGAAGCCTGATAGTAAATGGGATGGTGGCGGAAGGGGGGGGATTCGAACCCCCGAGGCGTTTTACCGCCTACGCGATTTCCAGTCGCGCGCACTAGGCCAGACTATGCGACCCTTCCATCAGCATACAGGATAGTAAAGAACGCGAGAGATGACAAGCTATGACCGTGCCAGATAGCAGAGTATAGAGGGTGTGCAGGGCATTGGAATAGAGGGCGGCGGCGCACCTATCGGATGCGCCGCCGCCCTCTATTTGACATAATGGCGGAGAGGGTGGGATTCGAACCCACGAGGGCTGTTACCCCCTAACGCTTTTCGAGAGCGCCGCCTTCAACCGCTCGGCCACCTCTCCGTGGCGCACCGTAGTATAGCAGAGCCCGATCGCGATTTCTAGCATTGGCGATGCCCGCGAACCGGTGCCACTCCGGCGCACGTTGGGACAATTCTGCCGCGGACGGTTTGACGGCCCGCGCCGTATCGGCCATAGTGGTGAGCGCGAAATGACCGCCGCGAGGGAGGGCGCATGGTCCCCCTACGGCTGACGATGTTGAAAGGAGACGAGGCATCTCGATGAGTGGTGGGAGTGAGGTCCAGGATCAAACGGAAGAGTTGGAGCAGCAGACCCAGGAGCCGTTGCGCGAACCCGCGCCGACCGCCCCCCCGGAAGAGTTCACGATCGAGTCGGTGATGGCGATCGTCGCGCACCCGGACGACGCGGAGTTCAGCTCGGCGGGGACGCTGGCGAAGTTCGCGCGCGAGGGGAAGCGCGTCTACATCGTTGTCTGCACGGCGGGGAACAAGGGGACGCCCGACCCGGATATGCAGGGCGAGGACCTGGCGGCGCTGCGCGAGCGCGAGCAACTGGGCGCATCGGCGGAACTCGGGATCACCGAGACGATCTTCCTGCGGAACCCGGATGGCGAACTCTACCCGACGCTCGAATTCCGCAAGCAATTGGTCGAGCAGATCCGTCGCCATCGCCCGGACGTGGTGATCACCCACGACCCGTGGCGACCATACGCCCTGCACCCCGATCACCGCGCGGTCGGGATCACCGTCGCCGATGCGGTCTACCCGACGGCGCGCGACGCGATCTATTTCCACGATCATTATGAGGCGGGGTTGATGCCCTGGAAGGTCGGCGAGATCTGGTTCTACGGCGCGGAGAAGCCGGATCACTATGTCGATATCAGCGAGACGTTCCCGCTCAAGATCGCCGCGCTGAAGCAGCACGACTCGCAGGTCGGGCGCTCGACCGAGCTCGAAGCGCGGATGCGCGAGCGCGCCGTCGAGGTCGGCAAGGAAGGGAACCTGCCGATGGCCGAGGCGTTCAAGATCGTGAAGCTACGACGGTGAGGGGAAGTACGAAGTGCGAAGTAACGGTTTGCATGGAGCCAGTTCGTACTTCGTACTTCGCACTTCATAAGCGGGTGAGGTGATCCTTGGACGGGCAATTGGTGGGGGAGAAGATCGCGCAGGCCAAGGCGATCCTGGAGGAATTGGATATCGACCTCTGGTTGCTGGCCGGGCGTGAGACGGCGGAACTGACCGACCCGAGCTTCCCGCTCGTCGTCGGGACGAGCGTCACCTGGACCGGGCTGTTCCTGATCAGCCGGATGGGCGAGCACCTGGCGATCGTTGGGACCGGCGATGTCGATAACGTGCGCTCGACCGGCGCCTGGCCGGAAGTGACCGGCTATGTGCAGGGGTTCCGCGAGCCGTTCCTGGCGGCGCTGGATCGGTTAGGGCCGCGCCAGATCGCGCTCAACTTCTCGACCGACAACGCCTCCGCCGATGGACTCACCCACGGGGTCTTCCTGCTGTTAAGGGAGGCACTGGAGGGGACCGCGCACGCCGAGTGCTTCATCTCCGCCGAGCCGATCGTCGCGCGCGTGCGCGGGCGGAAGTCGCCAGCGGAGGTGGAACTGATCCGCGAGGCGGTGCGGCAGACCGACGCGATCTTCGACCGTCTCGGCGCGATCCTGCGATCGGGGATGACCGAGCGCGAGATCAGCGATTTCATGCACGCGCAAATCCGCGAGGCCGGGTTGGAGGCGACCGCCTGGGATTACGAGTATTGCCCGACGGTGACCGCCGGGCCGGAATCGCCCTGGGGCCACGTCGGCCCGACCGCGATCGGGATCGCGCCGGGGCAACTCCTGCACATCGATTTCGGGGTGAAATATCGCGGCTACTGCGCGGACTTGCAGCGGACCTTCTATCTCTTGCGCCCCGGCGAGACGGCGGCCCCCGCCGCGTGTCAAGAGATGTTCGGGATCGTCGATTCGTGCATCCAGGAGGCGGCGGCGGCGTTGCGACCGGGGATGCAGGGGCGCGAGATCGATGCGGTGGCGCGCGAAATCTTCGGCGAGCACGGACTCGGCTGGGATTTCGCGTTCGGCCATCAGCTCGGGCGTTCCTGCCACGACGGCGGCGCGACCCTCGGCCCGGCCTGGGAGCGGTACGGGCGGCGACCGTTCGATCCGATCGAGGTCGGGCAGGTGTATACGATGGAGATCGGGGCGAAGGTGCCGGGCTATGGCGTCGTCTCGTTGGAGGAAGATCTCGTCGTGACCGAGGCTGGCTGTGAGTTCCTGAGCCAACCACAGCGGGAGTTGCGGCTGGTGCGCCTCGAATCCTGAAACGCGGGGCGGATTCATCCTGGGCATGATTTCGGAGCGGAGCGACAGTGCCAATTTATGAGTACCGCTGCCCCGATTGCGGGCGCAAGGTCAGTGTCTTCTTCCGCAGCTTCGGGGCCGCGACCGATGCAGTCGCCTGTCCACACTGCGGCGGGACGCGCCTGACGCGGCTGATGTCGCGCGTCGCCGTCCACCGAGGCGCGGGCGCGGGTGACGAGGGCGACGCCGATTTTGGCGGCGACGAGTTCGGGGGGATCCTCGACGGGCTCGACGAGAACGACCCGCGCGCCCTCGCCCGCGCGATGCGGCGGATGAGCGACGAGATGGGCGAACCGGTGGAGCCGGAGATGGAAGAGGCGCTCGGGCGACTCGAAGCGGGGGAGGACCCGGAGAGCGTCATGGCTGGTCTGGAGGAGCAGACCGAGGGGGAGAGTGGCGGGGCGGGCGACGACGAGCCATTTTGATTGCTCGATGTGGGTTATCCAGGTGCTCGTGACTTAATGCAGAGTCGTACGTCGCGGAGTGCGTGCGCGCGCTGGAGTCCCCCGGTGAGTGGGGGATCCTCCGCGTGGGGCGAACGCCTAGCTCCCCCCTTACTGCAGGAGCAACTCGAAGCGGAGTTCTTCGTCGCGCTTGCCGAAGACGCGATCGAGGGTTCCCTCGGTCACATTCTCGATCGCATCGCCGAGCGGCGCACCGAAGAGTGCGCCGATGAAGACGCCGATCAAGCTCCCGACGGCCGCGCCGACGAGGAAGGGTAGAAGGCGAATCCGACTGCTCGTGCCGTTCATATGCCCTCACCGACACCCACGACGCCCCCACCGGACGCCCGCCGCATCACTATTGGATTACGAGGAGAGTCTGCGCCGCAGACCACACGTCTTCCAATCGGTAGAACTCCCGCTCGGCGCTGCCGAAGATGTGGACGACCACATCGCTGTAATCAAGCAAGAGCCAGCCCGACTCGGCCGAACCCTCGACCCGGCGCGGATCGATGTCGATCTTGTCGGTCGCCTCTTGCACCTGCCGACTGATCGCCCGCAACAGGCGCTCATTGTCGCCGGTGCAGATGACGAAGAGATCGGCGATGACGGTCAGTTCATGGATGTCGAGTACAACGACATCCTCAGCCTTCGCCTCGGAAGCCGCCTCGGCGAGAATCCGTGCAAGCGTCGTCGGTTCGATGATTAACTCCCTCTCCGTTCACCTCTCAGCGAACTTCTGCCTGGTCAGTATAGCGGAAACAAGGTGTACGTACAATACCCCTCGGCGCTAATCGAGGCCGATACGTACAGCGGCCTGCTCGACCTCGGGCCGTCCCATCCTCTGTCCGATGTGGCAACAGCAGTGTCGGCTGCCATCGCCTGGTGGGCCTGGAAGGATTTGAACCTTCGACCTTGAGATTATGAGTCCCTTGCTCTAACCCCTGAGCTACAGGCCCCCTTGCCCGAGGTCACCCGCCGGGTCTCCCAAGTGTACAACGCGGTCAGGGGAGCCACAAGACGTACTATCTACGCAACTGCCCTGGCGGGCGTGTCAACCGGTGGCGTGCAGCGTCAGGAGCGTGATCTCCGGACGGCAGTTGAAGCGCCCGTATGGCCGGACCATCCCCAGGCCGCGATTGGTGTACTGGATCATCGCGCCGATTTGGTAGCGACCGCGCGGATATTTACGCCCGAGTGGTGGCAGGATCGGCGCGCCGATGATCGGCAAGTTCATCTGCCCGCCGTGGGAGTGGCCGGAGAGTTGGAGGTCGAAGCGTCCGGTCGGTGCGCTGCGTTCGGCGAAGTCCGGCTCGTGCGCCAGGAGGATCGCCCCGGCGTCGGTCGGCAGCCGGTCGAGGAGCGGTTCGAGGTCCGCTGCCCCAACCCAATGGTCATCCACCCCCGCGAGGTGCAACGTGGCATCGCCGCGACGGATCGCGCGGGCGGCATTGCGCAGCTCGGTCACGCCCGCTGCGCGGAGCGCCGCGCGAACGACCGTCGGGTCGGTCCAGTGGTCGTGGTTGCCCAGGACACCGAAGACCCCGTCGCGCGCCGCGAGTCGGCGCAACTCGGGGACGAGGCCATCGAGGTGCGGCGCGATCGGCTGGTGGGTCACGAAGTCGCCCGTGATGGCGATCAGGTCGGGCGCGAGCGCATTAATTCGCCCTACGACGTCGCGGAGTCGGTCGGGAGTCATCCAACTATCCATGTGGAGGTCGCTGATCTGGATGATCCGGTAGCCCTCGAACGCCCGGTGCAGGCGCGGCAGCGGGAGATCGATTCGCTCGACCGCGACCCAATCGGGCTCGATCTCCCGGACGTAGCCGTACCCCGCCGCGCCCGCGACGGGCGCGGCGAGGGCCGTGCCGAGCGCCGCGCCGAGCAACCTACGGCGGGTGATCCTCCATGGGGGACGCTGCTCGCTCGTCGGCAATTCCGGTGGCATTTGCGGTTCGCCGGGTAGGTCGGCGGGGCGCTGATTGGGAAACGAATTGTCGGCGACAACTTGGCGCATCTCATTCCCCTAATTGGGCGAGGATCTCGGCGACGGTGAGCCAGGTCGGGTCGAGGTAGTCGCGCTGATCCTCATAGCCCCACCAGGCGCTGAGAACCCCTTGCGCGACCGTCCACGCGCGGAGGCGCGCCCGGTCGAGTTCGAGGGTCTCCGCCAGGATGGTGAGACGCCGTTCGAGGGTGCCGAGCGGGTCGGGCAACTCGATGAGAGAAGGCCGCGAGTTCTCGGTGACCGACGGATGGGGATTCCGCATCAGCGCGCCGACCTCGTAGGCCGGTTCGCCGATGACCCCTTTGGGATCGATCGCCAGCCACGGTTCCCGCTCGGCGGCGAGGATATTGAAGTGATGCAGGTCGCCGTGCAGGACGACCGGCGAGGCGAGCGAGGAGAAGAGATCGGCGGCCAGTCGCTCGGCCTCCTCGACCAGGCGCGGGGGGAATGGGCCGGTGCCGCCGTCGAACTCCTCGCGCAATTCGCGCAGGCCGACGAACCAGTCGGCGATGCCGGGGAAGTGGTGCTCCGTTGGCACCGGCCGCCAGAGCCGCCGCATCACCTTCGCGGCGATGGCGGTCGCCTCCTCGTCGTCCGCGAGTGTCGAGAGCATCGTGCCCGGTTGCAAGCGTTCGAGCAGGAGGTAGCCGCGCTCGGGGTCGGCATCGAGCAGGCGTGCGCAGCCGTCACCCGCGTAGAGGCGCAGGGCGGCGATCTCCGTCCGCAACTCGGCGTGCGGGACGCCGATCTTGACGACCGCCGTGGTGCCGTCCGGCAAGATCGCCGGGGCGGCGTAGTTGAAGGAGAGGTTCGGGAACGGTGGCAAGATCGTCGCGCCCCAGCGGCGGGCGCAGTCTTCGAGCAGTTCGGGCAGGCGTTCCAGGAAGACGACACCCTCTCCCCCGAATGTCGAGGTGACCGTTCGGACGAAGGTGTCGGGGAGGGTGTGCATGGGGTGTACCTCTGGGTGGCGGATAGGATGGTTCTGGGAGCGTTGCGCTGAGAGCAGAAGATCCGAGGGGTTGATGGCGCTTGACTGGTTAATCGCCCTATCGTCACGCATCGGGCCTGGTGTGCCGGTAGACTGAAGTCCCGGCTGGAGGCTGCGCCACGAAGTCCCCCTGCGGGGACTGGAATGGGGCGATCAAGTTGTCAATCCCCATCAACCCCCCCCGCTGAAGGCTCCGCCACAAAACCCTCCTACGCGGGTTAGGTTGCTCGCGGCGCAGCCGATGGAATTACCCTAGTCCCCGTAGGGGGACTTCGTGGCGCAGCCTCCAGCCGGGGGGGGGCAACCCCTCCGATCCTCGGCTCGCCGGAGCAGGCTTACCACGACATAACTACCGCCTCTCCGCACTCTCCGAGCTTATCCTTGCCGCCGCCGCGCATCTTCTTTCGCCTTCAGCAACTGCCCGAGCGTGCCACTGCTTTGCGGTGCTGGCGAAGGGGGCGGTTGCTTGGGCGGCGCGGGTGGCGGCGGTGGGGCGGGCTGCGTTCGGACTGGCGGGGGTGCTGCTGTCGTGGGTGGCGGCACTGGAACGCTCGGTGGTCTCGCGGCGAGGGGTGGGGGCGTCGTGCTGCGGATCGCTGCGGGCGGCTGCGGTCGCGCTCCCTGCTGCTCGTTGTTGTTCGCGGTGCCGTTCCAGCGATCCTGCATCCGCTCGTGCGCGGCGAGGAGGCTGCCCATCGTGGTCGTGCTGGTGCCGCGCTCCGCGCTGGTCGGTTCGGGTGGCTGCTGGCCGAGCGACTTCGTCACGCGGGCGAGGGCAGCGCGAAGATCGCGGCGACTGAGGATCAGGCGGCGAATGGCGATGTCGAATGGCAGCAGGGAGATCGCGAAGATCAGCAGCGGGGGCCAGATCGCGCGGGCCTGCTCGGCCAGCGGCAGGGTGTGCGCGAACGCGGCGGCGGGGTCGGCCAGTTCGCCACCACCGGTCAGTTCGCGCGCCTGGGCGAGCGCGGTGCTGCGGTCGCCGCGCGGCAGGGCATACTCGGGCGAGTAGGGGACGATCACCCCGCCGCTCGTCGCCGCTTGCGGTGTCCCCCCGCCATCGCGCGCGACGATCGCCAGGAGGTGCGCCCCCTCGTTGAGTGTGCCGAGATCGCCTTCGTAACGCCCCGGCGCGGTCTGGCGCAGCGAGAGCTCGTGCGGTGTGCCGTCGGGGCCGACGACCGTGCCGACAACGCCCAGGCCGTTGCGGTAGCCGCCGGAGGGGTCGAGCGCATCGACCGTCACCAGCGTGCGGTCGCCCTCGACGCGCGTCGCGAGTTGGAGGTCTTGCGGCGCGGTGCTGATCGTCCAGCCGACCGTGCGCGACCAGAAACTGGCGAAGCCGGACCAGGGGAGCCAGTCGGTCGCCCACTGACCTTTCGCGTCGCTCGTCCAGGCGACGACCCGGCCCAAGCCGTACTGCCACTGGGCCAGCAGCGGGTCGCCATCGGGCGAGACGAGGCCGGTGACGGCGGTCGGCTTGGCGGTCGTGCCGACATATCCCCTCAGGTTCGGCGCGCTGGCAAAACCCTCGGTGATCGGCGTGGCCCCGCCGAGGCGCGGGCCAATGTCGCCCTCGACGAAGTACGAGCGCAACGCCAGTCGCGTCTCCTTGAGGAAGATCTCGGGGAGTTGCGACGGGTCGGCGGCGAAGTAGTAGCGCCCGTTCCCGGCGGCGGCGAGTTGCGGCAGGTAGGGCGCGACCCCCTGACCGACGCCGATCACCGAGAGGGTGATCCCGGCGCTGGTCATCCGCGCGATCAGGTCGGCGAAGTTGTTGGACGATTGCCCGTCGGTGACGAGGATGATGTGGCGCACCTTGGCGGTGCTGGAGGCTTGCTCGTTCAGCGCCGCTTCGAGGCCGGAGCGGATGTCGGTCCCGCCGCTCGCCGCGAGCGCGCCGATCTTGTTGGCGATATCGGGCTGGTCGCGCAACGGCTTGCGCGGGGCGACGACGTAGGCCGAGCCGTCGAACGCGACGATCCCGATCTCATCCTGCGGCTGGAGGAGTTTGACGGCGCGATAGGCTGCCTCCTTGGCCAGATCCATCTGCGTGATCCCGCCCGTGCCCCCGGCACCGGAAGCGGCCATGCTGCCGGACTTGTCGATCGAGAAGACCAGGCTGACCGGCGGATTGATCACCCCGTTACGGATCTCCATCCGCACCGGCAGGATCTCCTCCAGCGCGGTCCCGGCATAGCCGCCCGGCCCGTAAGCGCGCTCGCCGCCGACGACGATCAGCCCGCGCCCGAGGTCGCGCGCGTAGCTCTGGAGGACGCTGACGCGCGCGCCCAGCGCCTCCGCCGGGGCGTTGACCAGCAGGATCGCGTCGAATTGGACCAGTTCG
Source organism: uncultured Thermomicrobiales bacterium (assembly GCA_902806415.1). Lineage (GTDB taxonomy): Bacteria > Chloroflexota > Chloroflexia > Thermomicrobiales > CADCWN01 > CADCWN01. The sequence continues at coordinate 15,812 of CADCWN010000056.1, read as the reverse complement.
GCGAGGTTCGCCGGGGCGCGATCGGCGGCGAGAAGATCGACCACATAGCCGGTCGAGCGCAGCGCGGCGACGAGATTGTCCCCCTCGCCCGGAGTCCCTTCGAGGACGAGGACGCGCGCCCGGCCTTTCACCTCGGTGAAGGCCGAGGCGGCGTTGTTCTGCCAGTGGGTATCGACGGGGGCCTTGACCTCCGCGCGGAAGCGGTGGAACCCCGCGCCGGCCTGCGGGACGGTGAATTTGTAGGGATTGTCCCCGATCTTCAACTCGACCGTCTGCTCGGTCAGCAGATCGCCGTCGGCGAAGAGGCGCACCTGGGCCGCACCGCCGCGCGTGCTCTGGATCGTCACGAAAACGTCGATCGCCTCGCCCTCGCGGGCGCGGGCGGGCGGGCGCACCTGGCTCACCAGCGCCTCGTCGCCCTGGCCGACGCTGAGGGTGCGGGTGGAAATCTCGACCCCCGAGGCGGCGGCGGCGTTGGCGGCGGCGACGAGGTCGCCCTTCGTCTGCTGCCCGTCGGAGAGGAGGACCAGGCGGCGCGCAAAACCTTCGGGGAAGAGGGCCAGCCCAAGGCGGACCGCCCCGGCGAGATCGCTCTGGCCAGTCTGCGGCTTCGAGAGGAGCGGGCCGAGGGCGGGGTCCTCACCGACCGAGCGCTCGACCAGCGCGTTACCGCCGAAGACGACGATCCCGGCCCGATCGCTCGGCGGCATCGCCGCTAGCGACCCCTTGATGAAGTCGCGCGCGGCGGCCGCGCCGCCCGGCCCGACACTGTCGGAGGCATCGACCAGGAAGATCGTCGCCAGCCGATCCGAGGCGCGCACGATCGCGGGGCTTGCTAGGGCCAGGACCGCCGCCAGGACTAGCAAGACCCGCACGGTCGCGGCGGCGATCCGCCGACCGCGCGCGCGCCGCTCGATCCCGTGCAGCGCGATCGGCAAGATGAGCGGGATCAGCAGCAGCCCGAGCAGGGCCAGCGGGTACTCGAAACGGACGCTCATGCGGGCCTCTTCCTCGCTCGACCGCGCGAGGGGCGGGGCCGACTCTGCCACAGATCGCGCGCGAAGAGGCCGAGCGAGCGCGCCCCGCCGCGATAGAAGATCCACCACTCGATCGCCAGGATGAACAGCGCCGCCAGCAAGAACGGTCGCCAGAGTTCGTTGCGCGACCGCGACGCCTCGCCGGTCACGGCCCCCGCTGCGGTGCCGCCGATCTGCGGCGACTGCGGGGCGATATTCGACTCGTCGACCGAGAGGAGGTTGATCGTCAGGACGCTGCGCTTGATCTCCCGGGCGCCGACGAACTCGCGGACGGTGTACGGCCCCGGCGTGTCGGTATTCGGGAAGAGGACGACGCCGCGCGCCGGGGCGAAGCGCCGCTCACGCCCGGTCGGGTCGGTGATCGTCACGCCATCGACCCCCGAGCGCGCGGCGAGCGAGACGACCTCGCCGGGGCGCACCGTCTCTGGCAGGCCGCTGCCCGCGTCCGGCGCGAGCCAGCCGACCAGATTGGCGAGGAGGATCGGGTAGGCGAGGGTCAGCGGCAGATCGGAGCGCCCGAGCGCGAAGGTGAGGACAGCCACCCGTCGCCCGCCCGTCTCGCCCGCCAGGAGGAGCGGCCTGCCGCCCGAATCGGCGAGCGCGCGCGCCCATTCCGGGCGCTCGACCGCGACCGCCTCGGCGATCTGAACGCGGCTCAGATCGACCCCCTTCAGGGTCGGGTCGTCGCGGAGTTGGCCGGTGATCGCCGGGCGCTCGATCGTCCCGGTCACGGCGATCAGCCCGTTGTCTCGCGGCGGGTTGATCAGCAGGATCGGGCCGCGCAGGTCTTGCGGCGGCGCGACCCCGTCGAAGATGTAGAGGTCGTAGTCGCCGCCGCCGACGGGCGCGCTCGCCCCGCCCTGCGCCCGCTCGACGACCACGTTCGGTTGGAGGGCGAGGCCGCGCTCCAGAAACGTGTTCGGCCCAGCGGAGGTCAGCAGCACCCGGCCCTTGTTGCCGCCCGAGCGGACCCAGGCGGTATTGTCGAGCGCCAGATCATCGGGCGCGTCGATCGCGGCGCGCAGGATCCCGACGGCGGCGGGCAGCCCGATCGTCGAGCCGGACTCGCCGCCCGCCGGGACGGTCAGCGCGCGCGCCTCGATCAGGGTCGCGCCATCGTAGACGGAGAGGAGAGTCTTGCGCTCGACCGCCCCGAAGTTTTGCACCCGCACGAAGAGTTCCGCGCCGCTGGCGGTGCGGCGGGTCGCGGCGGCGGTGATCCCCAGGTTCTCACTCCGCTCGCCGACGCGGACGAAGCGCACCGTGGCGCGGATGTCGGTGCTGCTCGGCGGGGTGAAGCCGCCGTCGCTGATGATCACGACGGTGGTGTCGGGCAGGCGCTCGGCGGCGGGCGCGGCGAGGGCCAGCGCCTCGGTGAAGTTCGTGGTGCCGGTGCGGGCGCGCAGCCGCTCGGTCGCCTGGCGCAGGGCGGCGCGGTCGCCGGTCGCCGCTTGCAGCACCTCCGCGCCGGTCCCCGCCGTGATGATCGTCATCTGCCCGTTGGCGGGCAGGCTATCGATCAGCTTGCGGACCTCGCCCTTGGCGCGCTCGATCCGCGACGGCTCCACATCGGTCGCGTTCATCGAGCCGGACACATCCACGACCGCGACGAGATTCGCGCCGAGCGGCGTCGCGCCGAGCCAGAATGGGCGCGCGAGGGCGGCGACGAGCGCGGCCAGCGCCAGGAGTTGCAGGAAGAGGAGCAGGTTCGGTTGGAGCCGCTGCCAGGGGGCGTTCGCGCGCACGTCGCGGATCGCCTGCTCCCAGAGCAGCGTGCTGGACACGACCTGCTCGCGTCGCCGCATCCGCAGCATGTACAGCGCGACGATCGGCACCGCCAGCGCCAGTAACCCGAGCCCGATCGGGGTCAGTGCTCCCACGAGCGCTCCTGTTTGAGTGCCGAGTGCCGAGTGCCGAGTGTCGAGTAGCTTCCGTTCCGTTCGTGGTCCTTCATTACCTCTCTAACCCCCTAACGCCACTCGGCACCCGGCGCTATTATCCCGCCATACCGCCGCGCCGGAGGGCGTTGAGGATCACGTCCTCGAACGGGGTGGCGGTGCTGATGGGGAGGTAGGGCCAGCCGCGCCCGGCGCAGTGCGTGGCGAGATCGGTCTGCCAGGTGGCGAGGCCGCGACGGTAGCGGGTCAGCGCGGCCTCGTCCACGGTCAGCTCGCGCGCCGTGCCGGTCTCGCGATCGACCAGTTTCAACTCGCCGACCAGGGTCGGGTCGAGCTCGTCCGGGGCCAGCGCGTGGATGATCCTCGGCTCGTGGCCGTGGCCCGCGAGCGCCGCCAGCCCCGCCTTGCCGCCCCCCGCCACGAGGAGATCGGAGATTAGGAAGAGCGGGCCGGGGTTGCGGGCGCGAGCGGCGTAGGCGGCGAGGGCGCTGTCGAGATCGGCACCCCCGTCGGGTGGCGTCCCCACCGCATCCCCCGCCGTGTCTACCAGGAAGTCGAGCAGGCGGAACAGCGAGCGAGTCCCGCGCAGCGCGGGCGCGCGGCGCTCGACCCCGCCGCCGATCGTGGCGACCGCGACGCGATCGAGACCGGCGAGGGCGATGTAGCCGATCGCGGCGGCGGCGCGTCGTCCCCAGGTCAGCTTGTGCCCATCCCCCTCGCCCCAGTCCATCGACCGACTGACATCGAGCAGGACGTGGACCGTCCGGTCCTCTTCCTCGACGAAGAGCTTGATGAAGGCGCGTTCGGTGCGCGCGTAAACGTTCCAATCGACGCGACGCAGATCGTCGCCCGGACTGTAGAGGCGGAAGTCGGCGAACTCGACCGACTGCCCGCGCTTGGTGCTGCGACGCTCGCCGCGCAGGATCCCCGAGCGGAGCTTGCGCGCCACGAGATCCAGCCGCTCCAGCTTGCGCAGGAACGCCTCGTCGAAGACCGCGTCGCGCGGGCGTGGGGGGGCGATCATCGGCCCGCCGATCGCGTGTGGGTTGGATAGGGTGGCCGTCCGTAAACGTCTACGGAAGATTGGCGTGGGTTGGGCGTATGCAATACGCCCCTACCTCCGACCGTGAGAGCCTGTGAGGAAGGGTGAGTGAATCCCCCTGTGGTGGAATGAGGCCGCGTTGGAGAACAACCACCGTGCGCGGGTGTAGGGGCGTATTGCATACGCCCTTCCCACTTCGCCCACTCATAGGCGGTGGGAGAAAACTGATCTACACAAAATGTTTGTTTTGCGCTCACAGACCGATCCACCATCTGCCCCGCCGTCACTTCTGGTTCTGCTGATTCGTCGGGTCGATGTTCGAGAAATACTGGCGGATATATTCGCGCAACTCCGGCGGGATATTGGGGTCGTCGATCCCCTGCAACGCCTGGTCGCGGTACTGCTGGTAGACCTGATCGTAGGGGACGCCCGAGGGGGTGTTCGCCCCTTGCCCCTGGGTCGTGCCGGTCGGCGGGCTGTCGCCGCCGCCCTGGCCGGGGATCGACTGCTGCTGACCGGGAGCCCCACCGGGGAGGGTGGGCGCGTAGACCGGATCGTAGGGCTGCGTGCCGCCCGCCCCGCTGCCGTAGCCGCCCCCCTGCCCCTGGTTATTGCCTTGCCCTTGGCCCTGGCTCTGTCTTTGTCCTTGTCCTTGCCCCTGCCCCTGGCCTGGCTGGCCTTGCTGACTTTGGCCCGAACCCTGCCCTTGCGCGGGCTGCCCCTGCCCCTGGGCCGGCACGAGCACCGGCGTCGCATTCGGCGGCGGGGTTCCCTGAGCGACGACCGGTGTCCCGTTGACTGCCACTGGCGTGCCATTGACCGCCACTGGCGTGCCATTGAGCGTCATGGGGGTGCCGTTGATCGCGATCGGCGAACCGCTCGGGCGACCGGGCGTGCCGCCACCGGCGATCGGTGACCCGTTCGCCGTGATCGGCGTGCCGCTTGGCAGTTGCGGGGTCGCATTCGCGGTCGTGGGCGGGACACCGTTGGCGACATCCCGCTTGATCGCGTTCAGATCGCCGAGGACACCGCTGACGGCGGTCTGCGCGGCGGCGGCCTGGCCGGTCTGCGCGATCTGGTCGGCGGCACTGTTCAGCGCCGCCTGCGCCCCGGCGATATCGCCGTTCGCGAGAGCGTCGGCGGCGTTCTGCAGTTGCTGCGCGAGTTGCGGGTTGGTCGCGGCCTGCGACGCAGCGGCCTCGCGCAACTTCTGGGCAATCGCGGCCTGGCTGGCCGGGTCGAGGTTCGGCAGCGTGCTGGCGAAATCTTTCAGCGCCTGGCTCGCCCCCGCGTAGTCGCCCGCCTGGAGCGCCTGCCCGATCGGCGCGGTCGCGCCGAAGGTGCCGAATTCCTCGCCCAACTGTGGCAGGGCGGCGGCGCGCGGCGCGGTGCCGGGGTCTTGCAGTCGGCGCAACTGCGCCTCCGTCTCGGCGATCCGCGCGACCGCCTGCGCCGGGTCGATCGCGCTATTGACGAGATCTTGCTGCAACTGCGCGAGTTGCTGCTGGAGCGCCTGCTGTGTCGCCGGGTCGAGGTTGCTCCGCGCGTTGACTTCCGCCTGCACCTGGGCCACCTGGCTGGCCGCTTGCCCCACGAGTTGGGCGTTGGCCCGGCCCTGCTGGATGGTCGCGGTCTGGGCATTCGGCAGGATCAGCAGGACGAGCAGGGCGGCGGCGAGTCCGGCCAGGATATATGTTTCGTTGCGGCTCGGGCGCGGCCAGAGCGCGGTCGCCGCCGGACGATCGGCGACCAGTTCGGCCGTCTCGCGCAGGTGCTGACCTGCCAGGCTGCTCCGCGTCAGTCCGCTCGTCAGTTCGAGCGCGGTGCTGAGGCGCTCGCGCAGGCCGAGCGCCGCATCCGCCCGCGCGGCGACCGCGCTCAGGGGGAGCGGGCGACTCAGCGCACCGATCGCCCCGACGACGGTGCCGACAGCGACCGCGCCGAGCGCGTAGAGAAGAACCTGGTCGGGGAGCCAGAGCGGGCGCACGCGCGCGACGAGGCAAATGGCGATCCCGACGAGCAGGCCCGCCGCCAGGCCATACCCCGCGCCGGTCACGGTCGCGTGCAGCCGCAGCCGACGGCGGGTGCCGCGCAGGAAATTGGTAATTGTCGGTGGCAGGCTTGGGGCGACCGATTCGGCGCTCACGATTGGTCCTGCTCTCCTCGGTGACGATCGCGTCGTCGGTCACGATCCGGGCCGCTACGCGCCGATCTACGCGCGACCCTCCTCTTTGGTAGCAACGCCGGGCGGCGCACAAAGTTTCTTGGTGCGTTCCTCCGGGTAACTATAGCAAGCGGTCGGCGGGGCAGACAGCAGCCATTTCTCCTAATTCCTGTCGGGAACGTCGACACGGCGGAACTTTCACCTGGACCGGCGCGTATAATGGGGGTAGATACGGGCAGTAGAAATACCGGCAAGATCGAGGGGCGCGGCTGTGCCGCATGAGAACAAGGCGGTGGTGTGCGGAGAATGAGTAGGAGATGCACCGTGCCGCCACCTTGCCCGCGCACGGGCGGTCGCGCGCAACGGCTCGCGCTGGCCGCGCTGACGCTCGTCGCGCTCCTCGGGCTGGTCTTCACCGTGCAGACGCCGCCCGCCGCCGCCGCCCTCGCGGTGCGAATCGTGGCGACGCCCAACTTCGGTGGCAACTACGACCCCGATCAGTGGGTGCCGATCACCGTGGCGCTCGCGAACGACGGGCCCGGCGTTTCCGGCGAGGTTGTCGCCGAGGTGCCCGGGGCCGACCCGCCGCTGCGCTTCACCCAGAGGATCGAACTGCCGACCCGCTCGCAGAAGGTGCTGACCCTCTACGCGCAGTTTCCCCCACGCGCCGGCACTGCCAGCATCCGTTTCGAGGCGGGCAAGGAGAGTGTCCCCGCCGCCCCGGTGACCCTGCGCGAGTTGCGGTCCGGCCAGGGACTTGTCGGGGTGATCGTCGATGACGCGGCGCTCGGGGCGGAACTGACGCGCGCGATCGTCGGCGCGTATGGCAGCGCCACGTTCGAGACGGTCACCGTCGCGCCGGATGAGATCCCCGGTAACACGTTCGGCCTCGGGTCGTTCAGCGCCCTCGTCGTCGGCGATGCCTCGACCGGGCGCTGGAGCGCCGAGCAGCGCGCGGCGGTGGCCGGGTGGGTCGCGCGCGGCGGGCAACTTGTCGCGGCGGGCGGTCCGAACTGGCGCAAGACGGGCGAGGGGCTCGGGGAGCTACCGCCCCTGCGACCGACCGATAGCCGGACGGTCGCGGGCCTCCCCGGGCTCGCGGCGCTCGGCGCGGGGAACGGGCCGAGCGGTCAGGCGGTGGTGGCGACCGGCGATCTGCTGGCGGGCGCGACACGCCTGGCCGATCAGGATGGCGCGTCGCTGGTGGCGACGCGCGGCTGGGGGCGTGGCACAGTGACCTCCCTCGCGTTCGATCCGGGCACGAGCGCGCTGAGTGGTTGGGGCGGTGCCAACGCCTTCTGGCGGAAACTCGCGCTCGACACGCCGCGACCGGCCGCGTTGCAAGAGCCATTCAGCGGCGGTTACAACAGTTACAGTGGCAGCGCGCAGGTGGCGAATGTGCTGCGCGACATTCCGGGGCTCGCGCTGCCGCCGACCTGGCTGCTCGGCCTGGTCCTCCTCCTCTTCATCATCGCGATCGGTCCGGCGAACTATCTCGTCCTGCGCGCCTTCGATCGGCGCGAACTCGCCTGGGTGACGATCCCCGTCCTGACCTTGCTCTTCGCCGGGGCGATCTACGTCGTCGGGGCGGCGACGAAAGGCCGTTCGGTCGTCCTGAACAGCGTCTCGGTCGTGCGGGTCAGCCCGGGCGCGCGGAGCGCCGAGGTCGCCGCCTTCTACGGGATCTTCACCCCGACGCGCGGCGTCCGCGACATCGCCCTGTCGGGCGAGGCCCTGGTCCTCCCGTTCTCGCCCAATGGCCTCGGCGACAACAAAGACCTCGGCGGTGATGTCCGATTCGAGCAAGGTGCCGGCAGTGCGGCGCGCGGTGCCTCCTTCGCGCAGTGGACCCAGCGGACGATCGCGGCGCAGGGGGTCGTCGATCCGGCTGCGGTCATCCTGGACGTTGAACTGCGCCGGGAGGGTCAGAAAGTCGTCGGGACGGTCACGAACCGCTCGCAGTCGGCGGTCGAGGATGCCTTGCTGGTCTACGACGGTGCCTACCAGAGTATCGGCTCGCTCGCCCCGGGGGCGAGTGTCGCGGTCGATTGGCGACCGTCCGCGACGCAGACCGGCTCGTACAACTCGTATGGCCGGGGGCTCGGCACCGCCCACTATTACAGTAACAGTACCGGCCAATATCCCGGCAACCAGCCGGGGCAGATGGGCGTCACCGGGCATCGGGCGAGCACGCTCGACGCCCTGAGCGGCACGGTCCTCGATTTTCGCGGCCCCGGCTACTCGTCGGGTGGCCCCTACAGCCCACCGACCTTCACACCGAGCGCGACGGCGACGCCGAGCGCGACGTCGACGCCGCGACCTGGCACGCGCACCCCCGGCACCCCCACCGCCACCCGGCGCACCCCCACCCCTACGCGGACGCCCGCGACACCCACTGCGGCGAACAAGCCGGTGCAGGTGCTCTTCTGGCGATCCGATCCGCCGCTCGATCTGAAGGTATCCGCCGGGGAGCGGTACGCGACGACCCTCGTGATCCAGGAGACATTCCCCGGCGCGACGACGCAGGGCGTGCCGTCGCCGGTCGCGCGATCAGTCGCGCCAGTGGAGGGTGGGCGATGACGCCGATCGTGGAGACGCGCGGCCTGACCAAGAGCTATGGCCCGTTTCAGGCGCTCGAAGCACTGAATCTGACGATCGAGCCGGGGGTCGTCTTCGGCTTCATCGGGCCGAACGGGGCGGGGAAGACGACCTCGATGCGGATCCTCGCCACCCTGCTCGAACCGACGGCGGGCGAAGCCTGGGTCGGCGGATACTCGGTGACGCGCGAGTCGCGGGGGGTGCGCCAGGTGCTTGGCTATATGCCGGACAACTTCGGCGTCTACGACAACATGAAGGTCTGGGAATACCTCGACTTCTTCGCCTCGGCCTACGGCTTGCCTCGCTCCCGCCGCCTCGGGTTGATCGACGATCTGCTGGCCCTGGTCGATCTGAGCGAGAAGCGGGATGGCTATGTCGAGGCGTTGTCGCGCGGGATGAAGCAACGCCTCTGCCTGGCGCGCACCCTCGTCCACGATCCGCAACTCCTCATCCTCGACGAGCCGGCCTCGGGGCTCGACCCGCGCGCCCGCGTCGAACTGCGCGCCCTCCTGCGCCAACTCGGCGCGCTGGGCAAGACGGTGATCGTCTCGTCGCATATCCTCACCGAGATGGCCGACATCTGCGACCATGTGGGGATCATCGAGCGCGGGCGACTGCTGGCGTCCGGCCCGATCGAGGAGTTGCTGCGTCAGGTCCAGACGAGCCGCTCCGTCCTCGTGCGGCTGATCGCCGACGCGCGGCTGGGCGACGAGGCGGTTGCCGAGCGGGTGCGCACGATCCCCGGCGTCCTCGGCGTCGAGATCGAGCCGCTGGCAGCGACGCTGCGCGGCGCGCCCGCTGTGGTCGCGATGGAGGGGACGCGGGCGCGGGCGCTCTCGCAGATTATCCCTGGCGAGGCGGGCGCGCCGCCGCACTTGCAGCCGGTGCCATCCGCCCTGCCGCCCGAGATCGCGGGCGGGTCGGCGACCGACCAGCGCCTCGCCGCCGCCGCCTCGGCCGCCCCGGCGCGGCTGGTGCGGATCGACTTCGACGGGGACGATTATCGCCTCTACCAGCTCCTCGGCGAGTTGCTGACGCGCGGCCTGCCGGTCTACGGGTTCACCGAAGAGGTCGGCGATCTGGAGGATGCATTCATGCGGATCACGCGCGGGATGGTGGCATGAGCGGTCGCTTGGGGTGGGTGGGCGCGCGAGGGGCCGTGGTGATCGGTGAGCGAGCGAGGGGTTGCCGATGACCGCGATGACGGCCGATACCGCCGCGTCGCCCGGCGCAACGCCGCCGGGCGGCGAGGAATCGCCACGCTGGAACCGCGCCCAGGGGATGCTGGCGAAGGAGTTGCGCGGGCGGATGCGCGGCCCGCGCGCGTTCGTCGTCCTGTCATTCTATCTCCTCTTCCTCGCCGGGTTCACCCTGCTGATCTACTTCCTGGCCAAACTGTCCGCGGCCTCGGATCCGACGACGCCGATCGGCAAGCCGGTCTTCCTCGGCCTCGTCGCTTTCCAGTTGGGGTTGGTCTGCTTCCTCGCGCCGTCGTTCACCGCCGGGGTGATCTCTGGGGAGCGGGAGCGGCAGACCTACGATCTGCTGATGACGACGCCGCTCTCGCTGATGTTGATCGTCGCGGCGAAACTGTTCGCCGCGCTGGCCTACGTCTTCCTGCTGATCATCGCCGCGCTGCCCCTCCTGGCGATCAGCCTCTTCCTCGGCGGGGTCGCGCCCGAGGAGGTCGCGATCGCCTTCCTGATGCTCTTCGCCTCGGCGTTGCTCTTCGGCACGATCGGCCTCTGCTTTTCGGCCTGGGTCCGCTCGACGATCGGCGCGGCGGCGCTGGCCTACGGCGCGATGCTGGTGCCGGTGGTGGCGCTGCCGATCGTGGCGGCGACCGGTTTCTCGTTCCTGGCGGCGATCCTCAGCGGCTCCAACAGCAACAACCCCTCGCCGACCGTCTCGGCGGCGATCTTCTACCTCGGCGGCTTCATTCTCTCGCTGAACCCGTTCATCGCCGGTGGCCTGACCGAGGCGATCATCTACTCGAACGAGTCGCTCTTCTTCTTCACGATCAGCAACCCGTTCGGCTCGGGGAGCGGGACGGTTTTCGTGATCGGGCCGTGGATCATCTACACCGTGACCGCCCTGATCGCCACGGTCTTCTTTTTCCTGCTGTCGTTGCGCCTCGCCCGCCCGACGCGCGGCGGCGGGCGGCGGCGCGGCACGCCAGCCCAATCGTGACGGGGGGCGAGGGTAGGAAGCCGTCCGCCGCGCCGCCAGCACGCGGCACTTTCCGTGCGCGACTCTGGGAATATCTGGGCCAGCCGGACGAGGAGACGCCGGAGCGTCGTCGCCTCCTCTACGCGATCATCGTCCTCCGCCTTGGCCTCGGGTCCCTCCTCCTCCTGCGCGGCTGGGAGGGTACTTTCACCTCCTCCGCAGCTTCCTTCGCCACGCGCCTCGGCGAGCCGTCGCGCTGGGGCCTCGACGGCCTGGCAATCGACACCGTCCTCTTCATCCTCGGCTGCACCGAACTTGGCATCGGGCTGCTGCTGATCTTCGGCGCGTTCACGCGCGTCAGCGCGGTGACCGGGACGATCCTGGCGGCGCTCTACGTCGCCTTCGGGCAGTTTGGGGCGACCGCGCGCTGCCCCTACCCGGCGCAGGGATGCGCGCGCACCTTCTTCGACAACAGCGTCGAGCGGAGCGCCTGGCTCCTGGCCGGTGGCGGGCTGCTCGTTCTCGTCTGCTGCGGCAGCCCATTCCTCGGTGCCGATCGCGCGCTGGATAAGCTGGAAGAAGAGGAGCGCGACCGCGCGCCCGCCGTCTTGCCGCGCCGCGCGATGATGACCCCGCTCTTCCTACGTGCGGGTCTGGTTCTCGCCCTCCTCCTGCTCGCCGCCTATGGCTCCGGGCTCGGCGCGCGACCGGATGGGGCCGCCGTTGAGACCGCCGCCCTGCCCCCCGCGCCATCCGGCCTTTTCCTGGCGCTCCTGCTGATCCTGGGGTTCGGCTGGCGGATCGTGGTCGTCCTGGGTGTCGCGTACCTAACGCTCGGCTACACCACCGCGCTGAGTACGGGCCAGGTTTCACCGCCCGGACCTTTCTGGTTCGTCGCCCCGCTCACCATCGCGACGGCGCTCTTCATCGCCGGCCCTGGCGTTTGGCGGGTTGAGGCATCCACTGGGCGGCGCGAGCGTCGGGCGAACGGTGCCCCGGGGATAGGGGCGGGTGGGCCGCAGCACCCGTCACAAGAACGATGAAAGGCCGCGCCGGGCCTCCATCGTGGCCCTCGCCGCGCTCGACTCAATCCTTGTACGGGTCGAAGACATCCTCGCCCGCCATCGCCACGCCCAGCGGCGTGAGGGTGTGCAGGATGCGGATCGTGCCGCTGTGGAACGCCAACACCTCCGGCAGGCGGCGGTAGACGTGCGGGCTCTCGTCCGTGCCGCCGCCGCGCAGTTCGACGCCGACCCGCCGCAACCAGTCGTGCATCATCGTGGTGCTGATCTCGCCAGGGCGGCTCTGCTGCTGCACGCGCCGCCCGTCGACCTTCGTCCAGCGCCGCTTGCCGGCGGCGCGCGTGCGGCTCATGACCCGCCCCGCGCCGTGGACGGTGCTGTGCAGCGCCAGCCGCGCCTCGTCGCCCGCGACCCCCTCGATGATCACGCTGACATCGCCCATCGAGCCGCCGATGAAGCCGCGCTGTCCGGGGAAGGCGGGCGTCGCGCCCTTGCGGATGACGATCACCCGCTCGCCCCCGTGCGTCTCCTCCCAGGCATAGTTGTGGTGGTTGTGGACCTCGTCGGTCGCCGTCGCGCCGAGGATGCCGAGGACCTGGCCCACCACGAAATCGCGGCCCGCGTAGGCGTAACGCCCGGCGAGTTGCATCGCGGCGTGGTAGTCCTGGCCGAGCGCGCCGTCGAGCGGCAGGACGACCGCGGGAGCATCCATTGACTCGCCCGGCGACTTGTCGTCCCAGCCGCGCCCGGCGGCGAGGTTGAGGAACCCGGTGCAGATGCGGTGGCCGAGCCCCCGACTGCCGAAGTGGACGCCGATCCAGACCCAGCCGTCCTCGTCCTCGAACAGGTCCACGTAGTGATTGCCGCTGCCGACCGTGCCAAGCTGCTCGCGGGCCAGACTTTTCAGCTTGACGAGTTGCGGCACGTCGCGCCAGGTCGGGTCGGCGAAGAGCGGGTGGTCGGTGTTCTGCCCGCTGGTGCGCCCGATCCCGAAGACGACCGTGCGCGCGATCGTGTCCATGATCCCGCCGAGGTCGGCGCGGATGTCGGCGGCGCGGATGTCGGTCCTGGCGGCCTTGTTTCCACATGAAATATCGAAGCCCACACCGTTCGGTGAGATAGCGTCGCGGTAGGCGATGACGCCGCCGATCGGCATTGCATAGCCGAGGTGGCCGTCCGCCATCAGGGCCGCGCTCGCCACGCGCTCATCGGCGGCGCAGCGGCGAATCTGCCCGATCGTCCCCTCCTCGTGCTCGCCCCAGATCGGGATGTTGTCGATGATGTTCGTTGCCATCGTTGCGCCCTTTCGCTTAACGCTTGGTTAAATAGATGAGGCGGCGGTGGATCTGCCACCGCCGCCCCGTCACGTCCCGCGCTTAGCGCGGGCGTTCCTCGTCGTCGGGGCCGATGATCGCTTCCTTCACCCGCTCGAAGATCCCTTTGCCGTGCCGCTCGCCGTCCTTGTCCTTATCCCTGTCTTTGGCCTGGCCGTTCTCCTTGCCATCGACCGCCCCCGCCGCGCGCTCCTTGCGACCGAACGATGCGCCGAGTTGCTCGAAGAGGGCGCGTTGCTCGCCGGTCAGCTTGGTCGGGATCTGCACGCGCACCGTGACGATCTGATCGCCGCGGTCGCCGCCGCCGACGCTGGGCGCGCCGTGGCCGCGCAGGCGGAACGTCTGCCCGGTCTGCGCGCCGGCGGGGATTTTCAGCCTCGCCGGGCCGTCCACCGTCGCCACCTCGATCTCGTCGCCGAGCGCCGCCTGCGCGACATCGAGGGTCTGCTCGACGTGGATCTGCTTGCCCTGGCGCGTGAAACCTTTCCTGGGGCGGACACGGATGCGGACGTAGAGGTTGCCAGGCCCGCCGCCGCGCGGCCCCGCCTCGCCCTGGCCGCTCAGGCGCAACGTCGCGTCATCCTCGATCCCGGCGGGGACGGTGACGGTGAGATTCGAGGTCTGGCGCACGCGCCCCTCGCCGTTGCAGGTGTGGCAGGGGCTGGAGATGATCACGCCCTCGCCGCGACAGCGCTCGCAGGGGGCGGCGGTCATGAACTGGCCGAGGATCGTGTTCTGCACGCGGCGCACCTGGCCGGCACCGCCGCAGACCAGGCAGGTCGATGGCTGGGTGCCGGGCTCGGCGCGCGAACCGTTGCAGGTCCCGCAGGTCTGCATCCGCGTGACGTTCATCTCGCGCTCGGCCCCGAAGATCGCCTCCTCGAAATCGAGCGCGATCTGCGTCTGGAGATCCGCGCCGCGCGGCGGGCCCGACTGTCGACCACCCCCGCCGCCGCCGAAGAAGCTCTCGAACAGATCCTCGAACGGCGAGCCGCCGCCCGCGCCGAACGGTGAACCGCCGAACGGAGAGCCGCCCATCCCGGCGCTGCCGTCGAAGGCCGCGTGTCCGTAGCGGTCGTAGGCCGCGCGCTTGTCATCGTCAGAGAGGACTTCGTACGCCTCTTTGACTTCCTTGAATCGCGCCTCGGCGCTCGCCTCTTTGTTGACATCGGGGTGATACTTGCGCGCCAGACGGAGGTACGCCTTCTTGATGTCGGCCTTGTTGGTCGTGCGTTCGACTTCCAGCGTCGCGTAATAATCCTGCTTGGTAACCATCGATATCTTTCTCGCTCGTGCCGGGCGTTGTGCACGCCGTCAGACAGCATGGCCCACGGGCGGTGCCCGGGGCCGACTTCTCACTCTGCTACGGGAAGTATAGCATTCGTGCTGACGGTGAGAGAAGAGGCCCGAAGGGCAGCGATGGGCTGATCGCTCGGCCAGTCGCGTTGCCACCGGGGTGAACCCTCGCCATCCCCGCTGCGCTTGCGATCATGGTCGCCAGATGATCACCACCAGGGCGAGGATGACGCAGGAGAGGACGAAAAAGGCGGTGATCGCGTAGACGATCAGCGCCTGGCGACGCGCGCGACGATCGCCGGGCCGCGCGACGATCGGGCGTTGTTCCGGCTCCGCCTGCGGCCGCGCACCGATGAAGGTGCCGCAGCGCCCGCAGAAATTGTTGCCCGGCGGATTCGTCGCCCCGCAGTTGCCGCAGACGCTCGCGCGCTCAGTCATATGTCCCCGCGAGCGCCGGTTCGGCGACATAGACGATCCGCGCGGTGTCCAGTCCGGGCGGGTCGAGGGTCGGTTCGAGGAGCGGGCGGACGGCGAACACGCCGAGCGGTCGCAACCCGGCGGCGTGCAGGATGATCTCCACCTCGTCGCGACTGTAGGCCCGCTGGATGTGTCGCTCGGTCACCGTTTCCTCGCGGTCTTCGGTGTGGGTCGTCACAGTGAGGGTCGTTGTGGCGCGCTGCGCAGGCGCATCCCACACCGTTTGCCAAGTATAGGCGACCCTGCCGAGATCGAACGTTTCCGGCGCGGTCGGCTCGGCGTCATAGGCCCGCGCGGTGGTCAGATCGCAGACGAAGAGGCCGTCGGCGGCGAGCGCCGCGCGGATTTGCCCGAACGCCGTCCGCAGATCGCGCGGCGTGGTGAGGTAGTTGAGGCTGTCGTAGGCGCAGGTAATCAACTCGAATGAGTGCGCGAAGGCGAATGCGCGCAGGTCGGCGCGGACGAAGCCGCATCGCGCCCTCGCACATGTGGCTTTCTCGCGGGCGATGGCGAGCATCGCCGCCGAGCGATCCAGCCCGACGACCGCGAGTCCCCCCGCGTCGAGGGCGAGGGCGGCGGTGCCGGTGCCGCAGGCGAGGTCGAGCGCCGTGCGCGGGCGCCGACCGTGGCGCGGGAGCAGCGTGTCGAGCGTGAAGCGGATCAGCGCGCCGCTCCACTGGCTCAGCCCCTGGCGATCGTAGTGCGGGGCGTAGACGGTGTACGGCTCGCTCACCCGGCCCGTTCCATCGCCCCCAGATGGGCGAGGAGCGCCGCG
>CADCWN010000055.1 GCA_902806415.1 uncultured Thermomicrobiales bacterium | reverse complement strand
CGAAGCACGGGTCCTGGCTCAACATGGCCGAGATCGAGCTCGGCATCTTGCAGCGCCAGTGCCTCGACCGGCGGCTGGGCGACCAGGCGACGCTGGCCAGCGAGGTCGCGGCCTGGGTCGCCGCGCGCAACGCCGCCGACCGGCGTATCGACTGGCGCTTCACCGCCGCCGACGCCCGCATCAAACTCAAGCGCCTCTACCCGGCACATGAGGAGTGACAGACCACTAGTCCACTTGAGTGGACTTTGTGGCCGCAGCCCCTAGCCGGGATTTCAATCCCGGTCTGCCTGCAACGCCACCGAGCTTGCCCCTAGCACAATCTCGGGGATTTATTCGGCGGTACCACGTCGGCAACGCCTACCACTTACTGAATCAAACACACCCCCGCCCAAGCCCCGTCGCACCTCAATGAGACACCCCTCCCTTTCAGGGGAGGGTCCGAGGGAGGGGTCACTCCCCGCCAGCCATCAGCAGCCCCAGGCGCTCCCACGTTGCCTCCGCGCGCGGCAGGGTCGCGACCAATCGCCCGCGATAGAGGACGCCGATCCGGTCTGCCAGCGCCAGCAGTTCGTCGAGCTCGGCGGAGATCAGCAGGATCGCCCGCCCCTCGGCGCGCTGCGCGACCAGTTGGGCGTGGATGAACTCGATCGAGCCGACGTCGAGCCCGCGCGTCGGCTGCGCCGCGACCAGGAAGCGGATCGGGCGGGAGAGTTCGCGGGCGATGATCACCTTCTGCTGGTTGCCACCGGAGAGGTTCCCGGCGGGGAGGTCGGCCCCGCCCCGCCCCGCGCGGATGTCGAACGCGTCGATCAGGCGGCGGGCGAAGTCGCGGATCGGCCCGATGCGCAGCAGGATCCCGCGCGCGAACGGCGACTGGCGATAGGTCGAGAGGACCAGATTGTCGCCGATCGAGTAGGGCAGGACGAGGCCGTCTTTCTGCCGGTCCTCCGGGATGTGCGCCACCCCCGCCGCGATCAACTCGCGGGGCGCGCGGCCGGTGATCTCGCGGTCGCCCAGCCAGGCGTAGTCGCCATCGGCCCGGCGCAGGCCGGTCAGCGCCGCCGCCAGTTCGGTCTGCCCGTTCCCCTCCACCCCGGCGATCCCGAAGATCTCGCCGGGGGCGATCGTGAACGAGACCGCGTCGAGCGCCGGGCGGTCGGTGCCACCAATCGCCCGCACGGTCAGCCCTTCCACACGCAGGAGCGGGGCCGCAGCGGTCGCAGCCGGGGGCGCGACCGCGTGCTCGGGGGCGACCTCGGAGAGCCCGAGCGCCACCGCGACCGCGCCCTCCTCCACCGGGCCGGCCTCGCTCGGCCCGGCTCCCCCCGCCGTCCCGTCGCGCTCGTAGAGGGCGACGCTACGCCCGACCATCAGCCGCGCCAGATCGTGCTCGGTCACGTCGGCGGCCCGCGCCTGGCCGACGACCCGCCCGCCGCGCAGGACGGTGATCCGGTCGGCGATCGCCAGCACCTCCCGCAGCTTGTGGGTAATGAAGATCAGCGACTTCCCCTCGGCGCGCAGCCCGCGCATGATCGCGAAGAGATCGTCGGCCTCCTGCGGCGTCAGCACCGCCGTCGGCTCGTCGAGGATGAGCACCCGCGCGTCGCGATAGAACGCCTTGAGGATCTCCACCCGCTGCTGCGCCCCGACCGACAGATCGGCCACCGTCGCCTGCGGGTCCACATCGAGCCCATAGCGGCGCGAGAGCTCGGTGATCCGCGCGGCTGCGGTCGCGCGGTCGAGCAACCGGCCGCGCCGACTCTCGTTCCCGAGCATGATATTCTCGGTCACCGTCAGCGGCGGGATGAGCATGAAATGCTGGTGGACCATCCCGATCCCGCGCGCGATCGCGTCGCTCGGGTTGCCGAAGCGCGCCGGTTCGCCCCCCACCAGGATCTCGCCCTCATCCGGCGTGTAGAGGCCATAGAGGATGTTCATCAGCGTCGACTTGCCCGCGCCGTTCTCCCCGAGCAGCGCGTGGACCTCGCCCGGAGCCACCGCGAAGCTGACCCGATCGTTGGCGAGCACGCCGGAGAACCGCTTCGTCACCTCGCGCGCCTCCAGGGCGAAGTGCCGAGTATCGGCGCTATCCAATGCTTCGTGATCCGCCATCCCCTTACTCTCGCTTACGCCACCCCACTCGGCACTCGCCACTTTCCACTCGGCACTTCAATACGGCACCCCATCCGCAGCGGGCGGAGTGGAGCGCCCGACGAAGCCGGCGAGGACGATCAGCGTGGCGAGGTACGGCAGGGCGCCGATCAGGCGCGTGTCGATCGGCACATTGTAGGTCTGGAGGGTGATCTGGAGCGCCAGGGTGAACCCGAAGAAGAGGGCGGCGGCCCAGGCGCCCAGCGGTCGCCATTTCCCAAAAATCATCGCGGCCAGGGCGATGAAGCCGTACCCGGCGGTCATCCCCGGCGAGAACGACGGGACATAGCCGGGCACGAAGTGCGCGCCGCCGAGTCCCGCCAGCGCGCCGCCGACCAGGACCGCGCTGTATCGCACCCGCCGCACATTGATCCCCACCGTATCGGCCGCGCGCGGGTGCTCGCCGACGGCGCGGACGCGCAACCCCCAGGCAGTATTCTTGAGGACGAAGTGCAGGGCGAGGACGATCGCGATCGCGACCAGGGCCAGCACCCGGATCGTGACGCTCGTGCCGGGGAGCGGCACGCTCGGCAGGGTGCCGGGGGTATCCGGCGCGTTGCGCGCGTACCACTGACCGTAGAGATAGCTGGTGAGGCCGAAGCCGAGGATATTGATCACCGTGCTGCTGATGATCTGATCGACCTTGCAGGTGATCGCCAGCGCCGCGTGGAGCGCCGACATCAGGACCCCGACGACGATCGCCGCGACGATGGCGATGTAGAGGTTGCCGGTCGTCACCGCCGCCCAGAAGCCGGCGAACGCCGCCGAGAGCATCATCCCCTCGATGGCAATATTGACGACGCCGGCCCGCTCGCAGGCGAGGCCGCTCATCGCGCCGAGGGTGATCGGCGTGGCGAACGTCAGGGTCGTCGCCAGGAGACTGAGGAGGAGATTCACGCCACCTTCTCCCCCCAGCCGCTGGTCAGCGCGGGCTGTGCCTCATCCGCCGTCGCCGCGCGCAGCCGGTAGAGCCGCCGCACGATCACATCCGCCGCGATCAGCAGGAGGATGAGCGCCTGGATCACCGAGATGATCTCGCCCGGCACCTGGGTGTTGAACTGCATCCGGGTCGCCCCGGCGCGCAGCCCGCCGAAGAGGAGCGCCGCGCCGATCACGCCGAACGGGTTGCCCCGCCCCAGGAGGGCGACGGCGATCGAGTCGAAGCCGTAGCCGCTGGAGAAGCCGAGGCCGAAGTAGCGATTGCCGGTCGGCGTCACGGTCGTCACATCGAGCGCCACCCCGGCCACCTCGACCACCCCCGCCAGCCCGGCCAGCGCACCGCTGAGGGCCATCGCCCCCACGACGTTGCGAGCGACCGACATCCCGGCGTAGCGCGCCGCCGCCGGGTTCACCCCGACCGTCCGCAGCTCGAAGCCCCAGATCGTCCGCCCGAGGAACCACCAGACGGCGATCGCCACCAGGACGGCCAGCAGGACCCCGCTGTGCAGTTGCAGCGACGGGATGAGCATCGGCAGCCAGGAGGTCGGCGCGAGGGCGGGGGTCTGCGAGGCGACGGAGCGCGGGTCTTTCAGCGGACCGCTGAGCAGGATCTGCACGATCTGCAAGGCCAGGTAGTTCATCATGATCGTGGTGATGACCTCGTGCGCGCCGGTGCGGGCCTTGAGGATACCGGGGACCATCCCCCAGAGGAAGCCCCCGGCGATCCCGGCCAGGATCGTCAGCGGCACATGCAGCAGCCCCGGCATCTGGAAGCGGTAGCCGACCCAGGCGGCGCAGACCGCCCCGAGCGCCAGTTGCCCCTCGGCACCGATGTTGAAGAGGCCGCACTTAAACGCCAGCGCGACCGCCAACCCGGTGAAGATGTACGGTGTCGAGCGCACGAGTGTCCCGGCGAGCGCCCTCGGCGAACCGAGCGCCCCTTCCCACAGGCCACCATAGGCGGCGAGCGCCGTGGCGAGACTGCCGGTCGTCAGCCAGATGAGGATCGCGCCGAGGATCAGCGCCGTGAAGATCGCCAACGCCGGGACCAGCGCCGCCTGCCCGGCGCGCCTTGCCAGCGGCCAGAGTTGCCGTGCGGGACCATCACCTGCGGTGGTTGCCTGCCCGGTCATCGCTCGCCTTCACTCCACGCTGCGGTTCGCAATTGCTGGTAGGGAGATGGCCCTCACCCCGCCGTCCAGGGAACACCCGCCCATCCGAGGCGAGGGGGGGAGGCATTGCGAAGCAGTGCTCTTCACCCTCCCCGCGTCGGGGAGGGTCGCCGCCGGGGCGGCGGGGAGAGGTCCGTCTCCCCCACACCCAACGCGCGGGGCGGGTCCATGACCCGCCCCGCGCTCCTGCACCGTTGCCGATCATCGCGCTTCCCCGTACCCCGTTACGGCTTGACCGGCGGCACGCCGGTCTTGACCGCGCCGCTCTTCAGGTCGGCGGTGAGCTTGTCGATCCTGGCCTTCATCTCCGCCGTGACTTTGCTCTCCTGCTGGTGGAACGGCGCGAGGCCGACATCGCCGACGACGTTGCCGCTCTTGAAGGCGTTGTCCTGCACCGCCTTGACCAGATTGAAGACGCCCGGCGTCAGCAGCTTGATCGCGCTGGTCAGGATGACCGGCTGCGCCTCGGTGACCGTCTCATACTGGTCGGTGTCCACGCCGATGCAGAGGACACCCTTGTCCTTGCGCTCCGCCGCGCCCGCGAGCGCGCCGTTCCCGGTGTTGCCGCCGCCGCCGAAGACGATATCCGCGCCCTTGTCGAACATCGCGAGGGCAGTCGCCTTGCCCCAGGCCGGGTCGGTGAAGGTCTTGTCGAGCCCGACATCGCTGTGGTAGATGATCTGGATTTGCACGCTCGGGTCGGTCGCCTTGATCCCGGCGCGATAGCCCTCGCCGAATCGCCAGACCGGCGGCACCGTGTCGGTGGCGAAGACGCCGCCGAGGTTCTTCGTCTTGGTGACCATCGCGGCCAACGCGCCCGCCAGATACCCGGCCTTGTCCTCCTCGAAGGTCAGCCCGGCCAGGTTCGGCAGCTCCGCGCCCGACGCGATGAACTGGTCGACGCCGATGAATTTGATGCTCGGGCTGGCCTTCGCCGCCGCGAGCGTCGCCTCGCCGATCGCGAAGCCGACGGTCACGATGACGTCGTACTTCTCCTGCACGAACTGATCGATATTCTTGCTGTAATCCTTGGCGTCTTTCGTCTCGACGTACTTGATCTCCGAGCCGAGCTCTTTCTGCGCCCGCACGATCCCCTCGTACGACGACTGATTAAAGCTCTTGTCGTTGACCGAGCCGACGTCGGTCACCAGGCCGACCTTCAGCTTCTTGCCGCCGGTCGAACCCGCCGCGCCGCCCGCTGCCGGCGGGGTGGCGGTGGGAGTGGCTGCGCCGCAAGCCGCCAGCGTCGCCGAGAGGGTCGCCGCCAGGGAAAGGGCGAGGAATTCCCGTCGTTTCACGAACCGCTCCAATGCAGGCTCCTCCTTCGAGTCGAGTAGGGCACAACATCACCATGCCTCGCCCCCGAAACCGTTGCCCCCTGACAGCGGCGCGGCGACAAGACCCCATCCAGAAGACCGCCCTGGCGACGATCTTAACGGCTCGCTAACCCCAATTTAAGGATGCGTTAATCTTCTGCGCGTAAAGTTCCACATGATCCGCTCCCGCGTGAAGGGTACGCGGCTGAGAATCCGCAGATCACCCCGGAGTCGCCATGCCCGAAGAGAGCCAGTCCGAACTGCTCGGTGCCAAGCCCTACGAGATCGCGCCCGCGCTGCAGAGCGCGGGAATGGCGGCGCTGCTCACGCCCGGCGTGCTGGTGCATGCGGGTACACGCCTCGGCTACCTGCCCGATCGAGCGACCACGCCGACGCCGATCCACGCGCGACATGACGGCTACATCATCGCCACCCGCTATAATTCCGGCAGCGCGCTGCTGACGGTTTTCGTCGCGCCGTTGGCGCGCTGACGCCCCATTCCCGGCAAGGGGCGCGACAACTATGCTATACTGGGTGAGGAAATGAGCAATCTCTTTCGGTGTAGTAGCTGTAGGGTTGAAGTCATGGGCTGCTCCCTCCCTTAAGTTAGCGTGACTGGGGCGGGGCATTTGCCGCCGCCGGAAACCGATCCGTTCCCCCCTCTATCCCTTCGCGATCGGCGCATTTCCCCGGTTCGACCAGAGACGATAGCGCGCGCCCGTGCGGACGAACGCCACGACAAGCACGCGCAGGATGCCCTTGGGGCAATAGGAGGTCCACGATGTTGCGCGCGCAGGCGCTCTCCGCGATCCGGGGCGGCGACGTCCTCTTCAAGAATGTTTCGCTCACCGTGCGGCCCGGCGACCGGGTCGCGCTCGTCGGCCCGAACGGGGCCGGCAAGACGACGCTGCTCAGTTTTCTCTCCGGCGAGGCCGAGCCGGAAGGCGGCAAGGTCACCCGTGAGGGCGGCGACAGCCTGATCGCCCTCAAGCAGGAGGAGCGGGCGGGCAAGGGGACCGTCTGGGAGGAAGTGACGAGCGGGATCGGCCCGATCCTCGAACTCGAGCGCGAGATCGAGGAACTCAGCACCCGCCTGGACGATCCCGATGCCTACGACCGCTGGGCCGCCGCCGAGGAAGAGTTCGGGCGGATCGGCGGCTACGACTATCGGCACCGCGTCGAGGAGGCGCTGACCGGCCTCGGGCTGCCCGAGGAGACCTGGGAGCGCCGGGCGCAGGAGCTCTCCGGCGGGCAGCAGACCCGCGTGGCGCTGGCCCGCGCGCTCGTCGCGCGCCCCGACCTCCTCCTGCTCGACGAGCCGACGAACCACCTCGACACCGACGCCGTGAAGTGGCTGACCGAGCACCTCGGGCGCAGCAATTCCGGCGTGATCATCGTCAGCCACGACCCGGCGTTCCTCGACCAAACGACCGAGAGCACCGCCGTCCTCGACGAGGAGACCTTGCGCGTCTACCCCGCGCCGTATGAGCGGGCGATGGCGTTGCGACAGGCGGAGAAAGATCGCCTGACGGCCCTGGCGCAGGCGGCGCTGGAGCGCAAGGCGACCGATGAGGCGTTCATCCAGCGGTTCCGGGCCGGGTCGCGCGCGGCCCAGGCGAAGAGCCGCGAGCGCCAGTTGGAGCGCCGCCTGGAGCAGGAGGCCCCGCTGATCGAGCGCGCGGAGGCCGAGCGCAAGGCCGCGCCGGTGGCGATCCGCCTCGGTGCCGGGTCCGGCGGGGGCGAGACGCTGGTCCGCACCGGCCCGTTGGCGGTCGGCTACGGCGACAAGGCGATCGTGCGGACGGCGCAGCTGACCCTCGGTCGCGGGCAGAAGATCGTGGTCGCCGGGCCGAACGGGGCCGGCAAATCGACCCTGCTGCGGACCCTCGCGGGCGACATCGCGCCGCTCGATGGGAAGGTGCGCTGGGACGAGCGGACCCGCGCGGCCTACTACGCGCAGGGCCACGAGGGGCTGGACCGCGAGATGACGGTGCTGGAGACGGTGCTGGACGGGCGGGCGCTCGACATCACCCGCGTCCGCGCCCTGCTCGACCGCTTCGGCTTCGCCTCCGACGATATCGGCAAGAAGGTGGGCGTCCTCTCCGGTGGCGAGAAGAGCCGCCTGGCGCTGGCCCGGTTGGCGCTGACCGAGGCGAATCTGCTGCTGCTGGACGAGCCGACGAACCACCTCGATCCGCGCACGCGCGCCACCCTGCTCGATGTACTGACGCACTTCGGCGGCGCGATCGTTGTCACCTCGCACGACGAGGAGCTGCTCGACCGCCTCGGCGCGACGACCTGGACGATCGCCGACGGGCTCCTCTCCGCCGACGGGCGCACGCCGCGCGACGACGACCAGGCCGACAGCGACCTCCCCGGCTGGGGTGTCACCGCCGGCACGGTGCCCGCTCCCCCGGTCGCGACCGGGACCAATGGGACGGGCGCGCCGCAAGTGCGCCGCGACGCGGGCAATCGCGGGCGCAACGAGCCGGAAGTGCAGCGCGGCAAGAAGGGCAAGACCTTCTCGACCGTCGGCATGACCGCCGCCGTGCTCGATCGCCCGGCGATCGAGGAAGCCGCCGATAAGAAGCGCAAGAAGAAGATCTCGCGCGACCGCTCGTCCGAGGGGCGGCGCTAAAGCCAACCGGGCGCTCTCCCGGGGAAGATAGCTGTGGGGGCGCGGCAACAGTTGCCGCGCCCCCACGTCGCGCCTGGGGATAGTGCCGAACGTGAACGTAGTATGGCGGGCGGCTGAAGTCGCCCGCCCCACCGCTATGCGCCGCATCGTGCCAATAGCACTCCGTGGAAAGATTAACGTTTCCCCGCCGATGTTTTAACATTCCGTTAACATCCGGTTAAGGAGCCATTTACACCAACCCGATACGCTTGCGATCAGTACGGCGTGGCAACGGTGCCACGGATGGCTCGCCGCGCACCCGCTTGTGGGTGAGACGCGGTGGATGAGGAACGGATGGAGGATTCCTTGAGGACTCGGACTGATTCCCCGACAAGAACACAGCGCACTCAGCTTGGTTGGCGACGCAGCATCACCCGCCCGATGGGGTTGATGACCCTGCTCCTGGCCTTCACCTTCGTCCTCACCGCCTGCGGCGGCGGGGCGACCCCGACAACCGGCGGTACCACCTCATCCGCAGCCCCGAGCGCCGCGCCATCCACCGCCGCCTCGACCGCGCCTTCTGCCGCGCCGTCCACCGTCGCTTCGGCCGCACCATCGACGGCGGCCTCGGCAGCGCCGTCCACCGCCGCGGGCGGCAGCGCCACCCGCACCACCGCCCCGGCGACCACGACGAGCGCGGCTGGCGGGACGAGCAGTACGGCGACCCGCGCTGTTGCCACCGCGACCCGCACCGGCAGCGCGACCGCGGTCGGCACCGCCGGGAGCGCGAACGCCACCCCAAACACCAGCATCAACATCACCGGCCCGTTCTCGGGCGAGGCCAATACGCTCAATGGTGCCGGCGCGACCTTCCCCCAGGTTCTCTACAGCAAGTGGTTCGACGAGTACAGCAAGGTGACCAACGTCAAGGTTAACTATCAGGGGACCGGCTCCGGCGCGGGCAAGAACGCGATCCGCGATCAGACGGTCGATTTCGCCGGCTCCGACTCGCCGATGAGCGATGCCGAGTTGGCCGCCGCCCAGGCGAAGTGCGGCGACACCATCCAGCATATCCCGACGACTCTTGGGGCGATCGTCGTCTCCTACAACCTCCCCAACGTTAGCCAGAAGTTGAAGATGGACGGCGACGTGATCGCCGGGATCTTCCTGGAGCAGATCAAGAAGTGGAACGACCCGAAGATCGCCGCGCTGAACCCAGGCGTCAACCTGCCGAACGAGGACATCATCACCGTCCACCGCTCGGACAGCAGCGGCACGACCGATAACTTCACCTCCTACCTCACGGCGGTCAGCCAGGCGTGGGCGAACGGCCCGAAGAGCGGCTCGACCGTGCAGTGGCCGGGCGGGATCGGTGCCAGCGGTAATCCGGGCGTCGCCAACGAGATCAAGAACAATCCTTACGCGATCGGCTACGTGGAACTGGCGTTCGCCAAGCAGAACAACCTCTCCTATGCCGATGTCAAGAACAGCGCCGGGCAGTTCGTCACCGCCAACGCCGCCTCGGTGACGGCGGCCGGGCAGTCCGCCGCCGAGCGAGCGCCGGCGGACCTGCGCTTCAAGCTGGTCAACGCGCCGGGCGCGCAGTCGTACCCGATCACGGCCATCACCTGGATCCTCGTCTGCCCGAAGCAGACCGATCAGGCGAAGGCGGTCGCGCTGACCCGGATGCTCTGGTGGGCGACCCACAGCGGCCAGCAGTTCGCCGAAGGGCTCGACTACTCCCCGCTGCCCCCGGCGATCGTCGTCCGCGCCGAGGCGTTCATCAACAACATCACTGTCAACGGTCAGAAGGCTTTCCCAGGACGGTAAGCGCGACCGATCCGAGGGACACGAACGATTGAACAGGCGGCGGGCAGGTAGCGGAGAAGTTACCTGCCCGCCGCATCGCCGATTCCGGCCCCAGGCCGGGCGACGCGGGAGAGGGGTGAGTAGTGGCGGTTCAGACAGCGAGACGCGCGGAGAAGCTCCCCGGCGGTCGAGTCAATCTGGCCGGGCGCGGGAGTGCGCTGGGGGATCGCGCGTTCCAGGGAATCGCCTTCGCCTTCGCGGCATCGATCCTCGTACTCATCGTCACGATCTTCGTCGTCCTCTTCGTCGATGCCCGCGTCGCCCTGGCTCAGGAAGGGCTGCGCTTCATCACCGGCCAGGTCTGGAACCCGAACGAGTCGATTTTCGGCGCGCTCCCCTATATTTACGGCACAATCTTCACGTCGCTGATCGGGTTGCTGATCGCCACCCCGATCGCGGTGGGCGCGTCCCTCTACATCGTCGAGTATGCGCCGAACTGGCTGCGCGCGCCGATCTCGTTCATCGTCGAGCTCCTGGCGGTCATCCCGTCGGTGATCTACGGCTTCTGGGGGCTCGCCGTCCTCGCGCCCTTCTTGCGCGACCGGGTTGAGCGCCCCCTGAAAGCGGCGCTCGGCGATGTACCGGTCCTCAACGCCCTGGTGGAGGGTCCGGCGCGCGGGCGCGACATGTTCGTCGCCGGCGTCATCCTCTCGATCATGATCCTGCCGACGATCATGTCGGTGGCGCGCGAGGTCATCAGCACCGTGCCGGGGACGCAGCGCGAGGGGATGTTGGCGCTGGGGGCGACGAAATGGGAGATGATCAAGGGCGCGGTCCTGCCCTACGCCCGCGGCGGGATCGTCGGCGCGGCGATCCTCGGCCTCGGTCGCGCGATCGGCGAGACGATGGCGGTGACGATGCTGATCGGCAACAGCTCGACCAAGATCAGCTGGTCGTTGCTCACGCCCGGCTACACGATGGCGAGCGCGATCGCCAATCAATTCGCCGACGCCAATAGCGCCGTCCACTTCAGCGCGATCATCGGCGTGGCGGTCGTCCTCCTCTTCGTCACCGGGGCGGTCAATCTGGTCGCCCGACTGATCGTCAGCCGCTTCGGCGGCGATACCCGCGCGACCGGGATTTAAGAGGGATCATGCAAGGGCAAATGACGGCACCGTCCATCCCCGGCGCGCGACCGCGCCTCTCGCTGGAAGCGAGCGACGGGCAGGCGCGACGCCGCAAGATCGTCAACGGCATCATGACGACGCTGATCGGCGCGGCCGCGCTCCTGGGCGTCAGCATCCTCGGGATCATCCTGGGCTATATCATCGTCAAGGGCGCGCCCGCGCTCAACCTCGACTTCTTCACCAAGGCTCCCCCGGCGCTCGGGGAGGCGGGCGGCGGCGTGGCCCCCGCCATCCGCGGCTCGCTGCTGATCGTGGGTCTCGCCAGCCTCGTCGGGATCCCAGTCGGCCTCGGGGCGGGGATCTATCTCGCCGAATTCGGTCGCGGGCGTTTCGCCGACACGGTGCGCTTCATCGCCGACCTGATGACCGGGCTGCCGTCGATCGCCATCGGCGCGGTCGCCTGGGCGTTGCTGGTCAAGCGGGGCATCGGCACCTACAATGCGATCGCCGGGAGCGTGGCGCTGGCGATCATCATGATCCCGATCATCACCCGCACGACCGAGGAGATCCTCAAGCTGGTGCCGAATAACCTGCGCGAGGCGTCGCTGGCCCTCGGCACGCCGCGCTGGAAGACGATCGTCAGCGTCGTCCTGCCGGTCGCCCGCAGCGGTATCCTCACCGGCGTGATCCTCTCGGTCGCCCGCGTCAGCGGCGAGACCGCCCCGCTCCTCCTGACGGTGCTGGGCAACAGCTTCGCCAGCAACAATCTGCGCGGGCCGATGGCGGCGCTGCCACTCGAGATCTATCAGTACGCGACCAAGTCGCCATTCGCCGACTCGTTCACGAAGGCGTGGGGGGCCTCGCTCGTCCTGATCATCATCATCGGCCTCCTCAGCCTCTCCGTGCGTCTGGCGGCGCGACTGGGCGGGCCGCAAGCGCGGCGGTGAGCGGGCAATCGACGATCACGCCCCTTGTCGGGGGCAACTGGGCGGCAGTACAGTAGCTGCGATAGCGCGCTGCGAGGTGGCGACGGAGGAGGGTAGGACGACGATGAGTACGAGCGAACGGCGCGGGCGCGAGACGGCGACCATCGAGACGGCGCAAACGGGGATCGCCGACGGGCGCGGCATGGCCCCCGCCAGCGCCAGCCCGGCCGAGATGGCCCAGGCCGCGCAGGAAAAAGCCCAGGTCCGCGAGGTGATCGAGCAGAAGGCCGGGGGGGGCGTCTCGCTCGTCGCGGAAGGGGTCAATGCCTGGTACGGCAGCACCCACGCGATCAAAGATGTGTCGATGACCTTCCGCGCCAACGAGGTGACCGCGCTGATCGGCCCCTCCGGCTGCGGCAAGTCGACCTTCCTGCGCTGCCTCAACCGGATGCACGAGGTCCTGGCGGGCGCGCGCGTCGAGGGCAAGATCCTGATCGACGGCCAGGACATTTATGGCAAGGGTGTCGATTCGGTGCGCGTGCGCCGCCACATCGGGATGGTCTTCCAGAAGCCGAATCCGTTCCCGATGATGTCGATCTACGACAACGTGATCGCCGGGCTGAAGCTGAACGGCATCCGCAAGCGCAAGTCGGAGATGGACGAGACGGTCGAGCACAGCCTGCGCGGCGCGGCCCTCTGGAACGAGGTCAAGGACAAGCTCAAAGAGTCGGGCGCATCCCTCTCCGGTGGTCAGCAGCAGCGCCTCTGCATCGCCCGCACGATCGCGGTCGAGCCGGAGGTCGTGCTGATGGACGAGCCGTGCTCGGCCCTCGACCCGATCTCGACCTACAAGATCGAGGAACTGATCGGCGAACTGAAGCAGAAGTACACGATCGCGATCGTCACCCACAACATGCAGCAAGCCTCGCGCGTCGCCGACTGGACCTCCTTCATGCTCGCGGGCGACGCCGGCTACGGGCAACTGGTCGAGTACGGGCGCACCGAGCAGATCTTCACCCAGCCGCAGGACAAGCGCACCGAGGATTACATCACCGGGCGCTTCGGCTAAGATCGGCGGGCGGTCGGCGGGAACAAGCGGTCGGGGGAGAGGCGATGCGTTGTCGCCGCCCTCTCGATACCGTGCGGCCCATCGCTCGTCCTCGGCGTTCCCACAGAGGGGCAGAAGATGCCGCGCACCGAATTTCACGCGCAACTCGATGGCCTGCGGGGTCGTGTCCTCGAACTCGGGCAGTTGGCGGTGGCGGTGATCGATCGCGTCATCGGGGCGGTGCAGGAGGAGGACCGCGCGACGGCCAGCGCGATCGTCGCCAGCGATGAGCCGATCGATCGGTTGCATGTCGCCATCCAGCATGACGCGATCTCGCTCCTGGCGCGGCAGCAACCGACCGCCGGCGATCTGCGCGCGATCACCGCCGGGATGGCGATCGCCAGCGAGTTGGAACGGATCGCCGATTACGCGACCGGCACGGCACGGCTCATCCTCCACGAATCGCGGGAACCGGCGCTGCCGCCGACCCACGATCTCTACCGGATGGCACGGGCGGCGCGGCGGATGCTCCAGCGCAGCCTCGACGCCTACGCCACGCGCGACACCACCCTCGCGCGGCATATCTGGAATGAGGACCCCGCGGTCGATACCCTGCAACAGACCCTCTACCGCGACCTCCTCACCTCGATGATCGAGAACCCGAGCACCCTCACCCGCGCGACCCATCTGCTCTGGACGGTCCATCGCCTCGAACGGGTGGCCGATCGCGCGACCAATATCTGCGAGCAGGTGATCTTCATGGTCGATGGGGAGTGGCCGCACTTCGACACCCTCCGCGACGAGACGCTGATCGCCCGGGCGGTGGCGCTCGATAGCGAGGACTAGCGTCGCGCGTCAACGCGCCCTCGGCATGATTGGCCGCCCCGCCGCGTGAAAGTGCGGCGGGGTGGCCATATACGTATTGCGAACCGATCGGGGATATCCGCCTCCCGGCGCACAATGGTGCCCCCTATCGGCAGTGCCTCGGCGTGCTATGATTGGTGTAAGTACAGGGGATCGATACGGTACCGTCCGGCTTTCGGTGCCGTCTCCCCGCCATCTCAGCCCCGGCCACCGGTGCGGGGGAACGAACCGCCCAGGGGGGAGGGTCCCAGCCGATGCCACGGGAAGGGTTCGAGCGCCAGCTACGCGCGATCCAGCACGAAATACTCACGCTCGGGAGTATGTCCGCCGTGGCGGTGGAACGTTCGGTCACCGCGCTCAGACGGCGTGATGCGGCTCTGGCGGAGACCGTTGTCGAGAATGACGGCCCGATCGACACCCTGGCCTACGACATCGAGGAGCGCGCGCTGCTGATCATCGCGACGCAGCAGCCCCTGGCCGGCGATCTGCGCATTGTCGCCAGCGTGATCGCGATAGCCGGGGAATTGGAGCGGATCGGCGACTACGCGGAGGGAATCGCCAAGCTGGCCCTCCTCAACCTCGATGAGCCGCCGATCAAGCCACTGATCGACATCCCCCGGATGGCCGAACTATCGATCGACATGCTGCGCCGCAGCCTCGACGCCTTCATCGACCGCGACACCCTGACGGCGCACGAGATCTGGCGCGAGGACGACGTCATCGACGATCTGCAAGATCAGGTCTACCGCGAGATCCTGACCTACATGGCCGAGGACCCGCAGAAGATTACGCGCGGCACTCGCCTGCTCTGGGTCGCGCACAACCTGGAGCGGATCGCCGACCGCGTGACCAACATCTGCGAGCGCACCATCTTCATGGTGACCGGCGAGCGGAGCCAATACATCACCCGCACCCCGGGCTGACGGCGCAGCCCACGGTGCGCGGGCGACACGAGCGCGTCTACGCGCAACGGGCGGGAGCGCTGCGGCGGCGAGGGCAACAATGCAACCGATCGTCGAGCACGCGGAGACGGTGCTCGCACACCTGTTGGGTCGGTATCGGCGGTAGAAGTACGCGAATGCTCATGAGCAGGGGGTGAACCGTATGGCCGAGATGCAACAGCCGGTGGATTTCGATTCCCGGCCGCCGGTGCCGGTGAGCGAGTACGAGCAAATGGTTCAAGGCGTGAATATGGGCTACGACCTCCTCTTCATGCTCACCCAGGCCGTCCTGCGCGCGCTGCGCCGACCGGAGTTGCGTCTGCTGGTCGTCGGCGCGGGTGGTGGGGCGGAGATCGCGCGGTTCTTGCCCGAGAATCCCGGTTGGCAGATCACCGGGGTGGATCCCTCCGCCGACATGCTGGCGCTCGCGCAGGCTAAAGTCGCGCACCTGGGCGTGAGCGACCGGGTCACGCTGGTGCGCGGGACGGTGGAGGATCTGCCGCAGGAGGCCCGCTTCGACGCGGCGACTTGCATCTTCGTGCTGCACTTCCTCCCCGACGCGGACAAGCTGG
>CADCWN010000054.1 GCA_902806415.1 uncultured Thermomicrobiales bacterium | reverse complement strand
TCGCGCCGGTACGGTTGGCGCGCGTGCGCGGCGTCAGGTCGTAGAGGGTCTCGTGGCCGTGGAGTGCCCGTTCCAGCTCGTCCACCATCAGCGCGAAGAAGCTCTCCAGCCCCCGGTTCGACCCCGCGATGTGCGGGCTGAGGAAGACATTGGGGAGGTCCTTGATCGGGCTGTCGGCGGGGATCGGCTCGGGGTCGAAGACGTCGAGGCCCGCGACGATGTCGCCCCGTTGCAGCCGCGCGATCAGCGCGTCGGGATCGACGATCGCCCCGCGCGAGACGTTGACGAAGACGGCACCGGGGCGCAGCAGATCGAGCTCGCGCCGGCCGATCAGCCGGCGTGTCGCGGGCGTCAGCGGCGCGAGGCAGACGACCACGTCCGACTCCGCCAGGGCGTAATCGAGCGAGGTGAGCAGGAAGCCCAGCACCTCCGTGACGACCTTCGGCAGGTAGGGGTCGTGGACGCGGATGTCGCACTCGAAGGGGGCCAGGTACCCGATCAGCCGGCGCGCGATGTGCCCGCCGCCGATCAGCCCGACCTTCTTCCCTTGCAAGCGCGAGGGGAGCCACCCCGCCTGGGGGTTGCGGTACTCCTGGTGCCGGATGATCTGTCGGAAGTGCTCGCCCGCGTTCCGCAAGGAGATCAGGATCAGCGCCAGCGCCCACTCCGCGACCGGGTACGACGAGCCGTGCGTCGTGTCGACCGTGCGGATGCCGCGCGCCCAGGCCGCGTCGAGGTCGATCCGCTCCGCGAAGCGATCCCCCTCCAGCTCCCCGACGATCTGCAGGCGCGGCGCGGCCGCGAGGATTTCCTCGTCGATCCGGGGTGAGCCGTGGCAGACCACGATCGCGTCGGCGTCGGCGGCGTGCGCGAGCAGGGCGGCCCGCGCTGAGGGGTCGGGGTTGGCCCCGAAGCGCGGCCCGCCCTCCATTGGGAGCCATTGCCAGGTGGCGAGGGCGTCGAGGCGTTCCCGATCGGCGGGGCGGAAATACTCCTCGTAGACGTGTCGGTTGAAGGCGAGGAGCACGTGCGGGCGGGCGGTGGTCACGGTCGGGCCTCCCTTCCTTTCGCGAGGGTGTCGCGGCGACATCGGCGTCGCCGCGTCGCCCTGCTGCTCTGCGCCCCGCCCTCACCGGAAGGCCGGGGACACCTCGCGGGCGAACAAGTCCAGCCCCGCCGCGCTCGGCGCGTCCAGGAACCAGAGCATGAAGTGATCGATCCCCGCGTCGACGTACTCGCGCACCTGCGCGGCCACCTCCGCGGGCGTCCCGATCAGGTTCGTCCGGCGCACGTCCGTCGGGATCTCGTCGGTTTCGCCCGCCAGGAAGGCCGCCAGCGCCGGGTCCAGGGCACGCCCTTCGGGATCGGCGGCGACGATCCCGCGCAGGGCTGTGCGCACGGCCCGATGGTCGGGCGCCACGAGGACCTGGATCTCCAGGCTCTTCTCGAGCGCCTCGGCGGGGCGACCCACGGCCGTGCACGCCGCCGCGAGGGCGGCCAGGTGCGCGCGTACCTGCTCGACCGAGGCGGGGGTCGTGTTCCAGCCCTGCCCGTATTGCGCGCACGCGCGGAGCATGGCCGGGTTCACCCCCCCGAACCAGATCGGCGGGTGCGGCACCTGCACGGGCGGCGGGTTGCAGATGGCGTCGCGCAGGTGATAGTGGGGGCCGTCGTAGCTGACCGGGCCGCGCGAGGACCAGAGCGCCAGGGTGACCCCCAGCCCGTCGACCATCTGCGCGACGCGCTCCTCGATGTCGTCGCTCCAGGGGAGGCCATAGGCCAGGTACTCGTCGCGCTGGTTGCCGCAGTCGAGGAAATAGATGAACCGCCCGCGACTGAGCTGGTCGATCGTCGCCACCATCTTGGCGACGAGGGCCGGGTGGCGGAAGAAGTGCGTCTGGTGGATCAGGCCGAGCTGCGCGCGCGTCGTCGCGCCGGCGAGCGCGGCGACCGTGGTCCACCCCTCGAGGATCGCCTGGTCCTGCCCGCGCATGAGGTGGTCGGCCACCCAGAGCGAGTCGTAGCCGGCCGCCTCGGCACGCAGGGCCAGATCCATCGTCGCGGCCGTATCGAGCGCGGCATAACTCGGCGTGCGGAACAGCCGGAGGCCCGGCGCGGCGAAGATCGGCACGCAGAAACCGAAGCGGGGGCGAGGCATGACTCCTCCTCTCGTGGCAGTGCGTCGGGCCAGTCCCGGGCGTCGGGGGCCTGGCGTCGGACGATGGTGTTGCGGAGCGTGCCGAGCGGCCCGACTGTCGGGGCGATCCGGTCCCCGCCCCGGCCCCGCCCCCGACCGTCCCGGCCCCGAAGACCTCTGTCCTGGCCGTGCATTACATCCGCAGCAAAATCCTGGCACTCTTGCGGAGGGAATGCCAGAAAATTTGACCGGGCGGGGTAAACGGCCAGGACGGGTTAGTATGCCAGGAGTGGCAGTGTCACTCCAATACCAGGCACCCATGCTATCGCTCTCGTGGTCCACATCGATCAGGATGGACTCCTCCAATGCCGACTGCTGCCCCGGCGCTTCCCGGAACGCTGAACCGGCGCCCGTTGCGCACACCCTCCCCCTCGCCGTACTTGAACGACAGGAACAGCACCCCCCGGCACCAGCGCCCGCGCCAGCCGCGCCAGCGCCCCGTCCAACTCCGCGCGCGGCACATGCAGCAGCGAGGCGCACGCCCAGATCCCGTCGGACGCCCCGTCGAACGCCAATTCCTGGAGGGTCGGCCGCAGCACCGGTCGCCCCAGCAGCCGCTCCGCCCGCGCCGCCAGTTCCGCGGACGGTTCCAGCGGCGTCACGTCGTAGCCCCGGTCGAGGAACGCCCGGCTGTCCCGCCCCGAGCCGCACCCCGCGTCGAGGATCCGCCCGCCCGCCGGGAGCAGCGGCAGGAAGGCGTCGTAGAATCCCCCAGCTCCGCGCCGATCGTGTTCGCGTAGAACTCCCCCGCGCGCTCGTCGTAATAGGCGATCAGCGACATCCCACCCCCCTCCGTCGTGGCCGCAACGCTAGAACGCGGGCGCACCTTCCTCGCGCGGTGCCCACAGCTGCACCAGCTGCTCCTGTGCGGTCGCGTACTGCCGGCGGAGGAACGCCGCCCGCTCCGCCGCATTCGACCCCGCCTGCCGCAGCAGCGTCTCCCGCAGCGGGTGGTGGCTGCCGATCGGGAACTCGTTGCGCCGGTGCAGCCGCCCCAGATAGCGCACGCGCGGCACCCGCGCGAACCCCCCCCGGCCCGCGATCGCACCGCCAGCACGCCAGCACCAGGTTCCAGACCTCGTCCGGCGCCCTGCCCCAAGGCGGCGGGCCCGCCGCCCGCTGCGACGTGTGCGCCAGGGAATGATCGACGTCGGCCAGGTTCGCCGCGCCCGGATCGATGGCGATGTCCGCGAAGCAGTAGAAGCACTTCCCCTTCTGGTAGCCGTTCGACGCATCCCGGCTCGACGTCACCGCCACCCGCCGCCCAGCCGCAGGACCGCGCGATCTCCCTCGGGTTCCCCCGCGCGGCGATCGGCGGCACCCGCAACGCCTGCGGCAACGCGAACTCCCGGTAGCCCCCGGCCGGCGCTCGTCCTCGGCGAGGGCCTGAGAGGTGGCGAAATACAATTGCCGCCCCAACTCGATCGCGCCGCCCTCGACCTTGAACCGCGCTTCGCCGAACGGGGCGCACGTCTTGTCCTTTGGGCGTCTTGCCGGTCCCGGTCGCCATCGTCAGCAGGACGCGCCGCCGCCCCCCGAGGACGGCCTCCACGACGCGATTGATCGCGAGCCGCTGGTAGTAACGCTCGCCCTTGCCGATCTGGTGGTTCGCGGGCGTCAGCAACTGCCCCGCCGCCGCCTCGCCGAGTGGTCTCGCGCCCCGCAGCCGCGCCCATAACTCGTCGGGCGTGGGGGAGGCGTCGATCTCGCGCTCCTGGCCGGTCGAGTGGTCGAACTCGACGATCCCCGCCCCGTTGGTCGCGTAGGCGAATTTGAGGCCGAGGAGCTGGGCGTAGTCCTGCGCCTGCTGGAGGCCGGTGGGGGCGTCTTATCCGCAGCCTTGGCCTCGACGACGGCGAGCGGGAAGTCGCGCGTATACCGGGGCAGATAGTCGGTACGCTTTTGGGGTGCGCGCGTCGCCGGCCCGCCCGCGACGATGATCCGCCCGTCGGTGAAGCTGTCCTGCTGGGTGAAGGGGCGCGGGCCGGTATCCCAGCCCGCCGCGACCAGGCGCGGGACGACGTACCGCCGACAGGTTTCCGCCTCGTTCATCGCCGCCCTCACGATGCAGGAGCACGCCCAGCGGGCGCAGTTGCTCGTCGGTATGGAGATTTCTGACTGGTCTATCCTATCTGCATGGTGTCGGGGAAGACAACAGACAGGCCGAAGGACTTTCTGGTGATCTCCTTCGATGAAACTATCCGCCCATCGGCCGGCGCATCAAACCGCGTACAAACGCCACTCTATGGGTACTAACGACCCTTGTTTTAGAACTGATGTTCTGATACCCTGGTGTTTCTCGTGACGCCGTGGCACGAGGCCGTCCCCCGGTGACCCGATATGGAGGCGGCGTGGCAGGACAACTTTCCCCGACGAGGCGCACGCGGCAGATCGACGACGCGCTCGCGGCGATCGAGGCCCGGTTCGGACCCGGCGTGGTCCGACGCCTGCGCGACATCCCCCCGCGCGACCCGACCGATCGCGCGATCCCGTCCGGCTCGCTCGGCCTCGATCTCGCGACCGGCCTCGGCGGCCTGCCGCGCGGCCACGTCACCGAACTGCTCGGCGCCGAGTCGAGCGGCAAGACGGCCCTCCTCTACGCCGCCCTGGCCGCGAACCAGCGGGCGGGCGGGATCGTCGCCCTGATCGACGCCGAGGGGACGGTCGATGCCGGGGCGCTGCTCGCGTGCGGGGTGGACCTCGCGGATCTGCTGCTCGCCCATCCCGCCAGCGCGCCGGACGCCCTGCTGATGCTCACCATCCTCGCCCACTGCCAGGCTCTCGACGCCCTCGGCCTCGTCTCCATCCCGGCGCTGCGCGACCTCCCCGCCGGACGGGCGCGCGGCAGCCTGCACGGCGAACTCGCGGCCCTCGACGCCGCCCGCCTCCTCACACGCGGCCTCCGCGTCCTCGCCGTGGCGCTGAAGGACAGCCCCACCGCCGTCATCCTCACCAACGATCTCCTGCCACCCATGCCCGACCGGCCGGCCTTCCGCTCGCCGGGCGGCCTCGCCCTGCGCCACCACGCCGCCCTGCGCGTCGCCGTCGCGCCCCTGGCCCTCCTGCCGGACGGGTCCGGGGGCTACCGCGCGCTCCGGGTCGGCCTGACCATCGCCAAGCACAAGCTGGGGACGCCGGGCGGCACCGCCGAGATCGAGGTGCGGCTCGGCGGCGCGCTGGATCACGCCGCCGAGATCCTGCGCCTCGGTCGCGCGGTCGGGCTCGTGGAGAGCGGGTCGACCGGACTGGTGTGGGGCGCGATCACCCTGGGGCGCGACGAGGCGCGAGCGCGTCGGGCGCTCCACACCGATGCCGATCTCGCCAGGGCGCTCCACGACGCGATCAGGGCAGCGCATGGCCTCCCCGTCGCCGCCTGAGCATAGCACCCCAAGGCCGCCCGTCGTCGGCTACGCGTGGCTGACCCAGGAGGACGATCCGATGCCATCGGCCGAGGTGTGGCCCGCCCTGCTCGACGCGCTCGGCGCGCACAGCCCGACCGTCGAACCGGAACCGCCCGCCGGGTGCTGGCTCGATCTGCGGGGCGGGCGGCGCGGCCTGTCGCCACCCAAGGCCGGCGCGGCGATCCTCGGCACTGTCCGCGATTGGGGCTACGGCGAGGCCCGGCTCGGCATCGCCCCCACCCCCGGTGTCGCGCGCCTGGCGGCCTGGCACGGAGCGGAGAGTGTGACCATCCTCGCCCCGCCTGACGTCGCCGCCTTCCTCGCCCCCCTGCCGATCGCCGCGACCGGCCTGCCCGCCGACCTCGCCGACCGCCTGGCGCTCGTCGGCTTGCGCCGCCTGGGCGATCTCGCGGCCCTCCCGCGTGGCGCGCTCGGCGATTATCTCGGCCCCGCCGCGCCCGCCCTGGAAGCACTGGCGCGCGGCGAGGACGATCGACCCCTGCGACCGACCCGACCGCCGCTCGTCCTGACGGCCCGGCGCGAACTCGACTGGGCCTTGGACGACCACGCGCAACTCGCGACGATCGCGACGCGACTTCTCGCCCCGCTGCTCGCGACGCTCCGCCGACAGGGGCTGGGCACGACGCGCGCGACCCTCACCCTGTACGGCGAGCGGGGCGAGGTGAACGCCACCGCCCGGACGGCGCGGCCCACGACGGACGGCGACCTCCTCCTGCGGCTGCTGCTCGCGGCCCTTCCCAACGACGGTGCGGGCGAGCGAGGTATCACGGCGGTGGCGACGACGCTCATCTCCCCGCGCCCCTTCGCCGGGCAGCAGGCATCGTTCTTCGACGTGCCGCAGGGCAGGCGCGGCCTCCTGGCGCTGGGGGTGGCGGAGACACAACGGCGGGCCGGGGGCGATCTCGGCCATCTGCACCCCGCCGACCTCGCCCACCCCCTCCCCGAGCGCCGCTACCGCTTTGTCGTGGCGGGCGATGCCGCCGAACCGGCCCACCCGGAGGACGCGTGACAATCCGCCGCTTCGCCCCGACACGACCGATCGCGGTCGTCGCCGACGCGCGCGGGGACAGCCCGACACGCCTGCGCTGGCGCGGGCGCTGGGAGGGAGTGGGCGCCATCGCCGCGACCTGGGATCTGACCGAGGGCTGGTGGCGGGGCGAAACCGGCGCCACCCGACGCCGCTACTTCCGCCTGCTCACGCACAGCGGGCTGCTGTGCGTCATCTACCGCGATCTCGCCTCGGGGCGCTGGTACTTCGAGCAGATCATCGACTGAGCGCCGGGGGTACATCGTGGATTGTGACGCGACCTCGCCCGCCTTCACCCACCTCCACTGCCACTCGCACTACTCGTTCCTGGATGGCGCGTCCTCCCCCGAGGCACTCGCCCGCCGCGCCGCCGACCTGGGGCAACCCGCCCTCGCCCTCACCGACTGGCACGGCCTCTACGGCGCGATCAGCTTCGACCGCGCCTGCCGGGCGGTCGGCGTGCGTCCCATCCACGGCGCGGAGATCGCCCTCGTCGACGGGCGGCACCTCACCCTGCTGGTCAAAGACGCCTCGGGCTGGCGCTCCCTCTGCCGCCTGCTGACAGCTGCGCAGCTCGCGGGCAGCAAGGGCCACGCCCCGGTCGCCCCCGAACTCCTGGCCGCGCACACCGCCGGGTTGCTCTGCCTCACCGGTTGCCGCCACGGCGCGCTCGCCGCGCCGCTGCTCGCCGATGATGAGGATAGGGCGCGGCGGTCGGCCCGCTGGCTCCGGGAGTGTTTCGGCGACGATCTCTGGGTCGAGCTGCCCCGCAACGACCGCGCGGACGATCGTGCGCTGACGCACCGCCTGGCGCGGCTGGCCGACCGGCTCAGCGTCGGCACTGTCGCCAGCGCCAATGTCCACTACGCGACGCCCCAGGACGGCCCGCTCGCCGACGTGCTGGCCTGCATCCGCGCCGGGACAACCCTGGAAGCGGCCCGAGGGCTGCGGCCGAACCATCGCCACCACCTCGCCGGCGGTGCGGAGATGGCCGGGCGCTTCGCCGATCGCCCCGAGGCCGTCGCGAACACGTCCCTCGTCGCCGCGCGCTGCACCTTCGTCCTCGACTTCGGCCCCCACCATTTCCCGAGCATCCCGGTGCCGCGGGGGCGGACGCCAGATGACCACCTGCTGGCGCTCTGCCGCGCGGGCGTGACCGACCGCTATGCTGCGGGCGACCCGGCGGCGTGGCATCGCGCCGTCGCCCAGCTCGATCACGAGCTGGCGGTGATCGGGAAGCTGGGGCTGGCCCCCTACTTCCTCCTGGTCGCCGATGTCGTGCGCTTCGCGCGAGCCGAGGGCGTGCCATGCCAGGGACGCGGCTCGGCGGCCGGCTCGGTGGCGTCCTACACGCTGGGGATCAGCCGGGTGGACCCGCTCGCCCACCGCTTGTTGTTCGAGCGCTTCCTGTCGGAAGAAAGGGCGAGCCTGCCGGACATCGACATCGACTTCGGCCACCTGGGGCGCGAGGCGGTGATCCAGTATCTCTACCGGACCTACGGCGAGGCCCACGTCGGGATGGCCTGCACCGTCCAGACCTACCACCGCAAAGGGGCGGTGCGCGACGTGGGGAAAGTGCTGGGTATCCCCTCGCCGACGCTGGACGCGGTGGCGACGCGCGTGCGCCGGAGCCTGGACGACACCCTCGCGGGGGCCGTCGTCGCCGTGGCGGGCGAGGCGGCGCTGGCTAGCCCGCCCTGGGGCTATTTCGTCGCGCTCTGCGAGCAACTGGTCGGCACGCCCCGGCACCTGGGCATCCACAACGGCGGCGTAGTGGTCACCGGCCCGCCGCTCGGCGAGCTGGTGCCGCTCGAACGCGCGTCGATGGCCGGGCGGGTCGTCGTCCAGTGGGACAAGGACAGTCTGGAGCTGGCCGGGCTGATCAAGCTCGATGTGCTGGCCCTCCAAGCGCTCGACCTCGTGGCCGAGGCGGTGCGGCTGGTCGAGCAACACGAAGGGATCGTTATCGACCTCGACACCCTGCCCCTCGACGACCCGGCGGTGTTCGACCTCCTGTGCGCCGCAGGCACCACCGGCACCTTCCAGGTCGAGTCGCGGGCGCAGCAGCAAGCGCTCCCGCAGCACGCCCCGCGCACCTTCGGCGATCTGGTGGCGCAGATCTCGATCATCCGCCCCGGTCCCCTCCAGGGCGGCATGGTGCATCCGTATCTGCGCCGACGGCGCGGCGAGGAGCCGGTGCGCTACCCCCACCCCCTGCTGGAGCCGGTCCTGCGCGACACTCTCGGCGTCATCGTCTACCAGGAGCAGGTGCTCGAAGTCGCGACCGCGCTCGCCGGGTTCACGCTCGGGGAGGGCGACGACCTGCGCCGCGCGATGGGGAGCCGGCGCAGCGAGGACAAGATGCGCGCCGTCGAGGCGCGCTTCCTGGCGGGGGCGGGGGGGCGAGGCGTGCCCGAGGCCGTCGCCGCCGAGGTCTTCCGGCAGATCAGCGCCTTCGCCGGGTACGGCTTCCCGCGCTCGCACGCCGTCGCCTTCGCGCGCCTCGCCTACGAGACCTGCTGGCTGAAGGCGCACCACCCGGTCACGTTCTACGTCGCCAGACTCAACGCCCAGCCGGGCGGCTTCTACCCGCCGGGCGTCATCGTCGGCGACGCGCGACGGCACGGTATCGCCGTCCTCGGCCCCGACCTCGGTGCCAGCGCGCACGATTGCGGCGTCGAACGGGCGGGCGATACCCCGGCGGTGCGCCTCGGCCTGCGCTACGTGCGCGGCTTGTCGGGAGTGGGCGGTCGGGCGTTGATCGCCGAGCGCGACCGGGGCGGCCCCTTCCGCGACCTCGCGGACCTCTGTCGCCGGGGCCGCCACGCCCTGACACCCGAGGCGATCACGGCCCTCATCGCCGCCGGCTCGTGCGATAGCTGGGGGATCGCCCGGCGGCCCCTCCTCTGGTCGCTCGCGGCGACGTGGCACAACGCCACCGACCTGCCGCTGCCGGTCGCGCCCCCCCCACTCCCCGAGGCGACGCCGCCGGAGGCGCTGGCCGGGGAATCCTGGGCGACCGGCCTGCCGCTCGGCGGCCACCTCGCGGCGACCCAGCGCGCGGCGCTCGCGGCGCATGGGGCGCTGCCGCTCGCGGCGCTCGCGGACCTCCCCGACGGCGCGTCGGTCACGGTGGCGGGGCGACTGGTCATCCTCCAGTGCCCCCCCACCGCCAACGGCGTCGCCTTCGTCACCATCGAGGACGAGACCGCGCTCGGCAATCTCGTCCTCAGCCCGGCGATGGACCGGCGATGGCGGGCCGCGGTCCACGCCGCGCCGCTCGTCGTCGTCACCGGGCGCGTGCAGCGGCGCGGCCACACCGTCAACGTCCAGGTCGCCACGGTCGAGCCATGGCGGCCTCCACATTGAGCCGGGAGCCGTGCTCAGGGTGGAGTGGATTCCGAGGCAGTCGGCCAAGCGCTTCGCCTCGGCGGGCGGAAACACCTCGCACGGTGAGGCCGGGATGTGCGTGCT
Organism: uncultured Thermomicrobiales bacterium; assembly: GCA_902806415.1. Taxonomy (GTDB): domain Bacteria; phylum Chloroflexota; class Chloroflexia; order Thermomicrobiales; family CADCWN01; genus CADCWN01. The sequence continues at coordinate 1,861 of CADCWN010000054.1, read as the reverse complement.
GGGATGGTCCAGCACGAGGACGACGCGCTCGGCCGCCGGGTCGTGGAGGTCGAGGAGGCCCTTGACGCATGCGAGCCGCGCAGCAGCTCGCGGCAGGTCGTGGCGAGCGACCGGCGCACGAGCCTGGGCGAGGCCGCCCGCGTCGAGCGTCGTGCCGGGGCCACCCCGGCGCCCCACCAGCGCCCGCAACGTCGCCCGCCCCTCATCAGACAGCCAAGCCGCGTACCCTGCCTGCCGCATCGCCACCTGCTCCGGCCGCGTGCCCGGGGTTTCCAGGATGATCCGCGGGGTGCGTGCGGTCGCCTCCGGTCGGGTGACCGCCGCCTGGTCGCGCGGCGAACGTCCCCGCCCCCCACCGCGCGGCAAGGGCACGCCGCGCCCGATGGGGCTGCGGCCCCGCTACTCCTCCGCCGGCACCGTCGGCGGCAACGCCAGCAGGCTCAACCCGAGACCGCTGAGCGCGGCCAGGGCGATCGCCCCGGCCCAGAACTCCGGCGACCAGCCGACCCCCCAGCGCAGGTGCTCCTCGGCGAAGTAGAGCGACCAGAAGGCGACCGGCACCAGGGCGGCGAAGAGGCGCAGCGCGGCCGGGCGATCGTAGGTCGGGCGCAGGCGGCGGATGAGCAGGTCGGCGATGAGCCCGGCGGCGAGCGCGGCGAGGATCGTTTCCTTCTTCGCGAAGTTGTCGAAGCCGTTCATCAGGGCGGTATTGACGCCGAAGAAGATGGCCACGCTGCCGAACGGCAGCCGCCAACGGCGCAGGGCGAGGAGGAGCGGTGCGAGGAGCAGGGCATTGGTCAGCAGGATGCCCGCGATGCCGAGCTCCTGCGACATGCGCAGCAGCCGCGCGCCGCCGGCCGCCTGCCGGAAGGAATCGATCCGCCACGTCAGGTGGTGCTGGTCGAGGAGCGCCCAGAAATAGCCGCCCAGGAACGTGCAGGCCGAGACGCTGGCCGTGAGCGAGAGGAGGGTGGGGAGGAAGGCGCGCAGTGTCGGGGTGCCGTTGCCGGGGGCGGTGGAGGACCAGGCCGAGCGGAGCGGGCTGCTGAAGATGAGGACGATGCCGGTGAAGAGCAGCAGGTGGGTCGGGCTGAGCAGCGCCTCGAGGTTCTGCTCGACCCCGAAGGCGAGGTGCCAGGTCAGGTCGCCCAACCCGCCGAGGCCGAAGAGCGCCGCGCCGACCAGCCCCCACTCGTAGCCGCGCGGTATGGCCGCCAGCCCGACCTTCCCCGCGCGCAACTCGCGCCGGATGAGCCAGCAGAGCCAGAGGGTGCTCGCGGTGTAGCCGGAGTAGAGCGCCGCGTGCCAGGGCGTGAAGAAGCTCTCGACCAGGGTGCCGGCGTTGTGCGCCCAGCCGTCGATGAAGAGCCCGCCCAGGAGCCAGAACCCGAGCGCGATCGTGACCGCATCCGCGCGCGCGCCAACCCGTGCCCGCCCCCGCCGCGGCCCCGACCGCAACCCGCGCAACGCCTCCGCCGCCGCCATGCTGCCCCCCTGCCGCCCGCACACCCGCCGGAACGCCGTATGCTCAGGATACCCCAAAGTCGCGCCGGACGTATGAATCGCGGCGCGGATTTTAGTGGCCCGCCAGCGACCCTGCGCCGGGTAGAGGCGGTGGCGTCGGCCCTGTTGTGCGCCCCGAGCTTGAAGGTAGACGTTGGCGACGTGGCGCCGCACCGTGCGCGGGCTGAGGAAGGGAGCGTGGGCGATCTGGTGGTTGCCCAGCCCGCCGGCCAGGAGGGCCAGCACCTCCAGCACGCGCGGCGAGAGGCCATCCGGGCGGCCCGCAAGCGCGAGGGCGCCGTGCGGATGGGCGCGGCAGCCGGGACAGCCCCGTTGCCGTCCCGCGACCGCGGGCGTA
>CADCWN010000053.1 GCA_902806415.1 uncultured Thermomicrobiales bacterium | reverse complement strand
TGGGCGAGTGCTCGCGGGTGAACGCCCATAGCGTTCGGCCATATCCAAACGCACCTCCGGGATACCAGCCACGCCAGGGAGGATCGCAACGAGGTCTACACGCCGGATCATCGAAAGGCGGCAAGACCCGACTTATCCGACACTTGTTTGCACCGAGCGGCGGCAGGGGCTACGATGCCCCTCCGAAGTGTGAGAACGGGAGATGCAAGCGGGAGATGTGGGCATGACCGGGGAGCAGGGAACCGGGCCGGGGGGGCACGCATCCTCGACGGGGCAGGCGCTCACCGGGAGCGACTGGCTCGACGTCCATTTCGAGATGGCGCGACCGGAATACGAGGCGCAGCTGCGCGCGGTGGGCATCCGGCCCGGCTGGCGCGTGCTCGACGCCGCGAGCGGCGCCGGCTCCTTCCTGTCGTGGCTGGCCGAGCTGGTCGGCCCGAGCGGGAGGCTGGCGGCCCTCGACCTCGCCCCCGACAATCTGGCGCTGGTGGAGCGCCGGGTGGCCGCGTAGGGTCTGCCGTGCCCAGTGGAGGCCCAAGTCGGTAGGGTCCTCGCGCTGCCCTACCCCGACGCCAGCTTCGACGCAGTGTGGTTCGCCAATACCTCGCAGTACCTCACCGACGACGAACTGATGACCGCCCTCGCCGAGTTCCGGCGGGTGGTCCGCCCCGGCGGGCTGGTCGCGGTCAAGGAGCACGCCGGGGCGCTCACCGCGATCATGCCCGCCCCGCCCGGCGTCACGCTGCGCGGCTACGCCGCCTGGGCGGCCGCCGGATCGACGTAGGGCGCGGGGATACGGGCGGTGGATAGCGATGCTGCGGCGGCTCGCCACCCACTCTTCGTCGGGCAGGGGCGCGCGGAAGGGGTACTGGCAGTGATCCTCCCCAAAGATCGCGACCCTCGCTTCATCACTATCCGCCGCGGTGGGACGCTCACCGATGCGGATCATCAGCTCCTCGCCCTGTGGGCGGCATCGTGCGCGGAGCACGTCCTCGACCTCTTCGAGTCGTCTCAGCCTGAGGACCCGCGGCCGCGTCACGCGATCGAGCAGGCTCGGGCCTGGGCGCGCGGCGAGATCACCATGTCCCAGGCGCGCACGGCAGCCGGCCATGCAATGGGCGCGGCCAGGGACCTGCGTGGCGCGGCGCGGCATGCCGCGTACGCTGCCGGTCAGGCGGCGGCGGTCGCGCACGTCGCCGCGCACGAGCTCGGCGCGGCCGCCTACGCGATCAAGGCCGCGCGTGCCGCCGCGCCGACGGGGGAGGGCGAGAGCGCGGGGCGACGCGAGTGCCGGTGGCAACGCGACCAGCTCCCGGGGGCGATCCGCGCGCTCGTCCTCGACGACCAGCGGTTGCGGAACGACATCTGCTGGTCGGTGTTCGACTGCTGAGCGCGCGTCGGGGCACCAGCACCGCCTCGCTGCGACGAGCCTGGCACCGAAACAACCCGCGCACGGGTCAGTACCGCGCCATCGATCCCGAGACGGGCCAGCCAATAGCGGGTAGCGAAGGTGCGCGGCGTCCGCTGCGGTGAAAGGCGCTGCACCAGCCGGGAATTAATCTTATGCTCCTGCCTCCTCCCACCACACCCCGCCACGCCAACCCCTGCGCCAGACCCGCAGCAACAACAGGAGCGGCCCCGCCAACCCAAAGAGGCAGAGTCGTAGCCAATCATCCAAAAAATCCCGCCGATCCTGCTCCATACGCTCGCGCAACTGCCGCGCGGCCTCCGGCTCCCGCACCGCAATCGACCTCGCGCGCTCAATCGCCTCGCCATACTGCTCACCCAGCGAACTCGACGCGGGATCGCGCGTCCAGATGTGATACTTGGTGTACTGCACCGGGACAATCATGTAGATGTACATGCCGGTGACGCCGACGAGGATGAGATACCCACCAAGCACAGCGACAACGACGCGCCACCAGCACGGTCACTCCGGCAGCACAATAGCGACAAAGGGCAAGAGGGTTAGCGCACACAGCGGCAACCAGATCATGATCAGCGCGAAGAGTTGTGCCGCGAGATACTCCATTGCGCCTCCCCGTAGTCGCTCCATCGCAGGAACGACGTGGCGACTGCGCGGTTGCACCAAAGCCGGTTTCCACCCCCCTCCGGATAGCGGGAACCGGCTCACTCATCCTACGCACCACCGAATCAGCACCGCCGCACCCTCCCTCTTCAGGGGAGGGTCGCCGTCGCAGCGGCAGGGAGGGGTCCGCGCAGCTATCCAACAGCCAGCCCCCCCTACAGCACTTCTGCCCCTCTCCTCGGATGAGGAGAGGGAGTCGGCGAGCGCAGGCGAGCCGGGGGGTGAGGGCTGTATCACTACAGCGCCGCCGTCGCCCCCCGCCGCACCAATTCCCCGCTCCCCGCCTGGCCGATGACCGCACCGCCATCGAAGACGATCTCGCCCCGGCGGATCGTCGCCGTCGGCCAGCCGGTCACTTCCCAGCCCTCGTAGACCGAGTAGTCGGCGTTCGACTGCAACATCCCCGCCGTGACCGTGCGCGTCAGGTTCGGGTCGAAGACGACAAGGTCGGCGTCGCTCCCGACCGCGATCGTCCCTTTGCGCGGGTAGAGCCCGAAGAGTTTGGCGGCATTCGTCGCCAGCACTTCGACCAACCGCCCGAGCGAGAGCCGCCCTGTGCGCACCCCCTCGGAGTAGAGCATCGGCAGCATCGTCTGCAAGTTCTCCGCGCCCGGTCGCAGCCGCGTGATCGTCAATGCGGGGTCCAGTTTCGCCGCCAGCGACCACGGCGCGTGATCGGTGCAAACGGTGTGGACCGTCCCGGCCCGCAACCCGGCCCACAGCGCCGCCACATCCGCCGCCTCGCGCAGCGGCGGCTGGCCGACATATTTCGCGCCATCCGGCTCCGCGAAGCGCTCGCGCGTCAGGTGCAGGTAGAACGGGCGCGTCTCGACATAGACCGGCACCCCGCGCGACGCCGCCTCGGCGCAGACCGCCAGCGCCCGCGCGCAGGAGAGGTGGACGATGTAGACCGGCGCGCCGGTCGCCTCGGCGATCGCGACCGCCCGCTGCGTCGCCACGACCTCGCTGATCGGCGGGCGACTCTCGGCGTAATGGCGCAACGACGAGCGCCCGGCGGCGTGCAACCGCGCCGCCGCGTCGGCCATCAACGCATGATCCTCGCAGTGGATCAGCGAGAGCAACCCGGCAGCGCCCGCCCGCCGCGTCGCCTCCACATAGCCGGGTGCTTGCTGGTCGAAGCCCGGCGGGGACATGAAGAACTTGATGGTGTTGCACCCCTCGCCCAACAGCGCCGGGATCTCGTACAGCACGGCGGGGGGCGTCTCGCTCAGGACCGGGTGCAGGAAGAGATCGCAGATCGTCTGCTCGCGGGCAACCACCGCCTCGCGCGCCAGCCCGGCCAGCGGCGTCTCCCCCGGCAGGAGGAACGTCATATTCCCCAGCGTCGTGATCCCGCCCGCCAGCGCCGCCGCCGAGCCGCTGGTGAAATCGTCCACCCAGGCCGGACCCTCGCGCTGGCCGGGCGGCGTGGAGAGGTGGACATGCGCGTCGATCCCGCCCGGCAGCAGCAGCTTCCCGGTCGCGTCGATCTCCCGCTCCCCGGCCAGTTCCCCGCCGATCTGCGCGACCCGCCCCTCGATCACCCCCAGATCGGCGCGCATGGTCGCGCCCGCCGTCACGATCTCCCCGCCGCGGATGACCAGATCGAATGGCATTGCTCTTCCTGTTCACGAAGCGTCCGCGTTGTTACCGGAGAGTGAGGGCCGCCCCCCTCATCCCGTCGCCAGCACGCCCACATCCTCCCCGCGCTCGAACGCCAGCGCGTCGTCGATCATTCGCACGATGTCGTACTGCGGATCGAACCCGAGCAATTCCCGCCCCTTCGTCAGATCGAACTCGTAGTGGGTCGGCACGCCGACCGAGCGCGCCTCCACATGCGGGAGGCCCAGGCGCTCGGCCAAGTACGGCACCGCCTCATCCCAGCCGAATGCCCGCGGGCCGGCCAACTGGAACGTCTGGCCGAGCGCGTCCGGCACCCCGAGCGCCACCACGCAGCCCGCCACGATGTCGCGCACGTCGGCGATGTGCTTGCGCCACGGTCGCCCGTTGAGGTCGCGCATCACCACGAGTTGTTCCTCGCCGTGCCAGAGTGGTTCGAGGTCGCGATAGGTCTCCCGCAACTTGCTGAGTCGGAACTGCGGGAAGTGCAGGATTTCCCCCGCCCCGACCGTCAGCGCGAACCGCAGCGTCGTGATCGGCGTGCGGTAGGTGCGCCAGTAGCCGTCGCACAGCTCCTCGCCGAGCGACTTCGAGAGGGCGTAGGGTCCCCTCGGGCGGCGCGGCGCGCGGTCGGGGTCGATCGGCGCGGTCATCCCGCCCGGCGGGTACTTGTCGTAGAGGGCGTCGGTGCTGGCGAAGAGGAACTGCTGCAAGCGCGGCAACCCGCGCGCCGCCTCCAGCATCAGGAAGGTGCCGCGCACGTTGATCTGAAAATAGTCCTCGGTCGAGAACGGCCCGCCGCCCTGGAACGCGCCGCCGAGATGGTAGATCGCGTCCATCCCCGCGACCGCCCGCGCGACATCGCCCGCGTCGGTCAGGCTCCCCTCGATCAGCTCGACGCCGAGCGGGCGCAGCTTCCCGACCCGCGCGTCGCGCCCCCAGACCAGCCCGCGCACCTCGTGTCCCCGACCTACCAGCGTCGCCGCCAGGTTCGCCCCGATCCGCCCCGTGATCCCGGTCACCAGAATCCGCATCGCGCCCCCTCCCCCGCCCCGCCATCCGTCGCCGCGCCACCCTACGCCGGGGCGGGCAGGGCGTCAAGGTGGCGGGCGGTTGATGGCGGTGGCGAACTTAAACGGGTCAGGGCGGGCGGTCTTGTCCTGTGCCGGGTCACGGGGTTCAGCCGCCCGCCACCACGCACTACGCGGCGACCCCGCCAACAGTCGCGCCCCCCCCACCGCGCGCCGCCCCACCGCCGAACAACGCCCCCAGCAAAGCAACGATCACGGCGGCGATCATCGCCACCGCGACGACGGCGATCGGCGTCGAGGCCGCGCCCCCTTGCGCCACCACCGCGATCAGCGCCCAGACGACCGCCGCCACGTAGGCGAGCAGTCCCGCCGCCGGGATGGCACGCCAGCGCAAGAGCACCAGGGTGGCGATCCCGCCGCAGAGCAGGAGCAACGCCGCCGCCGCGAACGTTTCGCTCGCCCCGCCCGGCAGCAGCCCGATCGCGCGCAGCGTCGCCCCCAGACCGACCAGGGTGGCGGCGGAGAGCCAGCCGAAGAGCAGCCCTAGCGGCAGCGCCACCAGCCAGCGCTCGGCACCGGTGAGACTCCGCTCGCGCGCCTCCCGCGCGAGCCCCCCGAAGGCGACCGCCAGGCAGGCGAAGATCGCCACGATGGTGAGCTGCGCCGGGACAAACAGTCGTTGCGGGAAGATGATCTCCCACAGCGCGTTGCCCAGGCACGCCCCGACGATCGGCCAGCCGATCCGCCGCAGCAGCCGATTCTCGCGCTGGCCGGGCAACGCCTGATAGACGGCGTAGGCCCCAATCAGCAGGAAGATCGGCCCCCAGATGGCGAAGGCGTACCCGGCGGGCGTCGCCAACGTCCTATTCTGGTCGGAGATTTCCCCCACCTCCGCCCCGAGGAAGAAGCCCAGCGGCCCCGCCACCACCTGCGCGATCGCCGCCACCACCGTCAGCCCCTGCCGCGCCAGATCGCGCCCTGTCCCTCGCCCATCCATCGCCATCCTCCTCGCAACATCGCCGTAATCCCACCCTCCCTTTCAGGGGAGGGTCGCCGCCGGGGCGGCGGGGAGGGGTCCGCCCCCCTCACTCGCCACTCGCCACTTGTCACTCGGCACTCGGCACTCTCTCACGACTCACGACTCACGACCCATGACTTTTCATCCGCCCCGGCCACCAGTTCCAGCGCCCCAAGAGGAGGACAATCCCCGGCACTAGCAAGCCGCGCACCAGGAAGGTGTCGAGGATAACGCCGAGCGCGACGACCACGCCCAGCTGGTAGAGGTCGCGCAGCGGCAAGGTCGTCAGCACCAGGAACGTCCCCGCCAGGATCAGCCCCGCCGAGGTGATCACGCCGCCGGTGCGCCGCAGGGCCTCCTGCGTGCCGAGCCGCGTGCCGTGGCGCGCGACCTCCTCGCGCACCCGCGTCATCAGGAAGATCGTGTAGTCGGCCCCCAGCGCGACCAGGAAGATGAACGAGTAGAGCGGGATCGCGTAGGCGATCCCCTCGTCCCCCTGGATCTGGCGGAAGAGGAACGACGACGCACCAAGCGCCGCGAAGTAATTGAGGGTCACGGCCAGCAGCAGGTAGAGCGCCGCCACGACGCTGCGCAGCAGCAGCCCGAGGATGATCGCCGTCAGGACCAGCACTGTCGGCACGACGATCGCCTTGTCGCGGTCGCTGACCGCGCGGGTATCCGCCTGGGTCGGGGTCACGCCGCCGAGCAGGACCGTCGCGCCGTCGCCGAACGCCGCCCGCGTCGCGCCGCGCGCCGCCTCCCGCAGCGGCGCGACGGTGTCCAGCGCCGGGACGCCATAGGGATCACTGCCCAGCGTCACCCCGAACCGCACGACCGCGCCGCCCGGCGAAACGAATTGCGCCCCCTGCGCGTAGGCCGCGATCGCGCGCGGGTCCGGTCCACCCGCAGCGCCACCGGGAGCACCGCCCGGAGCGCCGCCGCCAAGAACCCCACCCGGTGGGCCACCCTGCCCGGACCGAATCGCCGCTTTCAGTTCGGGCGGGAGGGCGGCGATCGCCCCTTGCAGCGCTGTCGAGTCAATCGCCGGGGCGTCGCCGGTCGGGCGAGTCGGCCCGGTCACCTTCGCCACGTTCGGCACCCCGGCGAGCGCGGTGTTGATCCGGTCAATCGCGGCCAGTTGCGCCCAGGGATCCGTGCCGGGCGGCAGTTGCACGACCACATCGGAGGGGGCCAGGGTGCCGGGTGGGTAGTGTGCCGCCAGGATCGCGTAGCCCTCCGCCGAGGGGGTCGACTTGCGGAAGCCGGTCAGGAAGTTGAAGACTTCCGGCGTGCCGATATTGCCGAGGGCGAGGATGCCGAGCAGCAGGACGCTCCCCACCACCGCCAACCCCGGTCGCCGTATGACCAGGGCGGCGATCCGCCCCCAGAAGCCGCGCCCCGCCCCCTCCTCGGGCCGCTCCGCCGTGTCGCGCAGCTTCGGCACCAGGGGCCAGAAGGCCGCGCGGCCCAGGATCGCCAGCAGGGCCGGGACGAACGTCAGCCCCGCGATCAGCATGATCACGATCCCCAGCGCCAGCGTCGGCCCGAGGCCGCGATAGAGGGTCAGCGTCGTCAGCAGCAAGGTCAGCAGCGCGACGATCACCGTCCCGGCGCTGGAGGTGATCGCCTCGCCGACGCCGACGATCGCCCGCCGCAGCGCCCTGATCCGGTCCGGCTCGCGCTCCAACTCCTCGCGATAGCGCGCCGCCAGGAAGATCGTGTAGTCGGTCCCGGCCCCGAAGAGGAGGATCGTCAAGATCGAGGCGGCCTGCTGGTTAACCGGGAACAGCCCGCCCCGTGCGGCGTAGCCGAGCAGCGGATTGACCACGGCGGTGGCGACGCCGACCGCGACCAGCGGGGCCAACGCCAGCAGGGGCGAACGGTAGATCGCCAGCAGTAGGACCAACACCAACCCCACCGTCGTCAGCAGTAGCGGCAGGTCGGTCTCGCCAAAAATCGCCGCCGCATCGGTGATGATCCCCGCCGGGCCGGTCACCTTGACCTGTCGGCCCTCCCGGCCATCGAAGCCGTCGGTGAAGGCGCGCATCGCCTCCACGGCCTCCACCCGCGCGTCGTCGCCGATCTCGCCGCTCAGCGCGGCGACGATCTCCAGCGTCGTCCCGTCGGCGGAGACCAATTGCCCGCGCGCCTGCGGCACGGTGTAGGGCGAGACGATCGCCTCGATCCCCGCCGGTTTCGACCCGCCGATCAGCCAGTCGCTGATCTGCTTCGCCGCCGCCTCGTCGCCCGCGTTCAGCCCCGCCGGGTTGTGAACGACGATGATCGCCGGGATACCGCGCGACCCCGGGAACGCCTCGGCCACCACCTTCGAGGCCCGCACCGACTCCTGATCGCCGATCCCGAAGCCGCCGGCATCGTAGTAGTCGGTCACCTTCGGCGCGACGACGCTCAGCAGCCCCGCCGCCACGATCCAGGCCGCCAGGGTGACCCAGCGCCCCCAGCGCCCGGTCACCGCCGTTGCCAGCCCGCCGAACAGGCGATCGACCCGCCCCGCCCCAGCCATATCATGCCCACCCTGCCGCCCGCTCATCGACTCCTCCATCGTCGAATTTAGCTTATCAATCGATAAGCAATGGTCAAAAAAAGAGTGCCCCGCTGATGATTGACTCGTGCTACCAACGCATGACGGCGCGGAAAGGCCGGGGTGGTGCGGACCGGACCGGGGATTGAAATCCCCGGCTCCCTGCCTGCGGCCACGAAGTCCACTCAAGTGGACTAGGCTGTGCTGCCGATCTGCTGCCATTGCTGATAGACACCCCGCGATTGGACCCAGCCTACTTCAGTAGGCTTCGTGGCCTCAGCCCCTAGCCGGGATTTATACCCTGCGTAGTCAGGGTGCTTCAGTCCCGGTCTGGCCGATGCCGCCACCGCGCATCGTATCCATCCACCGCCCCCCAACCTCCCCAGGATGCGCCCGGACGGAAAGAGCGGTTCACCCCCTATCAACACGCGCCCCGAGCCCTTCCAGCAGCAGCCCTACCAGCGACTCGGCGCTCGCCTCGACGCCGCCCGGCCTGGCCGTCCGCTCCCCGACCAGCGGCCGATCGAGGAAATGGGCCACGAAGGCCATGAACAACCCCGCCCCGCCCGCCGGGCTCAGGCCGCCGTGCGCCTCGTCGCGCAACTCCCCGGCCCGCTGACCGGCGGCGAACAGGGCGGCGAGCGGCGCGATGATCCCGCCGTAGAAGGCCGCGCCGAGGGTTTCGCGCGATTGCTCGCCCAGCTCCGTCCCCATGTCGTGGTACATCAGCGGGAAATCGTAGTCCACGGTCGTCAGCAGGAACCGCGCGAGGCCGTGCAGCCGCTCCCGCGTCGGACCCTCGCGGCGCGCGATCCGTTCGATCCCCGCGCGCAGCCGCGCCACCTCGCCGAGCGCCACCGCCACGTACAATTCTTCCTTCGTGGCGAAGTGGTGATAGAGCGCCGGTTGCGTCAGCCCGACCGCCTCCGCGACCTGCCGCGTGCTGACCGCTCGATAGCCGTGCGCCATGAACAGGCGTCGCGCCGCCTGCAGGATCAGTTGCGCCGTCTCCTCACGCTCCTGCTCGTTCCCCCCGCGCCGCCGCTCGACCAAATAGCCCCCCCGCGCACCTTATCGACCTATAAGGATAATACCGCCATCATCGCGTCGCGTCAAGAGGGCTATCATGATCGCGCAGCCCCGCGCGACTACCCCTCCGTGTCCCCGCGCCGCAGATACTGTCGCGCGGCGGTGACGGCCGGCGTATCGGGACGTCCGGCGGGCCAATCGGCCACCACCTCTTCGAGCAGCGCCCGCGCCTCCCCGAGTTGCCGCTCCGTCTTCACCGGGCTGTTATAGACCCCCTGATTCAGGTTCATCCATCCCTGCCCAACTTTGTTCACCGTGTCGTACACCCTGCGAAACATTGCCCCCTCCTTCATCACATCGCGCTATGCCACGCTACCGAATTCCTCCCAATGCACGACCCGCGCCAGTGGGGTGAGAAATCCCTCCCCCGGCCCCTCCCCTGAAGGGAGAGGGGAGACACGTTATTGGCGCAGCGGTCAGCTGGCGAGGCAACGCCCCTCGAACGAGTCACCCCTCCCCTGAAGCGGGAGGGGCCGGGGGACGGGTTTCCTCCGCATTGACAGATCGCACGCACAGCCCTACAAAGAGACCTGTACTGCCCACCCGCACACCGCCAACCGGGTCAGGAGTCCGCGATAGGGCAATCTCCCTGGGTGCGCGGCTACCGATCGCCTTCGCGCTCCTCACCCTCGGCGCGGTCGTCTACCAGTTCTTCGCGCGGGCCGCGCTCGACTCCTTCAACCCGATCAACTTCTTCGGCCCTGCCCCGGTCCTCGCCACGTCCCCTTTCCCATCCCCGCCCTCCCATCCTTCTCTCGTTCTCTCCCCTCGTCTCTGTGCGCTCTGTGCGCTCTGTGCGCTCTGTGGTTAGTCTCCCTTCGTCACAACTCTGTGACAGCCGCCGCCATCCGTAGTACCCTCCCCGCACAACGACACCCCGAGCGCCGTGCGCGAAAGGATCAAGCCGATGACCGCCACCCCCCACACCTTTCCCTTCCATCGCCTCGCCGGGACCCACCGCGCGATCGGTCGCCAGTTCGGCGAGGCGTGCGGCGACCTGATCGGTCGGCACCGCGACCTCGCCCTCGCGCGCCTCGGCAGGAACAAGGCGATCACCCCGGCGGTCGCCCTCGCCGCCGCCGCGCGCTACCGCGCCTACGTCCTCGATCACGCTCCGTTCCTCGACGAGGAAGTGCAGGGAGTCGCCGAGGGGGCGCGGCTGCCGCTGGCCGAAGCCTACCTGCTCCAACTGCGCGCCGAGGTTGCCGCTCCGGTCGGCGACACGCCCGCCCCACGCCTCGCCGACCCCGCCGACGCGGGCGACGAATGCACCACCTTCGCCATCCTCGCCGGGGCGACACGCGACGGAACCCCGCTCATCGGGCAGAACGCCGACCTCCCCGCCTTCTACCGCGAGATCGGCGTGGTCCTGGAGATTGTGCCGGACGACGCCCCCGCCGTCCTGATGCTGACTCCCGCCGGGCAGGTCTCCTACATCGGGATCAACGATCGCGGCCTCGGCGTCTTCGCCAACTTCCTCACCTGCGACGGCTGGCGACTCGGCTTCCCGCGCTACTTCCTCTCCCGCCTCGCCCTGACCCGCGAGAGCGTGGGGGACGCGATCGCCGCCGTGCGCGCCGTGCCGCGCGCCTCGTCGCGCAACCTGATCCTCCTCGACGGCCACGGCGTCGCCGCCGACCTGGAGACGACCCCGACCGCCGACGCCCGCCTCGATCCCGAGGACGACCTCCTCGCGCACTCAAATCATTACGTCGCCGACAGCCTACGCGATGAGGAGCGCGTCAGCGCCGCCTACCTCCCGAACACCCAAACCCGCCTGGCACGGATGCGCGAACTCCTCGCCGCCGATCGCGGCCAACTCGACACGACCCGGATGCAGGCGATCCTGCGCGACCGCGCCACGTACCCCGACACCCTCTCCCGCGCGCCCGGCGATGCCGCCGACTCCGACACGATCACCTTCGCCTCGGTCATCGCCGCGCCCACGCGCGGCGAACTCTGGATCGCCGTCGGCCCCCCGCACGAGCACCCCTACCGGCGCCACGCCTTCGGCAGCACGCCCGCCACGCTCGTCCCGCCCCCCGAGGCGGCGGTCGCGGATTAGGGCTGGGTGTGGTGCTACGCCAACGTTTGCGGAGTTGTGAGGTGGGCGGCCCCCTCCCCCGAGTTCATCCCCATATGGGGACCCCGGCGGCGACCCTCCCCCACAAGGGAGGACGAGAGACACCGCCTCGCAACGCCCCTGCCCCCTCTCCTGGAATCGGGAGAGGGGGTGAGGGCCGCATCCCCGACAGCGATTGTGACAGCGACCGATCGGAGGAACACCGATGTCTCAGAACGCACCGCAGAACGACGAACTGAGCGACCTCCCGCGCGACAAGGCCGAGGTGCTGGCGCGGATCGCCGCATCGCACGCGACGCTACAGGCGACCCTCGGCCAGTGGACCGATGCGCAGTTGACCGGCCCGACTGACGCGCAAGGCTGGACGATTAAGGATCACCTCACCCACCTCGCCGCCTGGGAGCGCTCGATGGTCTCCCTCCTGCATGGTCGCCCGCGCCACGAGGGGCTCGGCGTGCCGGAGGCGGTCTACCAACGCGATGAGATCGACGAGATCAACGCCGCGATCCGCGAGCGCCACAAAGACTGCTCGCTGGCCGAGGCGCGCGAACTGTTCGCCGACACACACCGCCAGATGCTGACGACCCTCGACGCGCGCACCTACGACGATCTACTCAAGCCATACTCGCACTACCTCCCCGACGAGCCGGGCGACGACAACGGCAGCCCGGTCCTCGACAAGGTCATGGGCAACACCGCCGAGCACTACGCCGAACACCTCCCCTGGATGGCGGCGATCGTGGGCTAACACGTGGAGCGCGGGGGAGACGCCATTGCCTCGCCGTTACCTCGCGCCCCGACAAGCGCCACTGCCGGCGTGGCGGCCTCCCGGACACTGCGGCCACCGGTCCTGGTCAGCGACTGAGCGCTTGCGCGAGCCTTCTGAGCACCACGCCCGCGCACCCACGCCACCCTACGCCCCGCCATTCCCGGCGGTGTCGGCGGATGGACAGCGGCTGCCCCTTGCCACCCGCCCCGCGCGAATGTATCCTCTGCGTGAGCAAACTGCCCAGGTACTGTCGGAGGCCCGGTATGGTATCGCCCGTACCGCTGCATCGTGGCGCGGTAGCAGAACGCAACCCCGGGGAAATTCCTGCCGCTACGCCGGGTACGGACAAATCGAGGCTACGCGGCACCCCACAGCAGGCACCGCGCAGCGCCTTCGCACCCTGGACCCTCCTGGCGCTCGTCTACTCGGCCCTCGCGGCCCTCTTCACCTGGCCGCTGGCCGCGCGGCTCGGCGACGCGGTCGTCTCGCCGATCGACTCGGTCGACAGCACCTGGCGGCTCGGGCGCGCGCAGGAGCGGCTGCTGCACGCCCCCTGGCGGCTGTTCGATGCCGACGTGTTCCATCCCTACCCGAGGAGCTACCTCTTCGACGAACTCATCGTCGGCGCGGCGATCGTGACCCTGCCGCTACGCCTCATCACCGCGAACCCGGTCGCGATCTACAACCTCGCGATCCTGCTCACCTTCGTCCTCAGCGCCCTGGCGATGTACGCGCTGGCGCGTCATTTCCGCTGCTCGCCGATCGCCGCCTTCGCCGCCGGGTTGATCTACGCCTTCGCCCCGCTGCGCTTCGGTCAACTGGACCATGTCGGGCTACTCTCGGCCCAATACTTCCCGCTGATCATCCTGCTGCTCGATCGCCTGTTCACCGCCCCCCGCCGCCGCGACGCCGCGCTACTGGCCCTCTCCCTGACACTCCAGGCGCTCTCCTCACAGTACTACGCCCTTTATCTCCCCTTCGTCGTCGGCGGTTTCGTCGCCCTGCGCCTCGTGCAGGATGGGGCGCGCCGCCGTCTCCCGGGGCGGGCAACCTGGGCGGGCTTGCTGGCGGCGGGCGGGATGGCGGGATGCGCCATCCTCCCTTTCTTCCTCAGTTATCTCGCCGTGCGGAGGGACTACGACTTCGCCCGCTCGATCGATTCGAACCTGCGCTACTCCGCCAGTATCGCCAGTTTTTTCACGGCGAGTGAGTGGAATCTGGTCTGGGGACCGTTGACCGCGCCGTTGCGCGACCTCGGCCCCTATTCCCCGGAGCGCGATCTCCTCGTCGGCGCGACCGCGCTCCTGCTGGCGCTCAGCGGAGCCGCCACGGCTTGGCGACATCCCCTGGCCCAATACCTGCTCATGCTCGGCGGTGGCGGCGCGCTCCTCGCCTTTGGCCCGGTCCTGTACCGCACCAGCGACCCGACGAGCGGGGTCTTCGGGCCGCTGCCATACCACTACCTCTATTACCACCTGCCCCTCTTCGACGCGATGCGCGTTCCCGCTCGCCTCGGCATCCTCTACGCGCTGAGCGTCGCCGGTCTGGCCGGTTTTGGGCTGCACTGGCTACTGGGGCGAATGGCCGCGGCGAACTCGTCGCGCGCGCCCGGCTCAATGGCGCTGCCGAGCGGCCTGCGGGCGAGGGGTGCGCTCCGCTGGGGCGTCGTGGCCGTTGTGATCGGCGGCATCGTCCTCGAATCGACGAATCGCCCACGTCCCCTCACCACACTCGAGAGCGGTCCCACGCTCCCGCCGGTCTATCGCTGGCTGGCGGCGCAACCGGCGACCGTCGTCGTCGAGCTCCCCTTCCACGCCAAGCGCGATCGGCACAACAACCGGGTGCAGTATTTCTCCCTCTTCCACAACCATGCCCTGCTCAACGGCTCGGCCGATATCGTGCCGCCGGGATACTGGTCGCTGGCCGAGGAACTCCATCGCGGCCCGACCCCACGCTCGCTCGCCATCCTGCAAGGGCTCGGGGTCACGCACATCGTCGTCCATGACGACCAAACCCTCCCGCGCGTGGCCGAGCGCACCCGTTACGTCCTCGATAACCATCCCGATCTGACCCCCAAAGTCGCCGATTTCGGTGTCGATGCCGTCTATCGGCTAGCCACGAATGATCACTACGCGCGGTTGCGGGCAGCTATCCCGCGCGAGGCGACGGTCTATCTGGCCCAGGATGTCGCTCAAGAGACCTATATCGGGATGCTCGGCTGGACCCTGCGCGAGAATCCCCTCTACGCGCGCGTCCCGACCGGCTTCGGCCAGCGGATCATCGGCCCACCCCAGCCGGGAGCGCGCTACGATTACGCCGTCCTACACCTCCGCGATGACCCCGCCGCCGTCGGCTTTGCCGGAACCACCCTGATCTGGGAGGATGAGGTCGCCCGCGTCTATCAAAATATCGGCCCCTAACACCCCGACCCCTCTTCGCGCCCGATTCCCTGCTGTAGTGACGGCCACCACTTACCGGATTGGGGCGATAATCGCCATCAGCTACGATCCCAGCGGCCGGGTGGATGCGAAAGATCTCCACGAACCGATCCAGCAACCCAAGGTCGCCGCTGGGGCTATCTTGTCCTCGACGGCCCCGCTGAGCGCGCCCTCCTGCACGCTCTTCGTCGGCAAACCCTCGCCGTCTACCGCGACTATCTCCTCGCCGAACTGCGCGATGCCGACCGGGATCGGCGCGACCCCGCCGCCGCGCGCCTCCGCGATCTCGGTTTCCCCGCCACCCCTGCGGCGCAGCCCGGACGTTGACGCGGCGGTTGCCCGCCGCTATCCTGCCCGCGCCGTCCGTGGTCGCTCGGGAGGCCGGGCGGGATGGCGGGGGTAGCGGGGGTAGCGGGGGGGAGATCGGTGACGACCGGAGACGAATCGCTCACGGAGTACGACGACGCCGAGGGGTACGACCTCGAGAACGGTCTCGGCGGCCCGGACCTCGACTACTACCTGGATCTCGCCCGCGAGGTCGGCGGTCCCGCGCTCGACCTGGCTTGCGGCACCGGCTTCCTGACCATCCCCTTCGCCGAGTTGGGGCTGGCGATGACCGGCGTCGATCTCGCACCGGCGATGCTCGCCCTCGCCCGACGCAAGGCCGGGGCGCTGCCGATCCGCTGGATCCATGCCGATTGCCGGACGCTCGACATGGGCGAGCAGTTCCGCCTGATCACGCTGACCGGCAACGCCTTCCAGGAGTTCCGCACGAATGCGGACCAGGAGGGGCTGCTGGGCACCGTCCGGCGACACCTCGCGCCGGGCGGGCTCTTCGCGTTCGAGACCCGCTTCCCCCGCCCGTCCGAGTTACTGACTCCTGAGGCGCTCGCCGGGGGCTGGTCGGAGGAGACCCCCTGGCGGCAGTACGAGGACGCGCGCGGGCAGACCGTCAACATCTCCACGGCGCAGCGGCACGACGCCATGCGACAGACGGTCGAATACGTCATCTACCAGCGCTGGCGGGAGGATGGGCGGGACGAAGTGAAGATGGAACGCACGATCCTGCGCTTCGTCTACCCGCAGGAGATGGCAGCCCTGCTGCACTATAACGGCCTCGCCATCCGGGATGCCTATGGCGACTGGGACCGCCGACCGCTGACCGCCGCGAGTCCCCGGATGATCTACGTCTGCCAAGTGCGCCCCTGACCGCCGCCAGCCACGACCACGCCTGGGTTACGCGGTGATCTGAAGACAACAGCACCACCCGCACCACCCTTCGGTGCGCGTAGTCGGCCTCCGTTTCTACGTGGGATGCCGCGCGTCTCGCAACGGATCCACGCATGTCGGCGTGCGACCACTCCCTCAGGACTCACGACTCATTGATGCCCTGCGGGGCACGACTCACGACTGATACCGACTTCGGCGGAAAACCGGCGATGCTGGCTGGCGGCTGAAGCCACGCCTCGCGGGCCTGCGGCCACAAAGCCCGCCTGCGCGGGCTGGACAGGCAAGATTTTCACCCGAAGTCGGTATCACGACTCGCGACTTCCCCCGCCGGACCGATCCGAAAGATCTCCACGAACCGCTCCAGCAGATCGGGCTCCCCGACGATCCGCACCAGCCCGCGTTCGAGCGCTGCCGCCGGGCTGATCTCCCCGGTCAGCAGCGGCCTGAGCGGGGCGGTCGTCGTCAGCACCAGATCGGCACCGGCCAGCGGGCCGGCCGACGCCACGAGCGCGCCATCATCGAGCCGCGCGTTGATGACAACCCCGCCGAGGTGCAATTCGTAGCCCGCCCGTATCCCCCGCGCCGCCTCGGGGTGGAACGCCGTCCTCAGCGCCATGACCATCGAGTCCGCGGTGACGATCTCCTCGGGTCGCCGTTCCCCGAGCGACTGCGCCCCCCACCGTCCGAGCCCCAGGACGATCCCCTCCAATTCGCCGCCATATTCGGTGAGTTCGTAGACAGTCCCCGACGCCGGGCGCGGGAGGGCACGGCGGCGCACGACGCCCGCCTCTTCGAGTTCATGCAGCCGCGCGGCGAGGATATTGGTCGGGATCTTCGGCAGCCCCCGCCGCAGATCGGTGAACCGCCGCGGTCCCACCAGCAGGTCGCGGACGATCAGCAGCGCCCAGCGCTCCCCGACGATCTCCAGCGCGCGCGCCACCCCGCAGAACTGTCCATATGCTCGTTTCACCACTCCCCCATCCTTGACTTTGATTTCTATTCTGTATTATAGTTGTTTTTAGCAATCAAAACAACGACCAGGGCAAGGATGATCTTTCACGACCGAAAGGCGAGGCCCTCAGCTGAAGAGAGGCACTGTAAAGCCGGGGGGAACTGTCTCGCCGGAGAACCTGACGATGGCCGGTGAACCCAGGTCGAGGCGATCAGGGCCGCGAACAATCGAGCAAGAGGAGCGACACCGATAGATCAGGAGGGATCGATGACGTTGCCACAGATCGTCTCACCAGCCGAGTGGCAGGCGGCGCGCGACAATCTGCTCGTCAAGGAGAAGGCCACCACGCGCGTCCGCGACGCGCTAGCCGCCGAGCGCCGCCAACTGCCGATGGTCGCCTTCGACAAGTTGTATGCCTTCGCGGGCGCGGACGGCGAGGCGGGTCTGGCCGCGCTCTTCGCCGGTCGCCGCCAACTGATCGTCTATCACTTCATGCTGGGACCGGGCGACGCCGCACCGTGTACGGGCTGCTCGCTGTTCACCGACAATATCGGCCACCTCGCCCATCTGCACGCGCGCGACACCTCCCTCGCCCTGGTCTCCCGCGCGCCGCAGGCGGAGATCGCGCCGCTCAGGGCGTGGATGGGCTGGGACATCCCCTGGTATTCCTCAACCGACGACTTCAATTCCGATTGCGGGGTCACCGATGGGTTCGGCCTCAGCGTCTTCCTCCGCGACGGCGACCGCGTCTTCCGCACCTATTTCACGACCGGGCGCGGCGTCGAGGCGCTCGGCAGCACCTGGACCTTCCTCGATCTGACCCCGCTCGGTCGCCAGGAGGAGTGGGAGGACTCCCCCGAGGGCTATCCGCAGACCCCACCGTACGAGTGGTGGCGACTACACGACGAGTACGACGCCTAGCGCACGATCAGGCGACAGACCGGGGAAGGACGACGGCACCCGCGCCGCCGATTAATCCGCGCGCAGTGCCGCGCACACGGAGAACAGGGAGGCGCAGATGCGAAAGATCAGCGTGGTCAACAGCGTGACACTCGATGGGGTGATGCAGGCTCCCGGTGGATCGGAAGAGGACACGCGCGGCGGTTTCGCCCACGGCGGCTGGGCGCAACCCTACAACGATCCGGTCATGGCCCGGACGATGGGCGAGGGGATGTCCGAGGGCGGCGCTCTCCTCTTCGGGCGGCGGACCTATGAGGACTTCGCCGCCTACTGGCCCCGGCAGCGGGACAACCCGTTCACCCCGGTCCTCAACGCGCGGCAGAAGTACGTCGTCTCGACGACGCTGACGGGGCCTTTGCGGTGGCAGAATTCGACCCTGCTCGCGGGCGATGCGGCGGAGAGGGTGGCGGCACTGAAGGCGGGGCCGGGCGCGGACCTCACGATCCTCGGCAGCGGGGCGCTGATCCGCTCGCTCCTGCGACACAACCTGATCGACGAGTACCTGCTCCTGATCCACCCGCTCCTCCTCGGATCGGGGCGGCGCCTCTTCCCCGACGACGGGGCATCCGTCCCCCTGCGACTCGTCAAGAGCGTGCCGACGACCACCGGCGTGATCATCGCCACCTACCACCCCGCCGAGACGACAACGATGTAGGCGACGCGAGTCGTCAAACACGCTGGGCGCGCTCGGCCATGAGCGGGAGGTGCAGCAGATGAACGAGCAGCAACAACAAGCGTTCCTCGCCGAGCCGCACGTCGGCGTGCTGAGCGTCGCCAGCGACGATGGGCGACCGCCGCTCACCGTGCCACTCTGGTACGGCTACGAGCCGGGCGGCAATCTCACTTTCTTCACCGGGACGCAGGGTCGCAAGGCCCGCAAGACCGGGCTGATCCGGCGGGCGGGCGTCCTCAGCCTCTGCGTGCAGCGCGCGGAGTTCCCCTACAAGTACGTCACCGTCGAGGGCACCGTCATCCAGACGGATCAGCCACCGACGGCGGAAGGGTTGCTCGCCGTCGTCCGCCGCTATCTGCCCGAGGAACAGGCGCAGGGGTTCGTCGCGGTCGAACTCGCCCACCCCGGCACCACCCTCGTCCTCTTCACGATCCGCCCCGATCGCTGGCTCGCCGCCGACTTCGGCGAGGGGGCGGGGTAGTCCCGCACAGCCCGATCGCGAGCGAGGCGCATTGCGCGGTGCCAGAAAGAGGCCGCGCGGCGCTCGCCCGCACAAGTCGGATCGTGCCGCTGAACTGAGCACCACACGAGAATATTGCCCGAGGCAGAGCGCCTATTTTTCAGGCCAGGCGCTCTGCCGCGGCAACCAGCAGCACGATTAGAACCGTGACACCGTGGCCCTACCGCAACGCCCAATACTCCGGCGGCGCGTCCGGCCACTCTTCCAGCCCGATCCCGCTCGGGTTGTAGACGATCTGGCCCGCGCGCAGCGTCATAACCGGGCGCAGACGCTGCCCACCGGTCAGGCGCGCGGGGCCGCAATCGACGAACGAGAACCGGCCCTCGTCGAGCGCGAAGACCGCCACGTCGGCGTTGGCCCCTGCACCGAGATGACCGAGTTCCGGGTGGCCGATCTCGCGCGCCGGGGCGACCGTCGAGCGCGCGATCACCTCCGGCAGCGACACCCCCATGTTCAGCACCTTGTTCATCGTCGTCACCATGTCCACCACGACACCGTTGATATTGCCGGTGTGCAGATCGGTGCTGATCGAGTCCGGCACGAATCCCTGCGCGATCGCCGGGACCGCGTTGCGATACCAGAAGCTCGCCGCGCCGTGGCCGAGATCGAAGATGACCCCGCGCTCCCTGGCCGCCAACATGAAGTCGTTGACCCGCCCCGCGTCGTCGAGGATCGGGAACTGCTGCGCGAAGACGTGCGTGTGGATATCACCGGGGCGCAGCTTCTCCAGCAGGGTCGGGTAGGGGCGCTCGGGGAGCCAGGGGAAGAAATCGACCATGATCGGCTTGCCGCAGAGCTCGCCCGCCTCCAGCGCCCGATCGACCGCCGTCCACGGCAGGTGCGCGTCGTCGAACGGCTGGCGCGCCCAGTAGTGCGCCGTCTTGATCCCGACGACGATGTCGGGGTACTGCCGCGCGACCTCGGCGGCGGGCGCGGCGCGCATCTCGGACGCCTCGTGCTCCCAGTCGCCGCCCATCCCCTTGCCGACGATATTGACGTAGGCCAGCACGCGGATCTTCGCGCGGTCGATCGTCAGTTCCTTGAACTCGGCGAAATCTTCCCAGCCCGCCGTCCCCGCATCGACCACCGTGGTGACGCCCGACGAGAAGGTGTTGACGTGCGGATCGAGCGACAGCCGCGAGCGCCGGTGCCAGGGGAAGACGTGCGCGTGCATGTCGATGATCCCCGGCGTCACCACCAGGCCGGTCACATCGAGCACCCGCGCCACCCCCGCCGTCGGCAGGTCCGGCCCGACCGCCACGATCGTCCCGCCCGCGATCGCCACGTCTGCCAGCCCATCAATCCCGTGCAGCGGATCGATCACCCGCCCGCCCCGCAAGACCAACTCCGCGTGCGTCGCATTCTCCGCCAGATCAGGATCGATCATCGCCCGCCTCCTGGTCCGTAGTCCGTAGTCCGTAGTCCGTAGTGGCTGGGCGGTGTAGATGCAGCATTGCGCTCGCAAGCAGATTCTACGGACCACGGACTACGGACTACGGACACCCTACTGTTGCAAGCTCCGTTGATACAACGCCGTCGCATAAAACTCGTACGCCGCCGCCCGGTCCGGCACATCGACCACATGGACCGTGAAGCGGCAGGGGACGCCGTTATCCGGCAATTGCTCCGCGAAATAGGTGCTGTACGCTTCGGCGTAGGCTTTGCGCAGGCGGTCCTGCTCCGCCGCGAAGCCCGCCGGATCGACCGCCGGATTCGGGCTCTTCGGCTGGCAGCCGAATGCGTGGACCTCGATGAAATCCACATCGCGCAGCGAGTCGCAGATCCCCGCGTCGCGCAGCCACTTCTCCCAACAGGTGAAGACCAGCGGCACCTCGCGCGCCGGGTCCATCGTCACCAACTCCTCCAGCCCCAGCACGCTCTGCGCCGAATACCCCCCTGTCAGCCCCGCGAACGAAATCTTCAGGTCGCCATCCGGCAACTCCTCCGTCACCAGCGACGACAAGACCGGCCGCTCGCCGGTGTAGTAGTAAGTCAGTTTCCCGCGCTTCTTCACCTGAAACGCCATGATTCCCCTTCCTTTGGACCACTCGTCACTCATCATCTGTTAGTGGACGAGTACCGGGACGGAACAGGAGACGCGGAGACACGGAGGGGCGGGGAGGATTTGTGTTGGGGGAGAGCAGAGTGGTCGGGCGTAGGGGCGTATTGCATACGCCCGCACGTCGACCTTTCCACCAACGTCTATAGACATCCCCCGCGTGGATTGGGCGTATGCAATACGCCCCTACGCCCGACCGCCCTACCCGGCGACCTATGCCTGCGTGTCCCCCGGCGCTCCCGCGCTCACTCGGCACTCGGCACTCGGCACTCCCCGCCCCCGCTGTGTCTCCGCGTCTCCTGTTCCGTCCCCTCTCACGACTCACGACTCACGACTCCCAAGAGCAGATCCGCCACCTCCCGCGCCATCGTGTAGTGCAGGTTGTGCCCCGTCGCGAACTCCTCCACCCGCCAGGCCGGATCGTCGCGCAGCCCCGCCGCGATCCGCGCGAAGACGTTGTCGGCGGGCGCGGTGCAGAGGACGTAGACGCGCGGCAACGCCTTGCCCTGCCCGCCGGTGAGCGCAATCGGCTGGGTGAACGTCCTGATCGGCTGGGCGGCGCGGCGCGGCTCGACCCAGGCGCGCATCTCCGGCGACAGGTCCGGCGACACCGGCCCCGGTGTCAGCCGCCAGCCGTCGCCGGTCAGCCGCGCCTCCGCCTCCTGCCGCACCTGCGCGCCGCCGCCGACCAGATCGGCCAGCGACTGCCCATCGGCGGGGACCAACGCGTCGAGATAAATCAGGTGCTGCAACCGTTCGCCCGCCCGATCGGCCACGCCGGTGATCACCATCCCGCCGTAGCTGTGGCCGACGAGCACGACCTCGCGCAGATCCTCCCAGACCAGCAGATTGACGACATCCTGGATGTGGGTGTCCAGATCGGTCTCCGGTCGGGCGAGATGGACTCGCTCCCCGAGCCCGGTCAACGTCGGCGTGAAGACCTCGTGCCCCGCCTCGCGCAGGAGCGGTGCGACCGTCCTCCGCCAGGCCCACCCGCCGCCCCACGCCCCGTGTACGATCACGAACGTCGCCATCCCGCGTTCCCCCCTCTGCACCCGCCCGCCAGTCACGGACCGTAGGATAGCAGAACGCCGCCCACTGGGCGGCGCAGATGGCCCGGGACGGCGCGCCCTTCACAGACGAGGCACCGCCGTTGGATGTAGGGGCGTATTGCATACGCCCGACCCACGTCTGGGCTTCCGTAAGCGTTGGTGGTAAGGCGACGTGTGGGCGTATGCAATACGCCCCTACACCCGACCGCTCAGCTATTCCCCACAGGCGAGTATTACCCCCGGCGTTAGGGAACCACCGCCTTCGCCGCCCATTCCCCACCGCCGGGTAGAGGAGCGTATTGCATGCGCCAGATCTCTCTCACCTTTGACACCCCTCTCCTGTAATCGGGAGAGGGGTCGCCGCCCACAGGAGGCGGGGGTGAGGGCTGCTCCCCCCACGGCTCACGACTCACGACTCAGGACTCGCCATCCCCCACTCCCCCGCCCACGCGCCGATCGCCGCCAGCACCGGGGCCAACGCGCGCCCCTTCTCTGTCAAGGCATACTCGACCCGCACCGGTGTTGCGGGGATCACCGTACGCGCCACGATCCCCTCTGCTTCCAGCTCTTTCAGGCGCTCCGAGAGCATCCGGTCGCTGATCTCGGGGATCGCCTCGGCCAGCGCGCCGAAACGCCCGACGCCGCAAAGCAGCGCGCGCACGATCGCCCCGGCCCAGCGCCGCCCGATCAGCTCGACCGCGCGATGGAAGTGGGGGCAGAACGCGTCATCGAATGCCGTTATCGTTATGTCGTTCTTCGTGTCGTTCTCGATCGTGCCGGTCATCTGGCCCTCCTTCTCTTATTCTAAACTTTCGTAAGTTACTTGACAAGGATAAGCGAAAGCGGTACAGTCACTTACATCGAGTAAGCAGGGCGCGACCGGCCCGACTGGTCACGCGAGATGAGGGACAATCGGATGAGCAACACCATCGACCGACACCTACAAGGCCCGACCGACCCGATCGTCGCCGCGCCGCGCCCGATCGATCCGGGCGTGACGATCGGCCACGTCCACCTGCGCACCGCCGACATCGACCGCGTCCGCGCCTTCTACGTGGACATCCTCGGCTTCGATGTGATCGCCGAGATCCGCGACATGCCCGGCTGGGGGACGACCGGCGACACCCTCTTCCTCTCGGCGGGCGGCTACCACCACCATCTCGGTTTCAACACCTGGAAATCGGCCGGTGGCCCGCCGCAGCCGGATGGCGTCGCTGGGCTGCACCACGTCGCCATCCGCTACCCCACCCGCGCCGGCCTCGCCGACGCCCTGCGCCGCCTTCAGGCCGTCGCCTGGCCGCTGCGACAACTGGCAGATCACGGTACCCACGAGGCGATCTACATCGAGGACCCCGACGGCAACGACCTTGAACTCTGCTGGGACCGCCCATTCGACGCCTGGCCGCGCGACGCAGCGGGCCGCGTCACGATGGGTGGCGGCGAACTCGACCTCGCCGACCTCCTGCAAGAGCCCGCCCTATAATTCCCCCACGCCCCACCCTCCCCGCGTCGGGGAGGGTCGCCGCCGCAGCGGCGGGGAGAGGTTTCTCCCCAGACCCTCACAACATCATAGGAGCATCCTGAATGTCCGCCTCAACCTCCACCCAGCCGAACCCCACCAACACGATCGACCCCGCCACGACCGTCGGCCTCCTCGCCCTCACCGTCGCCGACCTCGAACGCTCGCTCGCCTTCTACACCGGCCCGATCGGCCTCACCGTTCTCGCGCGCGACGGTCAGGATGCCACCCTCGGCGTCGCCGACCGCCCCCTCCTCCTCCTGCGCGAGCAGCCAGGCGCGGAAGGGTGGCCGCGCGGCGGCGGCAGCTACACCGGCCTCTACCACTTCGCCCTCCTGCTGCCGACCCGCCTCGACCTCGGGCGCTGGCTGACCCACTGGATGACCCAGGGCTTGCCGCTCCCCGGTCAGGGCGATCACCTCGTCAGCGAGGCCCTCTACCTCGAAGACCCCGACGGCCACGGGATCGAGATTTATCGCGACCGCCCGCGCGAGGAGTGGACCTGGCAGGGCGGGCAGGTGCGGATGGCGAGCGACCCGGTCGACATCATCGGCCTGCTGACCGACGCCAAGTACAGCGGCCAGCCGTGGACCGGGATGTCGGACGGCACCCGCCTGGGGCATATCCACCTCCAGGTCGGCGACATCCCCGAGGCCGCCGCGTTCTACCGCGACATCCTCGGCTTCGACATCGTCGCCGCCATGCCGACCGCCCTCTTCGTCTCCGCCGGGGGCTACCATCACCACATCGGGATGAATATCTGGCACAGCCAGGGGGCCACCCCGCCGCCCGACGACAGCGTTGCCCTCCGCTTCTTCACGATCGACCTGCCCACCGAGGAAGCCCGCCGTGCTGTCGTCGCCCGCCTCGACGCCGCCAACGTCCGCCACGTCCGGGAGGGCAACACCATCGCCCTTGCCGACCCCTGGGAGAACATCATCCTCCTGCAAGTCGGCCCCGCGACGGTCAAGGATGCTGCTGCCCTCACTGCCTTGGATTAAGTACGAACTACGAAGTACGAAGTACGAAGTGCGTATGGGGAGCGCCACTCACGCCGCATCGGCCCCGTGCCATTACTTCGTACTTCGTAGTTCGTACTTTCCCTTACCAATCGGCGACACTCCCATCGCTCGGGTGGAAATGTTCGCCGCCCAACTCCTCGGTGTACCTGGTCAGCCGCGCCGCCTCGCGCTCATCGACCTCGATCCCCAGGCCCGGCACGGTCGGCAGTTCGATGTGGCCGTCCGCGATCGTCCAGGCCGTCTGGATGAAATCGGTGTGCAGGCGGTCCGGCCCGACCATCTCCTGGATCAGGAAGTTCGGCACCGCCGCGTCCACATGCATGCAGGCCGTCAGCGCCACCGGCCCGATCGCGCAGTGCGGCATGATGTGCATGTAGTAGACCTCGGCCATGTTGGCGATCCGCTTCAATTCGCTGATCCCGCCCGCGTGCGCCACATCGGGCTGGATATAGGCGCAGGCCCCCTTCTCGAAGATTTCGCGGAACTCCCAGCGACTCAGCAGCCGCTCCCCGGTGGCGATCGGGAAGGTGACGTGGTCGGAGACCAGCTTCAGCGCGTCCACATTCTCCTGCGGCACCGGCTCCTCGACGAACATCGGGCGCATCGTCCGCAACTCCTGGCAGACCTCGACCGCTAGCGCCGGGGTCATCTTGCCGTGGAAGTCGAACGCCAGCTCGACGGTCGGCCCGACCCACTCGCGCATCAGGTGGGCGCAGGCCGCGAACTCGTCGATCCGCGCCGGGGGCTCGTGCGCCCGCCAGGGTCCGGCCGGGCCGGACTTGAACGCCGTGAACCCACCCGTCTGCTGCAAGAAGTCCAGCCGCTCCCGCGCCGCCTCCAGCGCCGCCTCGCCCCGCTCGCGGATCCCCCAGTGGGCGTAGACCCGCACCCGGTCCCTGGTCGGCCCGCCGAGCAGTTGGTAGACCGGCACGCCGTAGAATTTGCCCGCGATGTCCCAGAGCGCGTGGTCGATCCCCGACAGCGCGCTCATCAGCACGTTGCCGCCCCGGAAGAACGCCGAGCGGTAGATATGCTGCCAGTGGTGCTCGATCCGCAGCGGGTCCTTGCCGATCAGATACTCGGCCAATTCCTCGACCGCCGCCATCGTGCTCTTCGGCTTCCCCTCCAGCGTCGCCTCCCCCCAGCCCACGATCCCGTCGTCCGTCGTCACCTTCACTAGCCGCATCCGCGGTCGCGGGAAGAACTGCTCGATCGTGGCGATCTTCATGGCGCGCAACTCCTCACAAACAATCAGGCGGGCCGTCAAGCCCGCCTACATCGGTTAAGCACGCGATTGGGGCGGCGGGACCGTGGCGTCGAGCCTACCAAGGGCGATCCAGTCGCGCAAATCGCCGACATTGTCGGTCACGATCGCCGCGCCAAGCCGATCGGCGATCTGCGCGATCAGCACATCGGGGTAATGATCGCGCGGCTCCATCGCACCACGACGGGCGATTGCTCGCGCGATTAGACGACCCGCCGCCGACCACTCGGCGCGCTCGGGAGCAAGCAGACGTTCGTCGCGCGCAAAAAGCAGGGCCAGGCGATCAATCAGCGCGGTTTGTCGCGGCGACCGCGCACCGGCGTACAACTCGGCAACGGTGACGGCGGTGAGATAACAACACCGTGTCGTCGCCGCACGTTGCAAAGTGGGCAGTCGCGCAGGATCGCGGATGGTGGCGATAAAGACAGTCGTATCAAAGAGCAACGGTCGAGGCATCAGTTGCCGCGCTGATCGTCGGGCAAAGGCTCCGCCTCGCTCTCCCCATCCCCGACGAGGGCGAAGCCAGCCTCATGCAACTGTTGCAGCAGATCGACCAACTCTTCGGCAAAAAGCGCGTCGGAAATAACCTCGCGGACAACGGCGGATTCACTCGCCCCGCGTCGCTCCGCCAGTTCGCGCAGGGAGTCGGCATCAAGCGTGAGATTCTTGCGGGTTAAGGCCATCACCGCCTCCTATCGTGTGCATAATACGTTGCCAAGTATACAGAAGAACGTATCCCTCCAAGAGTGGGCTGCGCGATCGTGGCGATCTTCGTGGCGCGCAACCGATGGCATCAAGCCGCTACAGCCCTTCCGTTCGCAATCGCGCCTCTACCCTGTCCATGACCTCGTCATGCGGCGTCAGCACTTCAGCGCCACCACGATATGCGGTGAGCGCGTCGGCAACCGCCTCCAGCTGCCACCATTGCGCCCCGACGTATTCCGTGATCGCCCGCTCGATCAGCCACGACTGCGGGCGATCCAACGCCAGCGCCAGCCGATCCAATTTGCTTGCCGTATCATCGTCCAAACGGATCGAGAATGTTCTGCTCATTTTTCCTCCTACAATTAGCCGAGTAGCAGGCGGTTGAACCCCAAGACCCCGCTCGGAACAAGACCGCCCCTGGGGGTCTGCGGGCCACGAGCCGGTTAGGTCCATTTGTGACGCGGTATTTGATGGGCAAGATAGTGCCTCTCGGCGCG
Organism: uncultured Thermomicrobiales bacterium; assembly: GCA_902806415.1. Classification (GTDB taxonomy): domain Bacteria; phylum Chloroflexota; class Chloroflexia; order Thermomicrobiales; family CADCWN01; genus CADCWN01. The sequence continues at coordinate 27,228 of CADCWN010000053.1, read as the reverse complement.
CCCTAACCCGTGACGGCGGGCATTGTGCCCTTCAGGGGTATTTCGTGGCGGCGTGAGCCGCCCCCAGCCGGGGGTTTCAACCCCTCGGTCACCCACGCTTACCGCAAGAGGTTATCAGCCTACATCAACCACCTACCCCGCCAACCGCTCCACCTACCCTATCCATCCCCGCCCCCACCTCATACTTCCCCTCACTCCCCCGGCCACGCCAGCGCGATCCGCCCCCGCTCGCGCTCGACGCGCAGGATCACCACGTCGATCACCTCGCCCACGCGCAAGACGGTCCCGCGCGGCGTCTGGCTGCGGTGCAGGAGGCCGTCCTGCTTCACGCCGATATCGACGAACGCTCCGAAATCGACCACGTTCCGCACCGTGCCGGTCAGGCGCATCCCCGGCTGCACGTCGTCCAGCGAGAGGACATCGCTCCGCAACACGGGCGGCGACAGATCCTCGCGCGGGTCGCGACCGGGGCGCACCAACTGCTCCAGGATGTCGCGCAGCGTCGGCTCGCCCGCGCCCAGTTCCGCCGCCAGCGCCGGGAGCGGCGTGCGCGCCAGCAGGGCGTCGAGCGCCCCCCGGCGCGCGGCGGGCGGCGTCGCCAGACCCAGGCCCGCCCGCGCCAGGGTTTGGGTCGCCACCCCGTAACTCTCCGGGTGGATCGCGCTGGCGTCGAGCGGCGTGTCGCCGTCGCGCACGCGCAGGAAACCCGCCGCCTGCTCGAACGCCTTGGGGCCGAGCCCCCCAACCTTCCGCAGCGCCGCGCGATTGGGGAACGGCCCGTTGGCATCGCGATAGGCGACGATCCGCTCGGCCAGTTTCGGCCCGATCCCCGCGACGTGCGTCAGCAGCGCCGGCGAGGCGGTGTTCAGTTCGACCCCGACCCCGTTGACGACACTCTCTACGACGCCGCCGAGCGCCGCCACCAGCCCCGGCCCATCCACGTCGTGCTGATAGAGGCCGACACCGATCGAGCGCGGGTCGATCTTGATCAGTTCCGGCAGCGGGTCCTGCGCTCGCCGCGCGATCGAGACCGCCCCGCGCAGGCTCACGTCGAGATCCGGCAATTCCGCGCGAGCCAGCGGGCTGGCGCTGTAGACGCTCGCGCCCGCCTCACTGACCATCAGGTAGCGCAGCGTGCGGCCGTTCGCCTCGCGCCGGATCAGCTCCGCGACCAATGCCTCCGTCTCGCGCGAGGCGGTGCCGTTGCCGATCGCCACCAGCGTCACACCGTGCCGCGCGACGAGGGACGCCAGCGCCCGCAGCGCCTCCTCGCCGCGCCGCTGCGGCTCGTGCGGGAAGATCGTGGCGGTCTCCAGGACTTTGCCGGTCGGGTCCACGATCGCCACCTTGCAGCCGGTGCGGAAACCGGGATCGAGCCCGAGGATCGTCTGCCCCGCCAGCGGCGGCTGCGTGAGTAGGCCGCGCAGATTGGCGGCAAAAACGCCGATCGCGTGCTCCTCCGCCCGCTCGCGCAAGCCCCCGCGCACGTCGCGTTCGATCGCCGGGAGGAGCAGCCGCTCGGCGGCATCGTCGATCGCCAGCGCCAATTGCCCCGCCAGCGGCGAGCGCGGGTCAGGCCGGAACCCTAGCGCGATCGCCGCGCGCCAGTCCCGCTCCGGCACCGCGACCCCCACGCGCAAGACTTTTTCCGCCTCGCCGCGATTGATCGCCAGGACTTGATAGGGGCGCAGTCGCCCGACCGGCACCTCGAACGCATAGTAGGTCTCGAAGACGCCGCGCGGGTCCTCGGCCTTGGCGATCTTCTCGGCCTTCAACGTCCCGAACCGCCAGGCCCGCTCTCGCGTCTCCCGCCGCACCTCCGGGTGGTCGCTGATCGTCTCGGCCACAATGTCCCGCGCCCCCGCCAGCGCCTCCTCGACCGTCGCCACCCCCTCGCCGACGAACGGTCGCGCCACCTCCTCGGCACTCTGCCGACCCGGTCCCCCGCGCAGGATCAGTTCGGCCAGCGGCCCCAGCCCGCGCTCGCGGGCGATCCCGGCGCGCGTCCGCCGCTTCGGGCGGTGCGGCGCGTAAAGATCCTCCAGGGCTGTCCGCGTCGCCGCCGCCCCGAGGCTCGTCGCCAACTCCGGCGTCAGCGACCCCGCCTCCTCCAGCGCCGCGAGGATCGCCGCCCGCCGCGACTCCAGCGCGCGCGACGACGCCAGCGCCGCCTCCAAACGCCGAATGTCATCCTCGTCCAGCCCGCCCGTCCGCTCCTTGCGGTAGCGCGCGATGAACGGCAGCGTGTTCCCCTCGTCCAGCAGCGCGATCGTCGCCGCGACCCCTGCGGGTGGCAGCTTCAGTTCGACCGCGATCCGCTCTGCTTCTGTTGGCATTGGCCATCAATCCCCAATGACGAGTGACGAATGGGGGACGGGCCAGGAGACCCGGAGACCCGGAGGGGGCGGGGAGGGAATCGGCGGGGATGGCGCGCGCCTCGGGGAATGAGCATTGCGGTGGGATGTAGGGGCGTATTGCATACGCCCGCACGTTGCCCTTCCACCAACGCCCGTAGAAAACCCCGCGCGGGTTGGGCGTATGCAATACGCCCCTACGCCCCACCACCCTGCCCGGCGGCATATGCCTGCGTACTCCCCGGCACTCCCACGCTCACTCGTCACTCGTCACTTGTCACTCGTCTCTCCCCCGCCCCCTCCGTGCCTCCGCGCCTCCTGTTCCGTCCCTTCTCGGCCCTCGGCACGCCTACCGGAACTGCGGCAACAGATCCCCGTGTGCCGCGATCAACTCGTCCACCAGCGCGGGGATCTGGTCGAGGTCGAGTTCCGCCGCCGTGTGCGGGTCGAGCAGCGCGGCGTGGTAGACGTGCTCGCGCTTGCCGGTCAGCGCCGCCTCCATCGCCAGCGACTGCACGTTGATGTTCGTCTGCATCAGCGCGGCCAGTTGCGGGGGCAGCGCGCCGATCGCCGTCGGCTGCACCCCCTGCCGATCGACCAGGCACGGCACCTCGACGCTGCACCCGTCCGGCAGATTGTCGATCAGCCCGCGATTCGGCACGTTGCCGTAAATCACGCGCGGCTCCCCGGTCTCCATGCTGTGGATGATCAGCGTGCCGTACTCGCCGCTGTGCCCGGTCATGTGCGCTTCGCGCTCGGTCAGCCAGCGCTCGCGGGCCTCGGTCGCGCGCTCCGGCGACTCCCGCTCGATGAACGCCAACCGCCGCTCGCGCATCCCGTTCAGCTTGCCGCGCCGCGCCGCCTCGTAGTCTGGGAGCGCCTGCGGGTCCGCCGCCAGGAGCGCCGAGCGCAGCGTCCCCCAATCAGCGATCTGGTCCTCGCAGCGCGCCGGGTACTCGTCGAGCGGCACGTTGTAGCGGTCGATCAGGTCCGGGCGCGCCCCCTTGATGAAGTACGGCGTGTACTCCGAGAAATGCTCGCTCGACTCGGTCACGAAGTATCCGAACCGCCTGAGGATCGAGAAGCGCACCCGCTCGTGCGCCGGGTAGCGCCCCTCCTCGTAAACCCGGCGCAACGCCGGGTAGAGGTCTTCGCCCCGGTGCTCGAACTTCAGGTAGAAGGCCATGTGGTTGATCCCGGCGCAGCGGTAGTCGATCTCCCCCGCCGGGAGGCCGAGGATGCTGGCGAGTTCCGCCGCCGTCCCCTGCACGCTGTGGCAGAGCCCGACCGTCCTGATCGGCGTCGCGCGCGACAGCGCCCAGCAGATCATCGCCATCGGGTTGGTGTAGTTGAGGAAGGTCACGTCCGGGCAGAGGTCTTCCATGTCGCGCGTCATGTCGAGGATCACAGGGATCGTCCGCAACGCCCGCATGATCCCGCCGATCCCGAGGGTGTCGGCGATCGTCTGCTGCAACCCGTACTTCTTCGGGATCGCGAAATCGGTCAGCGTCGCCGGGCGATAGCCGCCGACCTGGATCATGTTGATCGCGTAGTCCGCGCCGTCGAGCGCCCGCCGCCGGTCGGTCGTCGTCGTGATCGACGGCGCGGCCCCCGCCGCCTCGGCGACCCGCCGCGCGACCGCCTCCGTCACCCCGAGCCGGTCCTCGTCGATGTCCATCAGGACGATCTCGGAGCCGTGCAACTCCGGGAAGGTGAACAGGTCGCGCAGCAGATTCCGCGCGAACACCGCGCTCCCCGCCCCGATGAAAGCAATCTTCGCCATCGACCAATCCTTTCACGCTCGCGGCGGCACCCGCAGCCGCCGGTCGCCGCGATCCTAGCACAGCGGCGGCGCAGTCGGTTGGCCGTGGCGAGCGGGCGCGGACAGGATGGTGCCAGGGGAGCGGCGGCGTGGCGTCGATCGCGCTGGCGCTGGTGACACCGCCGAACAAGGGCCGACCGCGCGCCGCGACCCCGCCCGCGACGATGACAGACGCGCCCTCACGCCGCCCCGAAGAGGTGGCGGTCCAGGAAGGCGTTGCGGAATTCCCCCGCCGGGTCGTGGTCGTGCAGCAGCGCCCGGAAGTCCGGCAGGCGCGGGTAGAGGTCGCCCAGACGGTCCGGCGTCGTCGCGAACAGCTTGCCCCAGTGCGGGCGGGCGTCGAACGGGGCGAGCCGCGCTTCGAGCAGCGGGAGCAGCGCCGCGACCGCAGGCCAATCCGCGCGCCAGGTGAAATGGAGGCCGACGCTGTCCCGCCCGTGGCACGGGCTCAGCCAGAGGTCGTCGGCGGCGATCGTGCGCACCTCCGAGATCACCAGCGCCGGGGCGAGGCGGTCGCCGAGCGCCGCGACCGCGCGCAGGGCCGCGACCGCGTGCGCGCGGGGGACGAAATACTCGCTCTGCAACTCCGCGCCGATGCTCGGTAGGGCGTCCGGGCGGAAGTGCGGTAGGCGCTCGTACCACGGGCCGGGCACGCCCAACTGCGCGGTGCATTTCCCCGCCGAGGGGCCGCCGGAGGGGCGACGCTCCTCGGTCGCCGGGCACGCCCCGAAGAATTCTGCGGGTGTGGCGGGCAGCCCCTCGTCGGTGACGCGCCGCTTCACCCAAACCTGGTTGATCCGGTCGCCACGCCAGTCGGTGAAGAGGCTGACGCTGTACGCGCTCGACATGATCGCCTCGAAGTCGGCCAGCAGGGTCGCCAGGGGCAGATCCTCGTAGACCACCTGGGCCATCGCGAACGTCGGCACGAGGTCCAGCGTCAGCATCGTCACCACCCCGAGCCCGCCGAGGCCGACGACCGCGCCCGGGAACCGGTCGCCGTCGCGCGCCCGCGACAGGGTGAGGACGTCGCCGTCGGCGGTGACCAGTTCCAGCGCGGCGACGGCGGTGGCGAGGCTGCCGTTGCCGTCGCCCGAGCCGTGGGTCGCGGTCGCGCAGGCACCAGCGACCGAGATGTGCGGCAGCGAGGCCAAGTTGGGCAGCGCGAGGCCCGCGCGATCCAGCGCCGAGCCGAGGGCCGCGTAGCGGATCCCGGCCTCGACGGTCGCCGTGCGGCGCTCGGTGTCGATATCCAGCACCCGGTCGAGCCGATCGAGCGACAGGAGATCGCCGGGCGTGGCCGCGATCGCACTGAACGAGTGGCGCGCACCGAGCGGTCGGACCTTCGCGGCATCAGCGACGATCCGCCGCACCTCGGCCACCGATTCGGGATAGTGGATCCTGGCCGCCCCGTAGTCCTGATTGCCGGCCCAATTCCGGCGACTCTCGCCCATCGTCGCGCTCCTATCGGTACCTGTCGGTCGATCGTCGCCTCGGCGGGCGACGGCGGCTCCCAGTATACGCTCAGGCGCGGCGCGACGGTGCCAGCTCGAAGAGCCCGATGGGGCGCATCGCCGCATCCTCGCCGATGTTCCACTTGCCGACGACGAGCGCCCAGCCCTCCGCCTCCAGCGCCTCCAGCAGGCGGAAGCTCGCGGCGCGGAAAGGGTCGGCGAGCAGGATCCGCCCGCCCGGCGCGAGATTGGCCGCGAAGATCCGGCGCAGAGCGGGGTGCGCCGCCTCGCCGTAAAGGATGTCCGAATCGATGATCCAGTCGTACCGTTCGGTGTCATCCCACTCGGCCCAGTCGGCCAGGCGGTGCTCGATCGCACGGGCACCATTGCGCGCGCCGTTGCGTTGGCAGATTTCCAGGGCCAATTTGTTGCGGTCGGTCTGCACCACCCGCCCGCCGAGCGACGCGGCGACGATCCCGGGCAGCCCCGTGCCGGCACCGAGTTCGAGGACCCGCTTGCCGTCGAACGCGCCCGCGCGGGCGAGGATCTCGTGGGCGAGGGCGATCGTCGCGGGCCAGAGGGCGACGCCGTAGGGCAGACGGTCGGCCAGCTCGCCCAGGAAATGGGACTCGTCGTCGCGGGTCAGGACCGCGCCCGTGTGCAGGATCGCCCACGCCCGGCCGGCCGCGCGCAGGTGGTACTCCTGCAACGGCACGTCACCGGTGGGGGTGAGCAGCGTGCGGTCATCGTCGCGCGGCGTGTCCATCGTGCCGGTCTCCCATAGCGCGCCCAGCGCCGCCGGGGGCGTGGCGCGCGGCAGGTCGGCCGTTCGGTCGCATGGTCGCCCATCGGGGGCGGGTGAGCGAGAGAGATGGAACAGGATTAAGCCGCGAGGTGTTTCGCGTCAGATGGCCGGCGCGCGATCGCAGCGCGCGATGATCAGGGTGGCGTTGTCCGGCGCGCCGCCTTCCAGCACCCGCCGGATAATCGTCCGCACGGCGGTCGGGTCGTCGGCGGATTCGAGCATGATCTGCACGAGCGTGTCATCGTCGAGGACGCCCCACACGCCATCGGAGCAGAGCAGGAGGCGGTCCCCCCCCCGGAGTTGGAGGGTCGCGTCGGGGCTGGTCGCGGTCAGCGTGTCGATGTACTCCTCGGGTAGCTCCTGGTGGCTCCCGAGCGACCGGAGCACCTTATTGCTGTCGGGGTGGCCGCGCGCCTCCTCCTCCGTGAGCACGCCGCTCGCCACCATCGCCGCGACGAGGGAATGATCGTGCGTGAGTTGGGTCAGCACCCCCTCGCGCAGCAGATACGCGCGGGTGTCGCCGACATGGGCGAGGGTGAGGACACCGTCGTTGATGACCACGAGGGTGATCGTCGCGCCCACCGCGCGCCCTTGCGCCGCCGCGAAGACGGACCGCGCCGCCGCCTGGACCAGCGGCACCGGGTCGGGCGGTTCCGCCCCCCCGAGCGCGACACCGGCGGGGATATTCTCGAGCACGGCCCGCACGGCGGCTCGGCTCGCCACCTCGCCCGCCTCCATGCCGCCCATCCCGTCGACCACGCAGAGGACGGACCGCTGCGCGCTGCGCTCGTGGTGCGTCAGCGACCAGGTCATGTAGGTGCAGGCGTCCTCGTTGGCGAGGCGCGTCGGGTTCAAGCCGACGGTCGTCCCGCTGACGATCTGCAACGCCAGCGACTCCACCGCCAGTTGTCGCTTAAAGGCCAGGAGGTGCCGATAGAATGTCTCCAGATCGGCACGCTCCTCGGCGGGGGCCAGGGCGGAGCGGAGCAATTGCGGCCCGCCCGGCGCGCGCACCAGGGCGGGCAGCGCGGCCAGCTCCGGCCCGTGCTCCGGGACGGGACTCCCGGCGAGCACCGCGTAGAGCAGGGTCCCGAGCGTATAGACATCCTCCTTGCCGGTCACGGCCGCGCGGTGGGCCACCTCCGGCGCGGTGTGGCCGGCGACGTGCAGCGCCCGCTCGTCCTCCTGCCCGATGCGCGCGGCGGTGCCGAGATGGGCGAGGCGGAGCGGGTTCCCGAGGATGACATCGGCGGGGTGGAGGCCGAGCAGCGCCCAGCCGGCACCGTGGAGTCGCCGCAACACCTGGGCCAATTGGAGGACGATCGAGGTCGCCCGTTCGGGGGTCAGCCCGGCGGCCAGGGCCTCCGCGAGCGTCTCGCCTTCCCGCCGATCGAGCGCGAGGTAGCGGCGGCCTTCCTCCTCGAATGAGGCGAGCGGCGCGGGCAGCATCGCGTACCGCACCTCGGCCAGCACCTCCGCCTCGCGCCGCAGGTCGGGGGCGTCGGCGGGGGCCTCGCGCAGTTCCACCGCGACCGCCGCGCCGTCGTCGCCCCGCCAACTGGCAAGGTAGCGATTCAACCGACCGCGCCTATCCAGCGTACGCTCGATTTGCAAGCGACCCTCCGGGCCAATGGCGCTCCCATCGGGCAGCGGGGTCAGTTCCTGGATCGCCGACGGGAGGATCAGCTCGTCGAGCGCGGCACCATCGACCGGCACCACGCTCGCGCCCTCCCCGGCCTCAGGCTCGCCGGGACCGGGGGCATTGCTGGGCGGGTCCGCGACCGGCGGCAGCTCCCCGGCTACCGCGGCGGGACTCACGCCTTCCAGGGCGCTGACGACCACCGGGTCCGCCGACACGGGCGCGCTGGCGACCTCGGCCACGACGACGGGATCGGACAGCGAATCCGTGTCGCCCTCATGGCCCGCAACCGTCTCCGCGTCGGTTTCCTGATTCGCGTCGGCGGGGGGGGAGGGTTGCGCGGGCTCGGGCGCGTCAGTCGTGTCCTCCCCGGCCAGCACCTCCGCCTGCTGCGTCGCCGGGGCGACAGCCTCGTCCGTCGCGGTCGGCACACCACCCGGATCATGATCGGCGCAACTCTCGCGGGCCATACCCCTACCCTAATCCGCCCTGAACGTGCGGGCGTATCTCTGCCTTAGTCCGCCTTGAAAAGGAAGCGGGCGTTGCCGAACGCAATCTCATCCCCGGTGGTCAGGGCGGTCGGGGTGGTCAGGCGCGGGCCGAAGGTGCTGCTGTCCGGGCGCTTCACGAAGACCCCGTTCGTCGAACCGAGGTCCTTCACGTACCACTGGCCATCGGACTCCCGATACAACTCCGCGTGGTGCCGGGAGAGTTGCCCCGCCTCCGGCGCGCCGGAGAGGTCGATGTCAACCGGGCCGGACTCGGGGTCGAAGCGCCCGACCACCAGTCGATCGCCTTGCAGCGGGATCTCCTCCGCCGTCACGGCACCGTAGCGCTTCACGACGAGGCGCGGATTCGTTGCGGGGGATGGAGCGGTCGCGGTGCCGTCCGCTGCGGGCGTGATCGCGGGGGACGCGCTGACAGGCACCGGGGCTGCCGACTCCGGGGTGGCCAACATCGTCGCCGCCGGGTCGTCCCCCGCCTCCTCTCCGGCGGTGGACGACCCTTCGCCCTGTGCCGCTGTCGGCTCGTCGGCGACCGCAGCCGGGGCGCTCGTTGCAGCCAGCGCCGCGCCGCAATCCTCGCAATACTCCACGCCGACCGGGTTCTCCTTGCCGCAGATCGTACACGCTACCACAGGATCCTCTCCCTCTTCTCGCGGCCCGCGCCGCCCATCATTCTTCCGAGTTTGTCGTCGCCAACTACGCGCCAGTGAGCTTCCGGATCTCTTCATCCGACGGGATCGCGTCGGGCGGGGCGTCGGGGCCGCCGGCCTTCATCGTCTGGGTCCGCGCGCCGAGCTTGATCGTCTTGACCGTCCCCACCTTGATCGTCCCGTTGCTGCGCAACTCGTCCACCGCCCGACCGAGGGCGAGCGTCATGCCGCCATTCCCGAGGCGCTGGGTCATCGACCGCGCGACCTGCAAAGTCTTGGCCGCCTGCTCGGGATTCGTCTTCGCCTGCTCGGTCGCCTGCCGAACAAGATTATCCACGTTGCGCTGCTGGACGTAGCCCATCACCTCCGGATCGACCGCAGCGGCGAGCGCCTCATCCGCAGTGAACTCGACGATCAGCTCCTGCGGCGCGATCTCCCCGCGATAGCCCTGCGCCGGAACCTGATAGGTGACCCCCAACTGCGCCAGGCGTGTCCGCAACGACGGGCGGGCGGGGAGATCGAATTCGAGGATGAAGATGGTGTGATCGCCGGCCTCGACATTGCCGAGGGCCAGCGGCTCTTGCGCCGGGTCGAGATCGGCGAGATTCGGGTAGGCCCGCATCGCCGAGACGAGGCGCACATCGCGCACCGTCCGCACCGTCAGACGAACGTCCGAGACGACCTGGCGCGTCGCGGCACCGAGTTCGGCCTCGAAGATCTGCGGCAGCGCGGTCATGTCCCGGAAATCGTAGGGGCGGCCCTGGCTGATGTTGCACAGTTCGCTGAAAAGGTCTTCGTTGTACTCCTCACCGACGCCCAGGGCGACGATCGGGGTCTGCAACTCCGCCAGCGCACCGGCGGCCTCCCGGCAGTCGCCCTCGTCGACCGCCAAGCCGTCAGTCAGCAGCAGCACCTTGCGGGCGGTGTTGTCCACCCGGCCCAACGCCTCGACCGCGACCCGCAGCCCCTTGCCCATCTGCGTGCCGCCGCTGTAGCGCTCCAGGCCGTCGATACCCGCGAGCAGCCGCTCGCGATCCTGGCCCGCCTGCCCCTCCGCCACAACCTCCGACCCGTCGTCGAACTGGACGATCGACACGTAATCGTCGGGCTGCAAATTCGCGCTGGCGAGCAACTGTCGCGCCGCTTCCATAGCGACATCGAGCTTCGTCGCGCCCTCGAACGTGGCGTTGTACGTCTTCCCATCGACGGTGAACGGCTCGGCGGGGACGATCTCGGCGGTCGTGCCCGGTGCCTGCTCCCGCATCGATCCGCTGGTATCGATCACCACGGCGAGATGCACGCGCGGGCGGGCCTGCGCGGCCTCCGGCGCGGGCAGCAGTTTAAGCATGACGAAGAGCTTCTGCACCCCGGCATCGGCGCGCAGATAGGCGCGATGCGCCTTGATGGTAGCGTGGAGCACGATCCCCTCCTGATTCCGACCCCGCTGTCCGTGGCTACGCCCGCCCCCGTAACGCCTCGCACAACTCCACGAACCGACCCGCGTCGATCCGCAGCCCGAGGGTCAGGCTGTCGATACTCACCTCAAGGAGTTGCTCCGCCGGGCGGAATCCGAAGGCGATAGTCTTGTTGTCATCGGATCGGCGGATGATGACCACGTCCTCCTCCTTGACCGACCGCTCATCCCAGCGTTCCGTCGCCCACTCGCGAATCGCCACGAGCGGTATCGTCGCGTCGCCGCGTTCGCCACGGTAGCGCAGTCGCCGGGAGGTGACCCACAGCGTGCCGGTGTCGATGTCGTGATTGCTGGCCCAGGTTCGCCGGTAACGCGCCGCCGGGAGCGCCAGCACGACCGTCTCGTCCGCCCCAACGGAATCGGGGTAGGTGTCTGCGGCATTCGCGAGGGAGACCTCACCGGCGAGCAGCGCCCGCCAGAATTCCTGGCTGGCCTCCTCGCGCAGCCGTCGCTCCTCGTCGGCCGGGGGCAGCCCCCCCGCGACGCGCTGCCAATCCTCACGCGCAAGCGGCATTCCACTGGTGGAGCCCGCGCCGCCATACCGCCCGCCCGCCCCGAATGGGTCGCGGGCCGGGTCATGGGCGGTCAGGCGGAGGGTGCCGTCGGGGAGGGGTGCGAGCTCGGCCGTGCAGGATGGGCAGACCAGCCCCGGTCGCGCCGGGTCGCGCTTCCCGGCGGCGAGCGCCCGCCAGAAGGGGAGCGGGAACGCCCGCCCGCCCGCTCGCGCGGCCACGCCGTGGGGGTCGCTGGGCGCGCTCAGCAAGGTCAGACTGCCGGGGGTTACTTCGTCGAACTGCGCCCGGCAGTTGGGACAGTCGTGGGTGCCATCGGTCGGGGCGAGCCCGGCCGCGTGCTTGCTCAGCTCCAGCGCGGTGCTGCGCCGCGCCCGATACTCCCGCGGCACGGCGTCGGTACTGCCATCGACGGCGACCCACTCCAGGCGGCGTCCGGTCCCGTCATCCGGGTGGACGTCGATCTCGGCCGCGCAATGCGGGCAGAGGTAGAGCGTGGCCGTCCTGCCCGAGAGCCGGTGCCACTCTGCACGCGGCAAGGTCTGCCCCAGCAGCGCCGGATCGAGCTGGCCGGGACCGCTCGGCAGCTCCGCGAGGGTCAGGCGATCGCCCTGCAGGTGATAGTCGAAGTCGGCCTCGCAGGTGTCGCAGCGCGCCCAGATGTCGGGCAGGAGGAGGGTGCCGGGCCGCGCGTACTGCACGACCGCGCCGGTCCGGCACGCCGGGCAGCGGAGCAGCGCGCCGGGGACCAGACCCTCGGTCTGCACCAATTCGGGCGTGCCCTTGCCGCAGGAGGGGCAGAGGTTGCGATCGGCGGCGGGTAGCCGCTCCCGCAGGCTCGCCGCCCGGCAGACGGGGCAGGTCACCGGCCCCCTGGCCGCGACCGGATCGATCATCGCGGCGCTCCGGCAGACGGGGCAGGTGATCTCGTCGCCCCCCAGCCGCGCCGTATCGCTCCCCCGCAGGGTCAGCGCGATCTGCCTCACTCGCCCGAGATGGCCCGGGGTCGCCGCCGGGGGTGGCGGGGGCGGGGCGGCGGGGCGCGGCGTGACCCTGCCCGTATCCGAGGCGGCGACTGGTGGGGCTGCTGGCAGGCCCGCGAGCGCGCGGTAGAAGGCGCGCGCGGTCTGCGGACGCCGATCGACGGCGACCTCCAACCCCTGCACGATGGCGCGCTCGAAGGCCGGGCTGAGGGCCGGGTTCAGTTGGCGCGGTGGCTTCAGCGCCACGCCCATGGCGCGATCGGTCGCCGCTGGCGGCTGCTCCCCGGTCGCCAGGTGGTACAGCGTCGCCGCCAGCGCGTAGACGTCGGTGAATGGGCCGCGCCGCGCCTGCTGGGCATATTGCTCGAGCGGGGCATAGCCGGGCGTCAGCACCACCGACTGCCGCATCGTCTTGTTGCTGGCGAACTCGCGGGTCGCCCCGAAATCGATCAGCACCGGGTTGGTGCCGCCCGCCCTCTCCGCCAGGATGACGTTCTCCGGCTTGATGTCGCGGTGCAACAAACCTTCCCGGTGGATCACCTCCAGGGCGTCCACCAGCGCCTGGGTGATCGCCAGCAGCTCCGCCTCGGGCAGTGACCGACCGTGCCCCTCCAGGCGACCCGCCAGCGTCGCCCCGCGCAGGTATTCCATCGCCATATACGCGGTGGCATTCTCGCGGAAGACCCCGTAGACATTGACGATGCCGGGGTGCTGGAAACGGGCCAGAATCTGGCCCTCTTCCAGGAAGCGCCCCAGGGCGGCCTGGAAGTCGGCACCGCCGAACGTCGCTGGCGCGATGACGGACAGCCCCTGCCGATTGGCACCGGCGGGGAAGAACTCCTTGATCGCGACCGGATGCCCGCGCCGGAGGTCAGCGCCGAGATAGGTGATCCCGAACCCGCCACGGCCCAGCACCCTGCCGATCGAGAAGTTCCCGCCGTCGAGCCGCGTCCCCGGTTTGAGGGCATCGGTCACGGCGGAGCCGGGTCCGCCCGCGCCGCTCGGGGTGGCGAGGGCGGCACCGCAGGCCGGGCAGATGCGCGCATCGCTCGGGATCGCGCTCGCGCAGACCGGACACACCTGGGTACTCACGGCCCCTCCCCGCGCACACCGGGACGCGACTCACCGCCGGACGCCCGGTCGGCGACCAGTCGCCCGACACAGTCCACCCCAGGCCGGGCGTGGGGCCAGTCGCGCAACAAGGATGGTGCGCGCATCACACTGGAACACGCGGCTCGTGTTTCGTCCTGCGCCGTACTCCCGCCCGATCGTTGCAACTTCCATGCCACTTCGCGGGTTTGGCGCGGCGTCAGGGCAGTTCTTCGGAGCGGCGCTGAGCGGTCGTGCGGCCTTCCGTTCCTGCGAGGATACAATTGCGAAAGCAGCGGGCATATACCACGGAGGCAATCGCGGCCAGGGGCGCTAACGTCGCCGTGGCCGCGCGAACGCCCGGCCACCGATCACCACAGCGGATGTGGTCCCGACAACCATCCCGTCACCTGCTGGTCTAACCGCCGACGCGCCGCTAGTAACCCCGCTCCTTCACCACCGTGTTGTGCAGCTCCTCGTTCGCCAGGAAGCGGCGAATATTCTCCTGCAGGATGGTCGTCACCCCGGCCGCGGTCTGCTCCGACTGGCCCGACATGTGGGGCGAGAGGATGACGCGGGGCGCATCCCAGAGCGGGTCGTCTGCGGGCAGCGGCTCGGTCGCCATCACGTCCGCCCCGACCCCGGCCAGCATATTTTCTTTCAGCGCACCGACCAGCGCCTGCTCGTCGACGATCTTGCCGCGCGACATGATCCCCAGGTAGGCGGTCGGCTTCATCAGTTCGAGTTGCGCCGCGCCGATCAGGCCGCGCGATTCTGGGGTGATCGGGATAGCGACCGCCTGGAAGTCGGCCTGCTCCAGCATGGTGTGGAGGCCGTCGAGGCGGTGGAGTTCGTCCACGTAGGGCGGCTGCTCCACCTCGTTAATATCGACGGCGATGACCCGCATGTCGAAGCCCTTGCCGCGCTGTGCGATCGCCCGCCCGATGTTGCCGAGGCCGAGGACGCCGAGGGTGCGCCCCGACAATCCCACCGGCGGCGGCTCGACCGGGCGCAGCCATTTGCGCTGCCGCTGCGCCTCGATCAAGGCGGGGAACTGGCGCGTCAGGTGGAGGATCATCGCGAAGAAGTGCTCGGCGATCGTCGCGGCGTGCGCCCCGCGCATATTCGTCACGACGATGTCGAGCGCGGGGAGTTCCGGCGTGTTCCACATCCACTCGACGCCCGCGCTCGGCGACTGGATCCACCGCAACTGCTTGCCGGCCAGGATGATCTCGCGTCCCGGCTGCCCAAAAATCGCATCGGCATCCGCCACCTCCCGCAGCGCCTCGACCGGGTCCGCCGTCGCCACGAAGGTCACCTGCGGGAAGGATTCGCGCACCCGCGCCAGGTACGCCCGGGGCCAGTTGCCCACGATCAGCATCTTCATCGGTCGCTCCTTCCGCTCCGCACTCAAGGTCCACCATTCCGGTGCCGCAGCCGTCGCTCACCGGGCCGGGTCGTGGTCGGTGACCTCGACGGTGTTGCCGGTCGGATCCTTGCAGAAGGCCCGCCAACGGCCATCCGCCGCATCCTGGTGCGGCGGCACCTGGAAGCGGACGCCCGCGTCCTCCAGCCGCGCGATCGTCGCGTGGTAGTCGGCGGCGGCGGTATAGAGGGCGAAATGCGGCCCTACCGGGTGCGGATCGGGGCGGAACTCCGGCTTAACCTGGATGTGCAGCTGCGCCGCCCCGATGCAGTACCACGCCCCCGGCGCATCCCAGTCCGGGCGGTCGGCTTCCGGCAGGGCCAGCAACTCGCCATAGAAATGTTTCGTCGCCGCGAGATCGTTGACCACGATGGTGACATGGCCGAAGCCCGCGATCCCCCTGGACATCGCCCCCCCTTTCGCCCCTCGCCCGCCGCGCCACCGCCTCCGTAGGCGGCGATGTGCAAGCACCCCGGTGGTGGACGCCGTGGCACTAGGGCGGTGCAGTAGTCGGACCGCCGCCTCCAGCCCCGGTTGCTCGGGCACCGGCTGCCCGCAGGCCCGCCACGAGGGGCCTTTTATGCGTCCGCCAGCATACCGCGACCCGCCTCGGCACACGACCGACTAGACCCGCACGTCTTCCCCGGACTGCGCCACACGTTCGCGCAAGGCACCGCCCTCGGTGCTGTAGAACTGGCGCAGGATGGCGACGTCGGACGAGAGGTTGAAATCTTTGACGCCGAGCTTCATGTAGTAATCGGCCTCGGCCGCGCTGCCGATCTCCGCGCGCGGGCGGACACCCAGCTTGAGGCAGGTCTTGATGGTGTGCTCGCGCGCCTCCAGCACCTCCGGGTGGAGGCCGGTCGTGTAGTTCCGGCTGGGCTTCCCGACGCTCAGGCCGTAGTCCGCCGGCCCGAACTGGACCATGTCGATGCCGGGCACCGCGAGGATCGCCTCCAGGTTCTCGACGGCGGCGCGCTTCTCGACCATGATCGCGATCACGGCGTCGTTGTAGTACTGGGTGTAATCGGCCTGGCTACCGACCTGGATGCGCCCGCCCGCCATCCCGTGGGTGTAGTCGTTGCCCGGTCCCTCGGGCCGCACCAGCCGCACGATCGCCTCCGCGTCCGCCGCCGTGCGGACGTCGGTGAAGAGCAGATTCTGGATACCGGCCGACATCGCCCGCACCGCCAGGTGCCACTGCGCCGACTGCTCCATCTTGATCATGCCGCAAAAGTCGGGGGAGAGCTCGATGGCGCGGCCCAGGTTGTCGAGGTCGTGCAGGCTGTACGGGGCGTACTCGGCCAGGAACTCGACATAGTCGAACTGTCCGCTCCGCCCGATCAACTCGGTCACCATCGGCCACGCGCTCTGCGCCCGCGTGCCGAACGTCGGCTTGCCTTCATTGAGCAAGGTCCGGAGCCGATTCTCGCGCATCTGATCACCCCCCCTGTCGTGAGCTTGCACCCGCCACGGTGCCGTCATTAAGCGAGGTACGGAGCCGATTCTCGCATCGGCTCACCACCCCTGTCGTAGGTGTGCGGCCAGTATAAATCCTCAGCCCATCCACGTCGCGACCGGGCGATTGCGCGCCACCACGGCCAGGGTGCGTGCGCCCACCCCGCGCCTCAGACCGGCATCGTTCGCCCCGCGAGTTGCCGCAACTCGTCCATGAACTCGACGGTGCGCGGGGTGGAACTGGACATGCGCGCGCCCAGCGCGTAGAGGTCGCGCCAGTCCCCGGGGCGCATCGTGCTGTAGAAGACGACGCCGTTCGCCCGGCACGCCTCGAACACGGCCAGCTGAGCGGCCTGCATCTCCGGCCCGTACGGCGGGTCGTGGGCGAAGTCGGGGTCGGCCCGATAGCCGGGGCCGATGTAGTGCTCGGCCAGCGACATCCCCATGTCGCCCGGCCCCCACTCGGCGAAGGCGACCCCCGGCACGGCCAGCAGCGCCGCGCGGTTGGCGAGCGCCCGCTTGTTCTCGACCTTCAGGCCCAGGAGCAATTCGCCCGCCGGATTAATCGGCCAGGGGTCGGCCTTCGCCAGGTACTCCGTCACCGGCAAGCCCCAGACCTCCGCCGCGTACCCCTGCCCGCCCCCGCCGCGCCGCCCCTCGTCGCCCGGACTCGCCCCGGGGGTGTTGAACGGATAGCGCGTCGCGCCGACGAAGGCCACCACCGCCTCCGGTGCCTCGGCGTGGCAGAGCAGCAGGCCATGCACCCCGGCGGCCAGCAGGTGATTGATCTGCCAAGTGTTGGCGCGGATCGCCTCGGCGCTAGTGCCCAGGACCGGCAACGTCGCCACGACCGGCGGCGTCCGGTGGCCGCTGCGGGTCGGGCCACCATCGACCAGCCCCTGCATGAAGGCGCGGAGCCCGACCATGTCGAACGGGTGGTGCTCGAAATCGACGATGAAGAAGTCGGCGCGCGTCCCGGCGGCGGCGAGGCCGGCCTCGTGCGTCAGCGCCGGGGTGCCCGTGGCGAACACCGGCTGATCCTGCTCCAGCAACTCGATGACTCGATTGACGCGCGGCATCACTCCCCTCCTCGTTCGCCGGTGGACGATCTTCCCGCAGGCCACGGGCGCGGCGTTGGCGGCGCTACTTCGACATCGCCTTGACCGCCTCGAAGGCCGGGCGGTTGACGAAGCCGGGGCCGAGGACCGACCAGGCGAACTTCTCGTCGCTTGGGGCGATCTCGGGGATGGTGGCGTAGTTGAGGTTCCAGAGGAACATCACCCCCATCCACGGCCAGCGCTCCTTGCCGATCCCAAAGGCACGGACGATGTACTCGGCCTGCCGCTGGCTGCTCGTGAGCTCGCAGTACTCGTAGCCGGGCGCGGAGGCACCGAAGTCGGCGCAGGCGTCCCAGCCGAACTCGGTCAGCCAGATCTGCTTGGCCCCCTCGCCATTCTGCTCCATGATCGCCCGCTGGTCCTCGATCCGGCGGAAGTAGAAGTCGGGCGAATTGTTCCAGCAGGTCCCTGCCAGGTGCGCGTAGATCGGCGGACACGCGCCATCGCCGGGCTGCTCGGGATACTTGGTCTCCGGCGCGTTCGCCGCACTCCCCGGATGCGCCGCGAGGACGTCGTAGTAGCGCTTCCCCTCGCCGCCGTTGTAGGCGTAGAACCGGCGCAGGTACTCGACATCGTCGATCGCCACCTCCGGCTTGTTGACCGCCGTCGGCGTGAGCCCGCCGAAGAGGACCGCCGCGCCCTTGTCGAACTGCTTAATCGCCCCGTAGCCGGCCTTCAGGGTCGCGACATACGGCGCGATCTCGACGTGGCCGCCGACCTCGCCCGCCAGATTCTGCTCGTTCCAGATCTCGTACGCCTGGACCTTGCCGATGTACCGGTCGGCGACCAGGCGCATCAGGTTGGCGAAGGCGTCCAGATCCTCGGGCAGCGAGCCGGCGCGACCGCGCGACACGGCGACCGGATCGGCCCAGTCCGGCGATTTGAGGACGCTGACGAGGATGTTGCTCCCCGCGCCGTAGGCTTGATCGATCTGCTGGTCGAGCGGCGCGAAGTTGTACTGGCCCTTCGCCGGCTCGATGTCACGCCAGATCAGCTGGATGCGAATCCAGCCGAAGCCGGCCTCGCGCACCTTGCCGAGCGTCTTGTTGTTGTAGTCGGTGCCGCCGCTATTGCCGATCAGGAAGGTGTTGAACCCGTACTCGATGTGGCGGGCGGGGAAGTTCTGCTGCGCACCGCCGGGGATGGCGGTGCCGCTCGGCGGCACCTGCTCGGGGACGCGCACGACCGCCGGGATCCCGACCCGGTTGGCGCGCTCCACGCCGAGCAGCCCGAGCAAGACGCGATAGTTCGGATCGACACTCTCGGGGTGGAGTTCCATCCGCTCGCGCTCGAAATACTGGACGGTGTAGGTCTTGCCGTCGGCCTCGTTGCGCTCGGTGAATGGCTCTGAGAGAGGGAAGCCGAAGTTCTGCAAGCCGCCATAGCGGACCCAGAACTCCAGGAAGAGCCCGCCGATCGTGTGGCCGGTCTCCTTGAAGTAGGCACCGCCCGGCACGTTCGGGTTCGCCACGGGGCGGAACGGTGTCTCACCGCCCCGAGCGGCGGTGATCTCGTTGCCGAGCAGGGTCAGGAGGACGTCGTACGGCTGGCTGTTCTCGGGGTGGTACTCGAAGCGGGCGCGCTCGAAGTATTGCGTCAGGTACTTGCGCCCGTCGGTCGAAGCCTCCCAGTAGGCCCGCGTGATCGGCAGCCCGAAGACGTAGAGCCCGCCCCGTGTCTCGTAGTACTCGCGGAAGCGCCCGCTCACGTAATGCCCGGTCTCCGCGAAGCGGTACGGCTCCGTCGCCGCTGGGGCCGCGCCGACCGCCGACAGCCCCGCCCCCGCGATGGTCTGTGGCAGCAGCATCGCCGCCACGACGAGCGCGGCCAGCCCGAATCTGCCGGCCATAAGACGCCTACTCACTAGCACACCCTTCCCTCATATCCGGCACCCGGCCCTTCAACCAGCCGCCCACGCGTCGATAGCATCCGTTGATCGTCGGACGAGTCTACCATCCTTTGATCTTCGGCTCGGCGACGCGTAGCGTGGGGGCAGGCGGTTGAACCCCGAGACTACGCTCGGGGTTCAACCGCCTGCCCTCCCACGTTTAAATTCGCCACGACCCCCAACCGTCCGCTATCATCTTCGACCGTCCCTCCTCGACCGACTGCGCGCCACCCATCGGCGTGGCCCGTCACCCGCGCGGGGCCGGGACCAGATCCTCGATGGCGCGCAGCAGCCCTTGGAGATAGCCGGTCTGGTAGGCGCGGCTCTTCGGTGCCCAGCCGGTGTCGCCGATCATCAGCGGCGCGTGGTCGTCGATCACCACGCCCGCGAACCCGACCTCCCGCAGGGCGCGCATCGCCGCCGTCATGTCCACATCGCCCTCGCCGGGGAAGCACTCGCTGAAGCACGCGGCGGTCCCCCGGACATCGCGGAAGTGGACGTAGGCGATCCGCCCTTGCGGGCCGAAGTGGCGGATGCCGCGCAGCACCTTGGCGGTGCCGCCCATCTCCGCCCAGCAGCCGACGCAGAAGAGCAGCCCCCAGCCGGTCGGCGCGATCGCCGCCGCCGTGTCGGCGGCGCGCGCGAACGCCGCGAAGTCACCCATGATCCGCGCCACCCCGCCGAGGTCGATCCCCGGCGGGTCGTCCGGGTGCAAGGCCAGGGTAACCCCCACCTCCGCCGCGACCGGCACGACCGCGCGCAGGAAGGCGTCGTGGGTCGCCCACATCTCCTCCGCGCTGTACTCGCGCCCGTGACTCAGCGGGAGGTCCGCAACCAGGGCGCGATCGAACGTGGTCACCCGCGCCCCGCCGCGCCCCGCACCGGTACCGGTCCGGTAGACGCGGTTCGGTCGCCAGTTGTAGGCCAGGGTCGGGATCCCGGCGCGACCGAGATTGCGAACGGTCTGCTGGTAGTGCGCCAGGGCCGCCTCGTGTCCGGGCAGGCCGAGCCGGACCAGGTCTAACTGATCGAGCGGGGTATGCTGGATCGCTTCCAGCCGCAGATCGAACGACCCGATCCGCGCCCGCAGGCGGGCGAGATCGTCGTACGACCAGCCACCCGCCCACGGCAAGGTCGGGGAGCCGATGACGACCCCCGCGCAGCCCATCTGCTGCGCCTGGATCAGTTGGTCGTCACTCGGGTCGCCGCCCACGCCCACGCCGATCCGCATCCGCCCTCGGCCCTCGTCGGCACCCGCCATCGTCGCCCTCCGTCGCTCGTCCGTCGCCATCCACCGACTGTGCCACGCTCGCGCGCCTACTCGGCCAGCCTGCCGACCAGCCGCGTCCGTTCGAGCGGGCCGAAGCCGACGTGGGGCTGTTGCTCCACCGTCAGGCGGTCGCCCGCGAAGTGGTAGGTGAGGGTGCGCGCGAACGGCGTCTCATGCCACCACAGCTTCGCGGTGTAGGTCGCGTCGGCGGTCCAGGCACCGCTCGCGCCGACCTTCCACGGCCCGGGCTGTCTCGGCGCTGCCGGTCGCGCGGAGGTGTCGAGCGGGCCGAGGCTGGCCTCGCCGCGCCGCCAGCCCCCGTGGCCGCAGGCGAGGCGCTGCTCGCCCTGGTCGTTGCGGATGGTGATCAGCGTCTCGGCGGCGGCGAAATCGAAGCGGATCTCGGCGATCCGCTCCGCGTTCTCCTCCATGATGAAGCGCTTGCCCGAGACGCGCGCCGCGATCGGCGACTCCCCCCGTCCCTGCGGCGTGGGCAACGGGAGGCGGGCCAGCCGCTCGGCGAGCGCCGCCTGCGCCGCCGCGTCGTCCGGCAACGGCGCGTCGCCCAGCGTCGGCAGCAGGTGCTCCCAGACCAGATCGAGCGGCCGCTGCATGTCGCCGAGCCCGGCGGTCATCGCCAGGACCGCATCCTGCTCCGGCATGATCACACAATACTGGCCGAAGGCTCCATCGCCCCGATAAGCGCCATGCTGGCAGCGCCAGAACTGGTAGCCGTACCCCTGCTCCCAGTCGCGGTTCGGCGCGGGGCCGTTGGCTATCTGGAGTGACGTGGCCTCAGCGACCCACGCTTCGGGCAGGACGCGCCGCCCCCGCCACACCCCTCGCTGCAAATAGAGCTGGCCGAAGGCGGCGATGTCGGCGGTGGTGATCCGCAGCCCCCAGCCGCCGACATCGATCCCCTCCGGCGAGGTCTCCCAGCGCGGGTCGGCGATCCCCAGCGGCGCGAACAGGCGCGGGCGGAGGTAGTCGAGCATCCGTCCGCCGGAGCGTTGCTGCACGATCGCGGAGAGGAGGTAGCTCGCGCCACTGTTGTAGACGAAGTGTGTCCCCGGTTCGTATTCGACGGGCTGCGCCAGGAAGCCGCGCACCCAGCTGCGACCCGGCTTCCCAGTCATGGGGCCGGTCGTGTCGATCGCGTGGCCGGTGGACATCGACAGGAGATGGCGCACACGCATCGCCCGCAGCGTGTCGCTCGGCTCCGGCGGCGCGTCATCGGGGAAGAGCGCCAGCACCCGCTCGTCGAGCGACAGGCGACCCTCGGCGACGAGCAGCCCGATTGCACTGGAGGTGAAGCTCTTGCTGAGGGAGAACAGCATGTGCTGATCAGTCGGGCGATACGGCTCCCACCAGCCCTCGGCGACCAGATGGCCGTGGCGCAGCAGGATGAAGCTGTGGATCGCGTCGAGGTCGCGCTCCGCCGCGCCGACGAAGGCGCCGATCGCGGCGGAGGGGATCCCCTGCGCCTCGGGCGTGCTGCGGGGGAGGGGCGAGTCGTGCGTCATGGGGCTGCTCCTCGGTTGGGGCTACGACCGATCGTGGCGTCGCCATCGCGCGCCCGCTGCGGGCCAACGTAGCGGCCACGCGCGCCGCTGTCAAACTGGCGACCCCGCAAGGCCGTCGGCGAAATGTCGGTGCTGCGGGCGGCGTCTATCCGGCCCGATCGCGGCGGGCGAGGGGGATCAGCCGTTCCCGGCGGGGGGAGGCCAAGGGGATTTGGCGGGGGCCAGGCGTTGCGGGGCGCAGCGGCGGCAACGATGGCGCAACGTTGTTCGCGGCGAGGGGAGGATAATGATTGTCAGACCCCGCATACCGCTCTGTCGGCGGCAAGCACTTCGAGCGAGATCTCGCGAGCGCGATGCTGGGTTAGGGCGCGCGCCTCCGGCGATAAGAGGCCATGCAGATTCGCCTGGAGCTGTTCCGCCCGGACGCGCGTGCTCTGCCAGGCCGCCGGGTGGCCGAGGACGACCGCCAGCAACGCGGCGGCGTCTTCCTCCGGCGATGATGGGACCATCTCCCCCGCAGCCCTGCGCCGAACGAGCAGCTCGGCTTGTTCGACGATCACGTCCAGCGCCTCTGGCAAGACCCGGATGTCGACCAACAGGCCGAGGGCGGCATCCAACGTCTGCTCCGCAGCGCCGTCGAGGCCGAGCTGGCGCTCGGCGCGCCCCAGGGTCCTGAGCGCCGCGCCTATCGCCATCTTGTCCCCGATCTCCCGCGCGATCGCCAGGCTCTCCTCTGCCAGGCGCTTGGCGGCGGGGGCATCATCGCGGTGGCTGCCGACCCGCGCGAGGAGACCCAGGCTATAGGTGGTGCCGCGCCGGTGTCCGATGCCCTGGTACAGCTTGAGCGCCTCCTCCGCGAGCGCCTGCGCCTCGTCGAGCGCGCCTTCGTCCAACGCGACCCATACCAGCTCCAGGAGTGCCAGGCCGACAGCCTGCGGGCGACCGAGCTGGCGAGCCAGCTGCAGGCTTGCCCCGAGCCGTTGGCGGGCCTCGGCGGAGCGCCCTTCGCACTGTGCCACGGCACCGAGATTGTACAGCACGCCCGCCAGCTGCCAGCCGTGGCCGATGTCGTGCAGCAAGGCCAGGCTTTCCTCACTCTGCCGCCGCGCCTCCGCGTACTCCCCGAGAAAGCGCGCCGCCTCGGCCAGATTGTTCAGGAGCCGGGCAAGGCCGTTGCGGTCCCCGAGCCCCCGGCACACCGCGCAGGCTTCCTCCCACCAGCGCCGGGCCTCCACGAACCCCCCCTGGTCGTAGGCGACACCCCCCAGGCACGTGAGCAGCTCGGCCGCGCCGAACTGATCACCGGCGTCGCGGTAGAGCGCGAGGCTCTCTTGGAAGAGCCTCCCCGCCCGCGCATAATCGCCACCCGCCCCGGCGTTGCATCCCTGGATGTACACGCAGACGGCCCTCACCTGCGGGAGATCGCGCCCCTGCGCCAGCGCGAGGCTCTGCTCGACGAGTCGGTCGGTCTCCGCGTACCGCCCGAGGAGGTGGCAAAAGCGTGCCCGCCAGGCCAGGAGCCGGGCGACCACACCCGCGACCGGCGCAGCGCGCAGATCGCCGACCGCCGCCAGCCCCTGCACCGCCTGCGCGGTCGCGGTGTCGCCCTCCCGGACCCAGCTGCGCAGGGTGTAGAAGAGGCAGAGGCCGTCGAGCATGCGCCCGATCGGTTCCACCCGACCGTGCGCCGCCGCCCACTGCCAGGCCGCGCGGACGTTGTGAATCTCGCCTGCGATGGCGGCGAGCGCCGCATCCTGGCCCGCGCCCTTCAGCGCACGCTCCTGTGCTTCGAGAAAGGCGGCAACGTAGTCACAGTGCCGCGCGCGCGCCGCAGCATCGTCCTCGGGCAACGCCGCCAGGCGCTCCTCGGCGTACTGGCTCACCAGCGGATGCATCTCGTACCGCCCGGCGCGCGTGCGGCGCAGCAGCGACTTATCCACCAGGCCGATAAGCGCGGCGCGCGGCGCGCCGACCACCGCGTGTGCCGCCTCCAGGAGGAACCCGCCGCGAAAGATGGCGAGCTGCGGTAGGATCGCCTGCTCGTTGGCGGCGAGCAGGTGCCAGGAATGATCGAACACCGCCCGGAGACTGCGATGGCGCTCAGGGTGATCCCGCAACGAGGTCGCGAGGAAATCCAGGCTGTCGGCAAGCTCCGTGGCAATTTCCTGGCAGGTGTGCGTCCGAATCCAGGTAGCCGCCAGCTCGAGCCCCAGCGGCATCCCTTCGACCAGTCGGCAGATGCGCGCGATGCTCGGCGCGTTGTCGGCTGAGAGGGCAAAGTCCGCGCGGGCCTGGCGCGCCCGATCCACGAACAACCGCACCGCGTCATACGCCGCGGCACCATCGGGTGTAGCCGGGGGATAGGGCAACCCCCGGATATCGAGCAGGTGCTCGGCCTGCAGCGCCAGCCGCTCACGGGAGGTCACCAGCAGCTTGACCGCGGGCGCGGCGGCGAGGATCTCCAGCAACAGATCAGCACCGGCCAGCAGGTGCTCGACGTTGTCAAGCACCAGCAACAGCGTCTTCCCCCGCAGATGGTGTAGGACCACGGCCGCTGGATCGCCCTCGGCCTGCGCGTAGCCGAGGGCGCCAGCGATCGCGGCGGCCATGTACTGCGGTGCGCTCGTGGGGGCAAGCGGGACGAAATACACGCCGTCGGCGAACGCGTCGCTCAGGCTGGCGGCAACCGACAGCGCGAGCCGCGTCTTGCCGATGCCGCCCGGTCCGGCCAGGGTGAGCAGGCGGCAGGCGGGTTCGCGCAGCCGCGCCGTGATCTGCGCCAGCTCCGCGTCGCGGCCCACGAACGAGGTGTGGGGCGACGGGAGGTTGGAGCGAAGCGCCCGGGGAGGCTCCACGGGCGGGAGCGGCTCCGCCGCCCTGGCGACCTCCGGGGGCGATGCCGTGCGCCCCGCCCCCTCCATTAGGAGGCGCTCGTACAGCGCCGTCGTCTCGGGGGAGGGCTGGACGCCGAGCTCGTCTTCGAGGAGGCGGCGACAGGTCTCGTACTGCGCGAGCGCGGCGCCCGGCTGCCCGCTCGACACCAGCAGCAGCATCAGTTGGCGGTGCGCGTCCTCGCCCCAGGGGTCGAGCTGGAGCAAGCGGGTGCAGTGCTCGATCCCCGCCGCATACGCGTGCTGCGCGATATGGGCATTGACCAGCACATGCAGGGCATGCAGGACGCGCTGGCGCTGTCGCTCGCGCTGTGCCAGCGCCCATTCTTCGAAGGCGGGGGCGTTGCGGACGTGGAAGCCTTCCAGAAAATCGCCCCGGTACAGCGCAACCGCCTCACCCAGCCGGTCGAGGTCCGGCGGGACAGCGCCCCGGAGCGCCACCTCGAACGCTTCGACGTCCAGCCAGGCGGTGCTGGTCTGATCAAAGGCAAGCGTCTCGCGGGTAATGAGCAAGTGCGGGGCGACGAGGTGGCGCAGATTGGTGAGCACCACCCGCAGATTGCGGCGGGCATCGTCCTCAGCGTGCTCGCCCCACAGCAGTGCCGCGAGACTCGTGCGGGAATGCGGCCGGCCCGTCACCGCGAGGTAGCACAGCAGCGCTACGGCTTTGGCGGTGACGAAGTGCAGTGGCACCCCGCCGCGCGTAATCCGCGCGCCTCCCAGCAGTTCCAGGTGGAGCTGCAACTCCATAGGTCATGACCTCCCGCTCGGGTGATGCCTGATCGTTAAACGAATTAACGCGCGGATCGTGCCACGGACGCGCCACCTATAACGATCTCTGAACGATGCCCTGTTACGCTGACACCATGGGATCAATCCGTCCTGTATCACACCGGTTCGCCGGTCACTGCAAGACGAACACCCGGACGCCCGGGCCGCACAGGCCAACGCACAAATGGGCTGGCGATCTGCACGCACCGTCACTGTACCACGCGCTGGATCGGGCGCGAGGGGATGCACGCGAGGAATAGAGGAGTTCTGCCATGGTGACGACCGAACGACGGGCCGGCGGCGCACGCTGGACCTGCGCGCTGATCCTCCTGTTCACGGCGGCGTTGGCCGCGTTACTCGTCCCCACCGGCTCGGCCACCGGCGCCGCGGCTAACGCGGCGGCGCCCACGTTCGGCACGCCCTGCTTCACGTCCGACCGGATCCGGCAGACCGGCACCTACACCGTGCCCGCGACCGGCGTCGCGATGGTCAGGGCCGTGCTGCGTGGCCAGAACGGCCAGGGGGGCACCTACGGGAGCCGAGACACCGTCGGCGGCCAGGGGGCGACGCTGATCGTGGAGGTGGCGGTCACCCCGGGCCAGGTCTTGCAATTCGGGAAGCTCACCGGGGGCGCGGGCGGGGCGGGCATGAGCAATACGCTCGACGACGGGCTCCATACCGGGCCGGCTGGCGGCAACGGCGGCGATGCGCACTATGTCTCCACCGTCGGCGCCGACGGTTGCCAGCACGCGCTCGCGGTGGCCGGGGGGGGGCGGCGCGGGCATCGGCGATCGGCTGCAACATGCCGTGGGCGGGAATGCCGACGCCGGCTCGGGCGCGACCGCCGGCGGCGATGGCGGCCATAACTTCGCCGTGGATGGTGCCGGGGGCGGCGGCGCCACGGCGACGAGTGGCGGTTCCGGCGGCGCGGCCGGGCACGATCCGGGGTACTGCCACAATGGCAACGCCGGCAGGTGGGGCGGCTTCCTCACCGGCGGGAAGGGCGGGGATGCCGCGGGACAATAACGAGTAACGCGGGGACGCTGACCGTGTTTGGCCTCGCCCTGGACTTTACCGGCATTTCCAAGGCCTATGGCGACACCTTCGATATCAGCAGCTACGCCGCGGCGTCCAACGTTGCGGCCAGCTTCAGCAGCGACACCCCCGCCACCTGCGCCGTCGCGGGCACGACGGTGACGACCCTCGGCGCGGGGACCTGCACCATCACCGCGCAGCAGGCCAAACCCCTCACCGATCCGCTCGTCCCCCCGGTGCAGCGGAGTTTCACCGTGCAGAAGAAGACCCTCACCGTGGTCGCCGGCACGCCCCCCAGCCAACCGCAGGGCACCGCCTCCGCCCCGACCGTCACCTGCACCGCCGCCTTCGTCGGCGCCGACACCTTCGTGACATCGCCGACCGGCGGGGTGTACACCATCAACGGCCGCACCCAAGGGGACACCACATATAACACCACATATATACCGATAACCGTCGGCGCGAGCACGACCGCCGGGAATTACGTCACCCAATGCACCGGGGGCACCGTGGGCGGCAACTACACCATCGGCGGGTACACCAAGGGCACGTTCACGATCGGC
>CADCWN010000052.1 GCA_902806415.1 uncultured Thermomicrobiales bacterium | reverse complement strand
GGGGGCTACCGCTACTTCCTGGCCCTCGTCGCGCCGCCGCGCGACGGGGCTGCGGCGACGCCGACCGCGCGCGAGGTCGTGCTGCTGGTCGATCACTCCGGCTCGATGAGCGGGCCGAAGTGGGCGGCGGCCGACTGGGCGACCCGCAGCTTCCTCGGCGGGCTGAACGCGGGGGACGCCTTCGCCCTGGGGGTGTTCCACGACACGACCAAATGGTTCGCGCGCGCCACCCGCCCCGCCACCCCGGAGACGGTCACGGACGCGACGACCTTCCTGCTGGCGCAGGGAGAGAGCGGCGGCACGAACCTGGGCGTCGCGCTGGAGGGGGCGCTGGGTCTGCCGCGCGCCAGTGGGGAGCGCGCCCGGCACATTTTAATCGTCACCGATGCCGAGGTGAGCGACGCCGCGCGAATCCTGCGGCTGGCCGACACGGAGGCGGGGCGCGACGAGCGGCGGCGGATCAGCGTCCTCTGCATCGACGCCGCGCCGAACGCCCTCCTGGCGACCGAACTGGCCGATCGCGGCGGGGTCAGCCGGTTCCTGACCAGCGCGCCGGAGGAGGACGACATCACCACCGCCCTCGATGAGGTGCTGATGGAGTGGGCCGCGCCGGTCCACGCGAATCTGCGGCTGGCGGTCAATCGCCCCGGAGTGGAACCGGCGCGCGGTCGCGCCGCCGACGTGGGCGAAGGCTGGGGCGCGCTCGATCTCGGCGATCTCCCGAGCGGGCGCGCGGTCTGGGTGACCGGGCGGGTCCGGCGCGACGAGGGGGCGCTGGCTTTCCGGCTCCTCGGGGCCAGTCCCGCCGCCGCGCCGCTGGCGCAACTCGATCGGGCGGAGGAGGGGCGGTCGCTGCCCGCGCTGAAGGCGCTGTTCGGGACGCGGCGCGTCCTCGGCCTCGAAGGCTTGCCCGGCACGGGGTACGACGACGCGCAACTCCGCGAGCAATTGGCCCACCTCGGCTACGACTCCGAGCGCGCCCTCGCCGCGCCGACCGCCGACCCGCCGAAGGTCTATGCCGAGAATGCCCGCGCCGATACCACAGCGGCGTTGCGCGATCTCCTCGTCTCCGAAGCCCTCACCTACGGGCTGGCGAGCGCAGAGACGGCGTTCGTCGCGATCCACCATGAGGCAGGCGAGCGGGTCGCGGGGACGATCGTGGTTGCTAACGCGCTGCCATCCGGCTGGTCGCCGGGCTTCCTTGGCGGCGGGATGCTGCGGCAGGCCGGCGGGCGGATGCTGCGGACGATGGCGTTCGGGTCGGGCCTCATGGCCGCGTCAGAGAGCCTCCCGGTGACCATCAGTGAGTCGCCGATCATGCGCTTCGCCAGGCCGCGAACCTCGCTGCGGAGGCCCGCGCCGTCCGCAGCACCCGCGTCCGCGCCGACAGGTCTGGTGACCCTGTTCGCCGGGGTGCCGCAGTTCGCGGGCGGCGAGGCGGTCATCTTCGACTCGGCGGGCGACGGCGGCGGGCGCGTGACGGCCCCGCGCACGATCGCGCGCCTGGCCCTGCGCTTTCGGGGGGGCTCCCCCGCCGATGGCGCGCTCGATCCGGCGCTGGCGCTGGCGATTTTCGTCGATGATCTCGCCGCGCCGCGCGCCACGGTCCGGCTGACCGAGATGATCCGGCAGGGGGGCGAGCGCCCGCTCAACCTCGCCTGGCGCGCGAATCAGGTGTTGCGGATCGTGATCGTCGATCCGGCTGGCGCTTGGGCAGGTGGCGGGCCGGAGATCGAGGTGTTGCTCGGGTAAGCGTAGGGGGCGTGGTGTATTACTGTGGCAGGCGGTTGAACCCTGTGACCCGGCAGAGGACGAGACCGCGCCTTGGGGCTAACGCCACGAAACCGACCTTGGTCGGTTAGGTTTGCTGCTGGCGCAATGCCTGAAGCGGGGGGGACCGACTTGCAACGGGTCTAACCCGCGACGGCGGGTTTCGTGGTGCCCGCAGGCACCCGCAGGCGCGGTCTCGTCCTGTGCCGGGTCACAGGGTTCAACCGCCTGCCGCCCTCGCGCATAAATCCTGAGTGCCGGGCCGCAGGGACATGGGCATTGCGCGCGAGGGTGCCCTCTCACACGAGCGGGTAGACGAACATGACGACATCCTCCTCGTCCCGCACGCCGCCGGTCGCGCGGTAGAGGGCCATCGCCGGTTCGTTGCCGGGGTTGGTGAGGACGAAGTCTTCCTCCGCGTCGCGCGCGCGGGCGAGGGCGTGCAACTCCGCGATCAGGGCGCGGGCGATGCCGCGCCGCTGGAACTCGGGATCGACGCCGATCTCGTAGAGGAAGAATTGGGGGCGCGGGCTGTCGAACTGGCGCAACTCGTGAGCGCGGATGAACCCGGCCGGTTGCCCCTCGACCGAGGCGAGGAGGAAATAGCTGAGCGGGTCGGCCAGGAACGCCCGCGCCGCCTCGGCGAGCGGCGGGCGATCGAGGAGCGGCGCGGCCCCCAGCAGCAGGGCTTCGTCGGCGGGTCCGAGGCGGCGAATCTCCATCGTGCGATCCCTCCGGTGCGGCGGTCTGCACGCCGCACCCTGGCGCGCGGTCGCGCGGGGCGGTAGAGTAGCGTCGGTGCCGATCGTGCTCGTTCGCGCCCGTCTTCGTGCGTCTTTGCCGGTTAGCGAGGTGGCGAATGTTTGTCCGCGATTATTGTTCCAGCGCCCGCGCCCGCGGGGTGCAGTCTAGCAGCGTCGTCCCGGCCCCGCCATGCGGGTGATCGCGGGGGAGGCGCGGGGTTTCCGGCTGCGGGCGCCCGAGGGGCTGCGCACCCGGCCGATGGCCGACAAGATCAAGGAGTCCCTCTTCTCGGTGCTGATGTCGCTCGGCGTCGAGCCGATCCGCGTCCTGGACCTCTACGCCGGCAGCGGCGCGGTCGGGATCGAGGCGTTGTCGCGCTCGGCGGAGTGGGCCGATTTCGTCGAGGGGCGGGCGGATGCCTGCGCCGTCATCCGCGCCAACCTGAAGCACACCAAGTTCGACGGGATCGCCGCCGTCCATCAGACGACCGTCGAGTCGTTCCTGGGGCGACGCCCCGCCGAGCCGTATGACTTCGTGATCATGGACCCGCCGTATGCCGACCCGCAGATCGTCGCGAACCTCGAACGTCTCGGGCGTTCGGCGCTCGTCGCCCCCGACACGATCGTGGTGATCGGCCACTGGCCGCGCCTGATCCTGCCGCCCGCGCTGCCGCCGCTCCGGCAATTGCGGCAGCGCTGCCATGGCGACTCCTGCTTCGCCGTCTACGAGGTCGCGGGCGCGGAGGAAGGGGCGGGCGGAGAGGCGGGCGAGACGGGCCGGGGGGGTGACTCGGGGGATGCCCGATGACCGGCCAGCATCCCGCCCGCGCCGTGCGCCCGCGTCGCCCGCCGACGCTGATCGCGGTCGCGCCGCGCGTGCGCTGGGCGCTCGTCCTGCTCGGGCTGGTCGCGCTGGTGCTGCTCATCCGCGCCGCGCCCGGCATCTTCACCATCACGATCGGCGGCTTCGCCCTGGCGCTGATCCTCTCGTTCCCGGTGCGCGCCTTGTCGCGCCTGATGCCGCGCGGGATCGCGATCCTCGTGACCTTCCTGACGCTGATCGGGTTCCTGGCCCTGGTGATCGTCACGCTGATCCCGGTGCTGATCGATCAGCTGACCGCCCTGATCGCCGCGACGCCGACCCTGGCGGCGCAGGCTGATCGGCTGCTGCGCGACATCCTGACCCCGCTCCAGGAGCGCGGCTGGCTGACGGGTACGCCGGACGACCTGATCAGCCAGGCCCAGCAGGAGTTGATCGATCGGACGCAGATGTTCGCCCAGCGGTTCCTGTCCCTGCTCCTCTCCTGGGTCACCGGCGCGATCAATGTCCTGCTGAACACCTTCGGGATCATCTTCGTCGCGAGCTATCTGCTGGCCGACGCGCGCAAGCTGAAGGCGGCCTACCTCTGGGCCGCGCCGAAACGCTATCGCGCCGATGCGGCGGGACTCTGGGAGGATTTCGGGGCGTCGCTCTCGCGCTATATCGCCGGGCTGTTCGTGGTGATCGTGGTGCAGGGAGTGGTCTCCACGATCGCGCTGACGGTCTTGCAAATCCCCTATACCGTCGTCCTCGGGGCGTGGGTCTCGGCGACGGCGATCCTGCCGTTCGTCGGGGCCTGGCTCGGGGCGATCCCGGCGATCACGATCGCCGCCTTCATCTCCCCGGTGAAAGCGACGCTCGTCGTCGTGGTCTACATCCTCATCCAGCAACTCGAAGGAAACTTGCTGACGCCGCGAATTCAGGGGCAGGCGCTGCGGGTCCACTCGATTCTGGTCTTCCTGGCGGTCATCGCCGGCGGGGAGATGGCCGGGCTCACCGGGGCGCTGCTCGCCGTGCCGACCCTCGCGGTGGTGCGGGTGCTGTTCGATTTCCTCCGGCTGCGGTTGCGCGTCGTCAATCCGTTACCCGTCCCCGCGCGGGCGGGCACGGCGGTGAGTCGTACCCGGAAGGGCATAAATGAGTCGTGAGTCGTGAGTCGGGAGCGGGCGAGGGCCGGTGGGGCGGTGAGCGGGGTGCTGCCTGACGCTGCTCGCGCAGGGGATATCGCAGGCCATCGCCAACCGGCAGAGCGGTGGGGGGTAGGGGCGTATTGCATACGCCCGCCCCACGCCGGGGTATTCGCCGAGCGTGGACAGTAAGTCGACGTGCGGGCGTATGCAATACGCCCCTACAACCGACTGCTCTGCCGGTCCGCTATTCCGCTGCAACGCCCCCCACCCCTCTCCTAGCATTGGGAGAGGGATCGCCGCCGCAGCGGCGGGGGTGAGGGCCATCCCCCTACGGCACGAACCGGCTGGTGTCGATCGTGCGCCAGCGGGCCTCGTCGCGCGCGGGGCGGTCGGCGATCAGGAAGCGGAGGAGG
>CADCWN010000051.1 GCA_902806415.1 uncultured Thermomicrobiales bacterium | reverse complement strand
CTCGCAGAGGCACCAGACGCGACGGATCGTCCGTCGCGCTCATGCCACCACGGGTAGGGCCGGATGTCCCGGCGTGTAATCCCATGGTCGCTTGAGTCGCTCTGCCCTGCTCCTCATTCTAGGGTGGTGACTCGGGGCGCAACAATAGTCCAATGGTCCTGAGCGCGCGGGGTACGAAGCGCGTCAAGATCGGAAAACTCCCGCCAGCACTGGCAAAATCTTGCCGTAGGAGAGAAGTACCCCCCTATCTCGAAACCCGAGCCGACACGGTGGTGGGGATAAACGGGGTCGAGAAATCGATCTCCTGGTGGCGGAGGAATAGCGAGGAAACGGCCCTCACCCCCGCCTCACTGGGGACCACACCCCGCTCGAGTTCGCCCCCACCGATACCCAGCACCCCCCGCTTATCCAGCAGCCGCGTCTCAGCCCAATTCCCCCTGGCAAGCCTCCGCCGGGGGGTAGTACCATGAATTGGCAATGATGCGGCAGGCGACGGTTAACATCTGGCAAGGGCGGGCTGATGGACGAGACGAGGGAAGACGCGCGACCGGACTACGGCGCCGCGGCGATCGAGCGACTCCTCTACGGCACCGATCCGACCCCGCGCATCGTCGCGGTCGAGACGGCGGGGTCGAGCGGGATGCGTGTCTATCGGCGCGAGGCCGACGGTCGAGTGGAGAGCGCGATCGAGCCATTCGAGCCGTGGCTCCTCCTCGACCGCGAGCCGGAGTGGCCGCGCCTGCGCGGGCAGTACAACGCCGAGCGTCTGCACGGCGACGCGCATTACTGCTGGCTGATTCGTTTCCGCAACTGGTCGGCATTCACGACCGCGCGCGGCCTGCTGGACGACGCGGGGCTCGCCTGGGAAGGATTCCGCGCGCCGGTCGAGCAGTACCTGGCGCTCAGCGGGCGGACACTCTTCAAGGAGATGGACTACGGCGATCTCGTGCGGCTGCAACTGGATATCGAGACCTCCGGGCTCGATCCCGCCGCGCCGGACGCCGCCATCCTGCTTGTCACCATCAGTAGCACGCGCGGCGACGAGGCCGCCTTGGGCGCGAACGGCGAGGACGAGGCGACAATCCTCGCGCAGTTGAACAACGCGATCGCCGCGATCGACCCGGACATCATCGAGGGGCACAACATCTACAACTTCGACCTGCCGTATCTTCAGGCACGGGCGGGCGCGCTGCGGATCGCGCTGGGTTGGGGGCGTGATGGCTCGACCCTCGCCACCGGCGGCGATCAGCGTTTCAAGGTGCTGGCGCGCAGCCTCCCGTTCGTGCCGCACTATGCCTACGGGCGCCACTTCCTCGACACCTACCAGCAGATCCAGCGCTACGACAGCGCCGGGACGATGACCAGCTACGGGCTGAAAGAGGCGATCGCCGCGCTCGGACTGGTCCGCGAGGATCGGACGTTCGTGCGGGGCGACACGATCGCCGCCGCCTTCGAGGCCGACCGCGAGCGGGTCGTCGCCTACGCCCTCGACGACATCCGAGACGTGGGAATCCTGAGCGCGCTGACCGCGCCGACCGAGTTCTACCAGGCGCAGATGCTGCCGCGCTCGTTCCAGCGGGTCGCGACCGGCGGCAGCGGCGGGAAGATCAACGCCCTCTTCCTGCGCGCCTACCTGGCGGCGCGGCAGGCGGTGCCGCGGCCCGCCCCGCCGCAACCATACCCCGGCGGCTGGAGCGAGGTGCGCGAGATCGGCATCTTCCGCCCGATCGTCAAGTGCGACGTGGAGAGCCTTTATCCGGCGATCATGCTGACCGACCGGATCGGGTCGGCGAGCGACGAACTCGGCGTCCTCCTGCCGCTCCTGCGCGACCTAACGACCCGCCGCCTGCACGCCAAGGAGCGGGCGCGGGCCACGCGCGGGGAGGAACAGACCGTCTGGCAAGGGCTGCAATCGTCGTTCAAGGTACTGATCAACTCGTTCTATGGCTATCTCGGCTTCAGCCAGGCGATCTTCAACGACTTCGCGGCGGCGGAGCGGATCACGCTGCGGGGGCAGGAGCTCCTGAAGGGGATCGTCGCGGAATTGGAGCGCACCGGCGCGCGCCCGATCGAGGTCGATACCGACGGGGTCTACTTCGTGCCGCCCAACGGCGTGACCGGTCGGGCGGCCGAGGAAGATTATGTCGCCCGGATCGGCGCGGCGACCCTGCCGCGCGGGATCAATCTGGCGTTCGACGGGCGCTATGCCGCGATGGTCTCGCTGAAGACGAAGACTTACGTGCTGAAAGAGTACGACGGCGCGCTGATCATGAAGGGGAGCAGCCTGCGGAGTCGGCGCGAGGAGCCGTACTTGCGCCGCTTCCTCAATGACGCGGCGGAGTTGCTGATCGCCGACTCGCGCGACGCCCTGCGCGATCTCTACTTCGCCACCGCGCGCCGACTCCAGGCGCACGAACTGTCGCCGCGCGACTTCGGGCGCTGGGAGACGATCACCCAGAAGACGTTCCGCAGCGAGGCGAATCGCCGCCTGGCGGCGGTGGCGCAGGGGCAGCGGATCGGCGAGCGGGTGATCGTCTACCACCGGTCCGATGGCGCGCTCGGCCTGCTCGACGACTGGAAGAATGACGAGGATGTGACCTATCTCCTCCGCCGCCTGCGGGAGGTGGCGGCGCGCTTCGCCGATCTCTACGACGATGCCGCCGACTTCGACCACGCCTTCCCGCCGCTGGTCGCGACGAGCAACCTCGACGCGCAGCAGGCGCGCACGGCGAGCAAGCAGTTGTCGCTCTTTTGAGTGGACGCCCCGATCGAGCCCCCGCCCGCGGCGACCCGCCGCCGGAGTGCGGCGAACAAGTTGTCCTCAACACCCGCCTCTCGCCAGCGATGCGCGTAAGGAAAACATCCCCGACTTCGGTTTATGGGCACACTTCTCGCCCACGGCAACACTCCAGGGGTGCGCGACGCTTGACGAAGTGCATCGCTTCGACCATGCTTGCAGCCACGGGCGGCGCGCTCGAGTGGCTGTGGCGTGCTTGCGGGGGTAGAGGGTGAGCGAGGGACGAGCGCGGCCAGCCGACCAGCCTGCGGACCGGTCGCGCGCCCACGCGACCGTTGCCGGTCACGCCGTCTCGGCGGCCGACTGGCTGGATGCCCACTTCGAGGCATGTCGCCCCGAGTACGAGGCGATCCTCCGCTCGGTGGGCGTCCCACGTGGGGGGCGCGTGCTGGATGCGGGGTGTGGGGGGGGCAACTTCCTGCCGCTCCTGGCCCAGCTGGTCGGCCCGCAGGGCACGGTGGCCGCCGTTGACCTGGCACCGGACAACGTGGCGGCCGTGCGCGCTCGTCTGGTCTCCCTGGACCTGCCCTGCCCGGTCACAGTCGATGTCGGGTCGCTGCTACAACTGCCCTTCCCCGACGCCCACTTCGACGCCGCCTGGTGCGCCAATGTCCTGATGTACCTGGACGACGACGAGCTGGCTGCGGCGCTGACCGAGCTGCGCCGCGTCGTCCGACCGGGTGGCCTGGTCGCCATTAAGGAGCAGGACCTGGGGCTTGGCCGCTTGCACCCCGCCCCGGCCGCCCTTTCCTGGCATCTGACCGAGGCCATGGGGAAGACCGAGCGCCACATCCGGGGGGGGCTGCGCTCGTGTGCCTTGCCGATATGGCTGGGACGAGCCGGACTCATAGATGTCAGGCAGCGCACGGTGCTGATCGAGCGGTGGGCACCGTTGCGACCGGTCGAGCGGCACTTCCTCGCGGAGGGGCTCACCATGTGGGCCGACGCCGCCGCGCGCTACGGCACCCCCGCGGCGGACCAGGCGACATGGCGGCACCTCACCGACCCGACCTCGCCGGACTACCTCCTCGACCAGCCGGACCTGTGCTACGGCGAGGGCCATATCGTGACCACGGGCCGCGTGCCGACCAGGACGGGGTGATCCCCCGAGCCGGTGACACAGGAGTATCCCACCGACGGTCTAATCGATAGCGCCGGGCGACCATCATGAGCGGGGGCAGAAAGGCGCGAAGGATGCGATCCGACGGGCGGGTCCGAGGTTCGTTCCCGCCCGTACGCTCGGGGGCGCAAGGAGGGAAAGGATTAGGGCCGGGGCAACGCCTCGCGCTCCGGGGCGGTCGCGCGGGCAGCCGCGACTTTCGCTAGGAAATACTCGTGGAAGCGCGGGTCGCCGGTCAGTTCGGGGTGGAATGAGGTGGCAAGGATGTTGTCGCGCTCGGCGGCGACGATCGTGCCATCCTCGAGCGTGGCGAGCGGCGTCACGCCGGGACCGAGCCGCTCGATCAGCGGGGCGCGGATGAAGACGGCCCGGAACGGGTCGGGGCCGAGGGCCGGGACCGGGAGGGCGGTCTCGAACGAGTCGAGTTGCGCGCCGAAGGCGTTGCGCCGCACGACGATATCGAGCAGCCCGAGGACGGTCTGGGGTCGCCCGACATCGCTCGCCAGCAGGATCATCCCCGCGCAGGTGCCCCAGATCGGCAGGCCCGCCCGCCCCAGCGCGCGCACCGGCTCGGTCATCTCCAGGATGTCGAGCAGCTTGCCGATCGTCGTGCTCTCGCCGCCGGGGATAATCAGCCCGTCGAGCCCGTCGAGGTGCTTGCGCTGGCGCACCTCGCGCGTCGCCACGCCCAGCCGCGCCAGGGTCCGCTCGTGCTCGATGAACGCCCCCTGTAACGCCAGTACGCCTATGAGCATCGTCGCTGCGCTCCTCTGCGGTCGTCAGTCGTCAGTCGCCAGTCGTCGGTGGTGGCGAGGTGGCGGGCCGATGCTTGTGCCCTACAACGAACCCCCTGACGACTGGCGACTGACGACTCGTTTCTTACCAGCCCCGCTGCGCCATCAGCCCGGCGGCGGGGATCGTGCTGAGCTCGATCCCCTTCATCGGATCGCCGAGACCTTTGCTGACTTCGGCGATCAGGGCGGCGTCGCGGAAGTTGGTCGTCGCCTGGACGATCGCGCGGGCGGTCTTGAACGGGTCGGACGACTTGAAGATGCCGGAGCCGACGAAGACCCCCTCCGCGCCCAGTTGCATCACCAGCGCCGCATCGGCGGGGGTGGCGACGCCGCCCGCGCAGAAGAGGACGACCGGCAGCGCCCCGGCGGCGGCGACCTCGCGCACGATCTCGTAGGGCGCGCCGAGCTCCTTGGCGATCGACATCAACTCTTCCCGGGGCGCGTGCTGGATGCGGCGGATGCTGTCAGTGATCTCGCGCAGGTGATGGACCGCCTCGACGATATTGCCGGTGCCAGGCTCGCCCTTGGAGCGGATCATCGCCGCGCCCTCGCCGATCCGACGCAGCGCCTCGCCGAGGTCTTTCGCGCCGCAGACGAACGGGATCTTGAAAGCGTGCTTCTCGATGTGGTAGCGGTCGTCGGCGGGCGTCAGGACCTCGCTCTCGTCGATATAGTCGATGTCGAGCGCCTCAAGAACCTGCGCCTCGACGAAATGGCCGATCCGCGCCTTCGCCATCACCGGGATCGATACCGACTCCTTGATCGCGGCGACCAACTCCGGCGGGCTCATCCGGGCGACGCCGCCCTCCTTGCGGATGTCGGAGGGGACGCGCTCCAGCGCCATCACGGCGACCGCGCCGGCCTCCTCGGCCAGCTTCGCCTGGTCGGGCGTGACCACGTCCATGATCACCCCGCCCTTGAGCATCTGGGCCAGGCCCTTCTTCGTCGCCCAGGTCGATTTCTCGGTCCCGTCCCCGGAGTGCCCGTTCGTGTAGGTGCCGCCGCTCTCGATCGTCTGCATCGCGCGAAACCCTCCCGCTTCAATATCGTCCCCAACACGCAACTTAACGCGCGTGTTTGGGGGATGGGGTAGCCCCCGCCACCTCGGATACCTCCCAGTGTACGAGGCATGGCCGCGGGGCGGGAGGGACAATCGGGGGCAAAAACGGGGGGACACCGCGAGGGCGTGGGGATGAATTTCCCGACTCGCTCACACCCCCACCCCTTCGGGCGACCGGATCGCCTCGACCGGGTAGGCCGCGCTCCAGGCGGCGAAGCCGCCGCGCAGGGCCGCCGCCTCGAAGCCGAGGACTCGCAGTTCTCGCGCCGCACGGGCGCTCGTTTCCTCGTTCGGTCAAGTGCAATAGATCACCAGCGGGCGGCGATGGCTGGTCTGCCGATCGGCCCAGATCGTGAGCTGATCCGGCGCGACGCGAATGTCGCCGGGGATCCGGGTATCGGCGTGCAGATATTCCGAGCGAGACCGCAGATCGAGGACAATCGGCGGATCGTCCCCGGCGAGTCGCGCGCTGAGTTCCGCCGGGGTGATGCGCGGGATCCGCTCGGTCTGCTGCCCGAAGAGGCCGCCGGGGGTGCTCTCGCGCTCCTCGGCCAGGGTCTCGCGCGCCACCTGCTTGCCGTACCAAGCGGCGAGCGGGGTCGCGGACGACCCGTGGGCGACGACCGAGACGAGGACCACCAGCCCGACGATGGCGAGCAGGAGCTCCGAATCCGGCACGCCATTGGCTACCAGCAGCAGGGCGAAGAGGAGCGAATTGAGTCCACGCGGCCCGAACCAGCCGACGAAGGCGCGCGCCCGTGGGCTGATCGTGGCGGGCAGGAGGACCAGGCTGATGGCGAGCGGGCGGGCGACGAAGATCACGATCGCGGCCAGCACGAGGGTCGCCACGATCGGGATGGTGCCGATCAGCGTCGAGAGCAGCGCACCGAAGAAGACGAAGGCGAGGAGCATCGCCATCTCGGCGGTTGTCTCGCCGTATTCGAGGAAACAGTCGCAGAGGTTGTTGTTGAGGATGACCACGGCAATCCCGGCGGCGAACGCGGCCAGGAAGCCGTCGCCGCCCACCGCCGTGCCGCCGAAATAGGCCGCCAGGACGAGCCCGAGGCCGTAGAGGGCCTGATACTCGCGGCGGATCCCCATCGCCGCGTCGACCCGCTCCATCGCCCAGGAGCCGACGCCACCGAGCGCGAAGCCGACGACCGGCCCGACGATCAGGATCCGCGCCAGGAAGAGCGCCCAATCCGCAGCACCGCCGACCTCCGCCCGCGCCACCGCCGCCAGGATGAGGACGATCGGGAGGACGACGATGTCGTTCATCCCCGCTTCGAGGGTCAGCACCCGCCGCACCGACACCGGCACCCGCTCGTCGCGCACGACATCGCGCAGGACGACCGGGTCGGTCGAGGCCAGAATCGCGCCGAGGAGCAACGCCGGGATGAGACCCAGGCCAAGGAGCCAGGCGGCAGAACCGGCGACGATGGCGATCACCATCAGGGTGCCGGGGCCGAGGATCAGGACCGGCACGAGCCAGGCGCGCCGCCCCTCGTCGAAGCGCAGCCGCACGGCGTCGAGGAAGAGGACCAGGGCCAGACTGAGGACCGCGATCGCCTCCAGCGCCGTGTCGTGGATGCCGACTTCCAGCACCCCGAAGCCGCGCGGCCCGAGCACCAGCCCGAGGCCGAGGAAGATGATCGGGAAGGAGAGCGGGACCCGCTCGACGAGGCCGGAGGCGAGCGCGGAGACGATCAGCACGACGGCGATCAGGGCGAAGGCGGTCAACAGGTCGGGCATGGTGGCTCCTGCGCGCGGGTCAATAGGTCTCTCTTGCCAGAACGCCCGCCGCGCCCAGGTATTTCCGACGTGGCAGAGGTGCCGCGAAGCGTGGCGGGATCGGGACTCCCGACGGCTGATCCGGCGGTTGGCGTCCCGCGAACGGTTCGCCTCTCGTCTCAGGGCGCGAGTTCACCGCCCGCCGCGAGCACCGCGCGCAGCGCCTCCCCGAGCCGTCGCACCCCCTCCTCGATCAGCGGCGGCGGCTGGGCGGCGAAGTTGAGGGCGATGAACGGCTGGTCGCCGCCATCGGGGAAGTAGGCCCCGCCGGGCGCGATGACGACGCCGCGCGCCAGGGCCGCGTCGTAGAGGGCCAGCGCGGAGACCCCGTCCGGCAGGCGGACCCAGAGGGAGACCCCGCCATCGGGGACGGTCCAGCGCGCGCCGGGGGGCAGATGGCACTCTAGTGCGGCCAGCATCGCGTCGCGCCGCTCG
>CADCWN010000050.1 GCA_902806415.1 uncultured Thermomicrobiales bacterium | reverse complement strand
GCGGGCTCGCCCCCGAGTTGGCGCGCGAAGAGGTAGGCCCGCGCGCTATCCTCGACCGCGACCGCTGTGGCGTAGGCGCGCTTCAGATCCTGGCCGCAGACGACGAGGCCGTGCTGCCCCATCACCGCCGCCGTGCGCTCGCCGATTACGTCCAGCATCAATTCCGCGAACTCGGCTGTCCCGGAACGCACCATCGGCGCGCAGGGGACGTCTCGCCCCGCCGCGCAGGCCGCCTCGATCAGCACGATCGGCACCGGGCGGGTCGCCGCCGCGAAGCCGGAGACGTGCGGCGCGTGGCAATGGATGACCGCGCCGACATCGGGCCTGCGCCGGTAGAACAGGGTGTGCAGCGGCGTCTCGACGGTCGGCTTCCAGCGCCCCTCGACGATCGCCCCCTCTGGATCGATGATCACGATATCCTCGGCGGTCATCGTCGCGTAATCCGCCGCCGACGGCGTGACCGCGATCAGGCCGCTGTCGTGATCGATCGCGCTGACATTCCCCTGCGCGCCGTGCGCCAGGCCATCGCTCGCCATCTGCCGCGCATAGGCGAAGACCTGCGCGCGCAACTCGGGCAGCCGCATCGCCAATTCCTCCCTCCAAAACTACCCAAAGAATCGACCTGCATACTATCATGGGCGACGCGACGCCGAATTGCTGGGGAAGGGGGCGGGGGTGAGCGACAATCAGGGAGCCTATCGGATCCTGACCTGGCGCGACGGGGCGCTGGAAATGATCGACCAGCGCCTCCTGCCGGGCGAGGTGCGCTACGTCACCTACACCGAGTATCGCGCGGTCGCCGAGGCGATCCGCACGATGGTCGTGCGCGGCGCGCCGGCGATCGGGGTCGCGGCGGCCTACGGGATGGCGCTCGCCGCCCTGCACAGCAGCGCCACCAACGCCGACACGTTGCGCCGCGAGTTGGCCGACGCGGCCGGCGTCCTCCGCGCCTCGCGCCCGACCGCCGTCAATCTCTTCTGGGCGATCGATCGGATCCTCGACCGCGTAGGGCAGACCGACGCCGACGCCGAGGCGATCCGCGCCGCCGCGCTCGACGAGGCCCGCGCGATCGAGACCGACAACGCCCGCACCTGCGAGCAGATCGGCCGCAACGCCCTGTCACTCGTCCCCGACCATGCCCGGATCATCCACCACTGCAACACCGGCGCGCTCGCGACGGCCCACTACGGCACCGCGCTCGGCGTCGTCCGCGCCGCCCATGAAGCGGGGAAGGGGCCGCACGTCTTCGTGGACGAGACCCGCCCGCGCCTCCAGGGCGCGCGCCTGACGACCTGGGAGTTGGGACAACTCGGCATCCCGCACACCCTGATCGTCGATGGCGCATCCGGCCACATCATGCGGACGCTCGGCGTCGATCTCTGCGTCGTCGGCTGCGACCGGGTCGCGGCCAACGGCGACACCGCCAACAAGATCGGCACCTACAATCTCGCCCTGATCGCCCGCGCCCACGGCGTCCCGTTCTACGTCGCCGGTCCCCTCAGCACCCTCGACCTCGCCCTGCCGAACGGCGACGCCATCCCGATCGAGGAGCGCGATCCCGACGAGGTGACTCACATCGGCATGGAGTCGCTGACGCCTGCCGGGGTCGGTGTCGCCAATCCCGCCTTCGACGTGACCCCGGCCCACCTGATCACCGCGATCATCACCGAGGTCGGGATCGCCTATCCACCGTACGAAGAAAGCCTGGCGCGGCTGATGTCGGAGGCGAAGGGACAGCCAACGGCGAAGTAAAGTGACCCCACGAGCAACTTTATTTCCCGCGATCGTACTCCCGCTCCCGCAGTTGTGCTATGAGTTTTTTGCTGGATACGAATGTACTCTCCGAAGTTCGCCGAGCAAAGGGCCATCCAAGCGTCCGGCAGTGGTTTGCGAGCGTAGGCCCGGAGGATATCTTTCTCAGCACCCTGGTATTGGGAGAAACACGGCAAGGGATTGAGCGATTGAGACGACGCGATTCAGTCCAGGCGGCTGTGCTCGATAGCTGGCTCGCCACGGTACGCCGAGAGTACGCCGATCGCCTTCTCCCCGTCACGCCTGAAACTGCGGATATTTGGGGAACCTTGAATATCATCGATCCTCCGTCGGTGATCGATGGTCTGATCGCAGCGACCGCACTCGTTCACGGCTTAACCCTCGTGACGAGAAACACCGCCGATGTTGCTCGTACAGGCGTGCGCCTGCTCGATCCTTCAAAGTTAAGAGGGTAATCGAGCTTCATAGTATGTGCCATCTGCTCGCGTTTCCCTACGCAGCATTACTCGGAGCGACGCAACACTAGCGTATCGATCAACTCCACTGCCTGGGCGAGTCGCGCCTCGGGCGTGCCGGAGATGAGGGCATGGCGGCGACCTTGCGCCGCCAGTTCCGCGATGAACGTCTCGTGCATCCAGGCGCGGATATGCTCGCCGTCGCGCGTGCCATCCTGCACGAAGGGGATGGCAACGTCGGTCAGCAGATAGAGGTCCGGGCGATAGCTGTCGGCGAGCGCCCCGACCGCCGGTGAGCGCGCGCCGAGGTAGCGCCGGTGC
This sequence comes from uncultured Thermomicrobiales bacterium, assembly GCA_902806415.1. Classification (GTDB taxonomy): domain Bacteria; phylum Chloroflexota; class Chloroflexia; order Thermomicrobiales; family CADCWN01; genus CADCWN01. The sequence goes on along the minus strand of CADCWN010000050.1, from coordinate 3,948 downwards.
CAGATACTCGTGGCGAAGGCGTCGGTGTCACAGATCAGGAGTCCGGCGGACTGGCAAGCGGCGGCGTCCTCGCGGCGGCACTGCTCGGCGGCGATCTGCGTGAATTCGTCGCTCGTCCAGGCGTCGTACTCGCCACGCGCCAGCTTCGCCTCGGCATATTCGCGCCCGTATTCCGGCACCCAGGCGGTGCGATAGTGCGCTGCGAGCGCCGCCGCCAGCGTCGTCTTGCCGGTCGATTCGGCCCCGACGAGACAGACGCGCTTCGCCAGGAATCCGCGCACCGGCGGCTCCAGGTAGGCCCAGTGTGCCAGCGGATCGGCGCGGATCGCCGTGCCGGAGCAGGGGACGATCCGACGCGCGCGATCAACCAGGATGTGATCGCAGCCGAGGTAGCGCGCGTAGGCGTCGCCGTACCCCTCGGAGGTGAAGACGACATCGGGCGGGCCGCCGAGCCAGCCGACCGTCAACGCGGCCCAGAGGCGCGAATCATCGTCGGGATAGTGGTCGTCGATCGCCAGCACCCGCGCGGTCGGATGGATCGCGCGCAGCCAGGCGGCGCGCAGATCCCCGTTGATCAGCTGCTCCGCCTTGCCGCAGACGATCACGGTCAGCTCCTCTACCGCCGCTGCCGCCGTGTCGATGAGGTACTTGTGGCCGCGATGCGGCGGGTAGAACTTGCCGATGACAACACCGACCCGCCAGCGGGCGGACGTTGCGCTCATCGCGCCCCCTCGGCGGCGACGGTCAGCGCCGGGGCGGGGGCGGGGATCAGCGAGCCGCGCCAGCCGCGCAGACCCAAGACGCACAAGCCGAGGAAGAGGGCGTACAATGCCGCAGTCAGGTAGAGTTCGCGCGAACTGTAGAGTCCGATGTAGATGATGTCGGCGGCGATCCAGACGTACCAGCTCTCGAGCAGCTTGCGCGTCAGCAGATACTGCGCGGCCAGGCTGAGGGTCGTGGTCAACGCGTCGAGGACCGGTGCCGCATCGCCGATCGAGCGCAGGAAGAGGGTCAGCCCGCCAGTGGCGACGACGACGAGCGCGGCGAGCGTCAGCAACGTCGCCGTGCTGGCGCGGGAGACGCGCAAGATCGTCCGATCCGCCCCGCCGCGCAGCCACCAGTACCAGCCGAGGAAACCGAGGGCGATGTAGATGAGTTGCAGCCCCATATCGGCGAAGAGGCGCGCATCGAAGAAGAGGGCGACGAAGAAGGCGCTGTTGGCGATCCCGATCGGCCAGCTCCAGATATTCTCCTTCACCGTCAGCCAGACGCCGATCGCCCCGGTGACGAAGCCCAGCGTCTCCGTCAGCTCGAGGGGCAGGACTTTCGCCCACGCCGCGAGGAGCAGGGCGGTGGAGCCTAGCCCCGTGACGGCGAGTTCCCAGCGTTTGACCATCGTAGACACCCCCGTCGTCCGACCTCACCCAATCAATAATACTATCTGTTAGTATTGTAGTAATATAACGAAGCGCGCGAGGAGTTGTCAAGTGGCGGTTGGCGCTGTGGGTGTGGACATGGAACGGGTGGTCGTCGCGGTCGATGTCGCTTGCTTCGCCCTGCGCGAGGGCCAATTGACCTTGCTGCTGGTGCGGCGCGAAGTCGCACCGTTCGCGGGGAGCTGGGCACTGCCGGGCGGGGTTGTGCGCGGGCGCGAACGGCTCGATGCGGCGGCGATGCGCCTCCTCGCGGAGCGCACGGGCCTCCAGGTCGCCTACCTCGAACAGCTCTACACCTTCGACGATCCCGACCGCGATCCGCGCGGTCGCACCCTCTCGGTCGCCTACTACGCGCTCCTAGCACCCGAGGGCGACGCCGCCGCGCAAGCCGGGCGGGGGGTCGGGGCGCTCGACTGGCTCCCGGTCGACGACCTCCCACCGCTCGCCTTCGACCACGCGCGGATCGCCGCCTATGCACGCCGCCGCCTGGCACAGAAGATTGGCTACGCCCCGCTCGCCTTCCTATTGCTGCCCGAGCATTTCACAATGGCCGATCTCCGCCGCGTCCACGAGGCGATCGAGGGGCGCGCCTACACGCACCTCAGCAACTTCCAGACGCTGATGCGCTCGCGTTGGGACCTCCTGCGCGTGCCGGGCGAGTTCGACCGGCGCACCAAGCGCCCCGCGCAGCGCTACCGCTACGGCGGGCCGCTCGTCATCGAGGGCGCGCCGGGAGAGGACGATTGAACCGCAGAGGCGCGGAGGCGCGGAGGGCCGCAGAGAACGAAGGGAGGAACGAGGATTACAGCATCGTCTCTGCTTAATCGTTTCCTCTCTGCGGCCCTCCGCGCCTCTGCGGTGATCGTCCCTCTACCCTTGCGCCAGCACCTTCGACGGGGCGAGCCAGAGGGGCGCGAGGTAGGCGGGGATCGTGGAGAGCGGCAGCACGTCGTCGCCGATCGCGATGCCGAGGCCGTGGCGCATGAACACTCGCCGCGCGGCGATCCGCGACCAGACAGCGGGGAAGCGCGCCGCCAACTCTGCGCGCAGGGCGGCGTCGGCGAAGACGACCGGATCCTCGCAGTTCACGGCCCAGCCGGGCGGTGCCGGGGTGGGGATGATGTCGCACTGGAAGGCCATCCCCGAGCGGAGCGTCAGCTCGCCGCCCGGCACGATCGGGGAGTGGACCCACTCGTCGTGTCCGGTCAGGTGACCGGGGTTGAGCGCCGGGCGCAGGCCGCCCTCGGCCAGGGTCGCCGTGACCCGCTCGTGGATGACGCCGCCCGCCACGCCGACGCCGACCATCTCGTACCAGGCGACGAGGCCACGGAAGTAGGGGATCGCGAGCTGGTCGAGGAACTCCTGGTTGTCGTCGTCCACGAGCCCGGCGCGGGCGCAGAGGCCACCCCAGAAGCCGAAGCCGCAGGTGACGGCGTCGCCGCGCGCGATCCGGCGCGTACCGGGACTGCCCAGTCCGACGATCCGATCGGTGCCGGAGGCGAAGAGGATATGGGTGGAGAGCGGATCGCCCTCATAACCCATCGAGCCGACCGCTTCCAGTTCGCTGAGACCGGGGCGCAGGCCGCGCTGAATCCGCCCGACCGCCGCCGTCGCCCGCGCCGCCGCCCACTCGAACGCGGCGATCTGCGCGACCTCGACGTTGGCGCGCAGGCCGTCGACGGGGTGCAGCAGGACCGGGGTCGCGTCGCGCACCGCTGCCGGGTCGCCCGCGAGGTCGCGCAGGGTATCGACCAGCATCGCGGGGGCGAAGAAGCCGGGGAGGCTGCCGGTCCACTCGTCGGGATCCAGGTACTTCCAGCCGACGAGCGCCAGCGACTGGCCCGCCCCGAGCCCCGCCGTGCGCAGCACGTCCGCCAGGCGCGGTGCCCGACTGCGATCCTGCCCCGGCAGGCTGAGCGACTGGCAGAGGACGACATCGAGCGGCAGGGTCAGCAGGCTGGCGTAGTCGAGCCCTTCATTACCGACGAGCAGGATCCGCCGCCCGCCCGCGCCGAGGAGCAGGATCCCCTCCTCGAAGCGCGGATCGTAGCCGGTCAGGTAGGTGAGGTTGGCGTAGTGCTCGCGGTCGCCATAGACGATCAGCCAGTCGGCAGCGGCCGCCGCATACGCTCGCGCGCAGCGCGCGGCGTAGAGCGCCGCCGGAATCTCCGGGCGCTCCCCGAGCGGGCCGAAATCGGGCAGGGTTAGCTCGCGCCAGGTGATCGCCATATCCGCATCATCCTTTCAGTAATCAACTACTTTTTGGGGATCGCAAAGTCCCGACACCATTGCTACCTCCATCATGGGATCCGATCCCGACAAGAGCATAACCGCGAAGGTCTGAAAGCGCTTCGCGAACTCGACCCATGAGAGGTTCTAAGGTCTCGAATCGATTGTTGGGTGCAGTTAAGAGGATGATCGCTAGCCGCACCGTTTGGAGCGGTTGCTGATAATGCATACTTTGGTCGATCGTTATGATGGCATCGAACTCTTGCTCCGCTAGTCGCAGGAG
>CADCWN010000049.1 GCA_902806415.1 uncultured Thermomicrobiales bacterium | reverse complement strand
CTGCGTGCTGATCTGTCTGACGGTGCGCAGCCTGGCCCCGGCGGTCTGGCTGGTGGCGTCCGCGCGCGAGGAGGAGAATATCAAGCTCCTCTACCGCACCGGCGCGAACCTCGTCGTCTCGCCCTCCCTCTCCGGCGGGCGACTGATGGGCGCGGCGGTGCGCCAGCGGGCCGTCCCACTGTTCCTCGAAGACCTCCTCTCGTTCGGGCGCGGCGTGGACGCCGCCGAGCGCGTCGTGGCGCAGGGCGAAGCCGGTCAGCCCGCCAGCGCCCTGCCCGATCTCGTCGGCACCCTCATCCTCGGCGTACAGCGCGGCGAGCGGCGCTACACCTTCGATCAGATCACTAACCTACCATTGGAGGCGGGCGACCGGGTCGTCTTCCTCTGCGCTGATGGTACAAGGCCAAGGCAGCGGTAACTTAGCGGTTGTGACACCCGTGCGATTGACGGCGCGTCAGCTCGGCACGATGTGGCGACACCGAGGGAAGTTAGAACAACCCCAAAATGTCTCCCCGGTGTGCGCGCCCTTCCTGGCCACGCGGCGACGCATCTCCCCACCACAACGTTCGCAGGGGCGTGTTCCGATTCATTTAGACCGAGCGGCGCATCGGCGCGCGGGTGGGTACCCCGTGTCGCAGGGGGTGGTACAGGAATCCTTCCCGCCCCTACCGGCGTCAGCGCCCGTAATACCTGATCTTGCAGCCCTGCTCGATCATAGTTGCGCCGGACAGGAATATGCAGGATTGGTAGCGCAGCATCGGCGAAGACCCGATCGACGAAGGCATCGCGCTCGATACGGTCGGGGCGACGATGGGACCGGTCATCCAGTTCAAGCACCACTAACGGGCGGATCGTGGCCGGATCACAAAGAACGAAGTCAACATGCTTGCGGCTAATCTTGTTCCAAGCGGCCTGCCATTCGGGGCCGGATGGGGCATGGACGAGGTCGGCGAGACGCACCTTCGACATGATTAGCCAGCGGTCGGCGACCACCTCGCGCAGGACGACGAAGAAGACCGACTCGGTCGGCGTGAGAAAGTCCTCGCGGAGGCGATAGGCGGGTGCGGCGGGTACCACACCGTCGACGGGATCACCCACCACCTCACCGGGATGGGGCCGGAGTCGATCGCTCGGCCACCGATAGTCCGACGGCAGGGCGGGTCGGGGCGGCGGTGCAGGCGCCCCTACGGGCGCTTGTCTCGTCGGCTGGTGCGCGGGCGCTCTTGCGGTTGATTCATACGTCCATTCCGACTCGGAAGACCCGCCGAAGAACCCGCGCAAAGCGGCCATAAGGCCACGGCGGCTACCCTGTCCCTGTCGCACCATACCCATCCCTCAATCTCAGTAATTGTGTAATCAGACCGTACAGTAGCGCGGTGAGGTAGCCAGCGCAATCGCACAAAAGTCCCGCGCGATACGGCGGGTGGTACCGGAAGGGCTATTGGGTGGTCGCGACTTCGATGACGTCCCGACTTGTTAGCACAGATTACTATATGCCGGGCTCGGTCGCGATTGCGACCGAGCCCGGCATAGATATTTCCCGTTACAAATCACTGGCTGGGCACAGAGGTCGATGCCGCCCCTACTTCACCGTGACACTCTTCGCGAGGTTGCGCGGCTTGTCGGGGTCGTAGCCGCGCAGCTTGGCGAGGTGGTAGCCGAGGAGTTGCGCGGGCAGGGCGTTGACGATCGGCGAGGCATCGCCCACGTCGGCGACCGGCAGGTGGAGGTCGAAGACCGGGTCGTGCAGCGGCGAGATCCCGATGATCAGCCCGCCGCGCGACTTCATCTCCATCGCCCCGGAGAGGATGTCGGCGCGCGTCTCATCGATCGGCGCGAAGACGAGGCAAGGCGTCCCCGCCGTCAGCAGGGCGATCACGCCGTGCTTCAGCTCGCCCGCCGCGAAACCCTCGGCGTGGACGTAGCTGACCTCCTTGATCTTCAGCGCCGCCTCCAGCGCGGTCGGGTAGTTCAGCCCGCGCCCGATCACGTAGAGGTGGTCGGCCCCGGCGATCTGCTCGGCCACGGCGCGGACGCGCGCCGAGCCCCCCTCGGCCAGGAAGCGGTCGAGCGCGTCGGCCGCGCGGAGGAGGATGTCGCGCGCGATCTCCGGCGTCCCGGCCAGGGTGTGCGCGGTCAGGGTCAGGATCGCCAGCTTGGCGATGTACGCCTTGGTTGAGAGGACGCACTGCTCCGGCCCCGCGCCGAGCGGGATGCTGAGGTCGGCCATCCGGTCGAGGGTCGAGCCGCGCACGTTGACCAGCGCCCCGATCTTCGCCCCCCGCGCGCGCGAGGTCACCATCGCCTCGATGATGTCCGCCGTCTCGCCGCTCTGCGAGAGGGCCAGCGCCAGGCTGCGGTTGGTCAGGAAATGCTCCTGATACTTGAACTCCGAGCCGAGGACTGCGTTGACGTGCCGCCGCGCGATCCGACTGAAGAGGTAGGAGCCGGTCAGCGCCGCATACGACGCAGTGCCGCAACCGACCAGGAAGGTGCCATACGACTCCCAGATCGTGTCGGAGAGGGCGCGGGCGTACTCGGTGTAGCCGGTCGCGACCTGCCGCACAACCCGCCCCTGCTCGGCCATCTCCTTCGACATGAAGTCGGGATAGCCGCCGAGTCCCATGTCGCCGGCGTCCCAATCGACCCGCTCGCGGCGCAGCGGCAGCGGCGCGCCGGTGTGCAGATCGAGCAGGATCACCTCGTCCGGGCGCAGGACGGCCACCTGATTGTCTTCGAGGTAGACGACATCGCGCGTGTACTCGACGAGCGCGGTCGTGTCGGAGGCGACGTAGTTCGCGCCGCGCCCGAGGCCGACGATCAGCGGCGAGATCGTCTTCACCGCCACCAGCTCGTTCTGCGTCACATCCATGACGATGATCGCGTTCAGGCCGTGCAGCCGCGCGAACGTCTTGCGGGTCGCGTCGACCAGCGACTGCCCCCCGGCGATTCCCTCTTCGACGAGATGGACGACCACCTCGGTGTCGGTGTCGGAGCGGAACTGGTGGCCGCGCGCCACCAATTCGTCGCGCAGTTCGCGGAAGTTCTCGATGATCCCGTTGTGAATAACCGCCAGCCGCCCACTTTCGTCGAGGTGGGGGTGGGCGTTGGCGTCGGTCACGCCGCCGTGCGTCGCCCAGCGGGTGTGGCCGAAGCCGATCGGCGAGGTCGGCAGGGTCACCGTCGCGGTGCCGATCTTGCCCGTCTGCTTCTCCACCGCCACGCGGCCGCCGTCGCGCGTCGCCACCCCCCAGGAGTCATAACCGCGATATTCCAACTGCTTCAGCGCCCCGAGGACCATCGGCCCGACCTCGGTCGGCTGCCCCACATAGCCAAAAATCCCGCACATCCGCGCACTCCACCTTTCGCTGGCAATGATCAACCCGTCCCGCGCACCGGGCGCGGGATTGGCGAGCATGGCCTCACTGCGATCGGTCAGCGTGGGAGTGCGGGAGGGGAGGAAAACAGGATTCAGACTAAGGATCGCGGCATCAGCGGCCTGACGGAGCGTTCCCGCTCGCGCACAGACCGAACCGAGAGCCACATTGCACGCCGGACGTCCTTTGTTGCGGGCTCACGCCCGCAGTTTGCTCCGTCCGTGACGACCGTGCCAGCCGGGGGGCCACCCGCCGAATCGTTCGATAAGCCCCCACCTCGTCAACTCGCCGCCTCGGGGCGAGTCCCGGCGCTACATCGACCTCGCGCTCCCCGCGCTCCAGACCTGCCGATCGGCCATGCTCGCGGCGTATTCTACACGCCACGACCGTCCCGGACAATAGTTAGATACGCCCGCCGCGCGGTTCATGCGCGAGGGCGGCAGCGCACGGGGCGTGCGCGCGACTGCGCTATACTGCGCCCCTATCGCCCGCAGCGCGGCTCGCTACTATCCTCGCTACCATCAAGGAGGGATACGACAATGGCGCTGGAGTTTGGCTGGGTCTTGCAACCGACATCGCGCACCCGCGACAACACCACCACGATGCTCGAAGACAATCGCCGCTTCCTCGCCGCGCTGCGGCCGCCGTTCACCACCTTCTGGGTCGAGGATCATTTCCAGTGGGATGATCTGCCGACCCTGGAAGCGTGGACGGCGATGAGCTACCACGCCGCCGAGTTCCCGACTCTGCGCGTCGGCTCGCTGACTCTGGGCCAGTCGTACCGCAACCCTGCGCTGACCGCGAAGGCGGCGGCGATGCTGCACGCGCACAGTGGCGGGCGGCTGATCCTGGGGATCGGCGCGGGCTGGAAGGAAGACGAATATCGCGCCTATGGCTACCCCTACCCCGGCCCTGGGACGCGAATCGCCCAGTTGCGCGAGACGGTGGAGATCATGCGCCTGATGTGGCGCGAGTCGCCCGCGTCGTACCAGGGGGAGCATTACCGGATCGACGGTGCCTACTGTTCGCCGCGCCACCCCACCCCGCCCCCGGTCCTGATCGGCGGCGGTGGCGAGAAGAAGACGCTGCGCGTCGCGGCGGAACTGGCCGACTGGTGGAATATCGGCTTCGCGCCGCTTGAGGCATATGGGGCGAAGGTCGCGATCCTGCACCGGCACTGCGCCGATGTCGGGCGCAACCCCGACGACATCCTGCTGAGCTACTACGCGCACATCGCCATCGGGCGCGACGCGGCGACGGTCGAGCGGATCGATCCGGTCCGCCCCAACATCTACCGGATCGCCGGGACGCCGGAGGAGGTCGCGGCGGAGATCGATCGCTTCGGGGCGTTCGGCGTGCGCCACATGATGCTCAAGTTCGCCGACTTCCCCAGCATGGATCAATACCAACTCTTCGTGGACGAGGTCGTGCCGCGCCTGCGCTCGATTTAGGGGCAGCGGTCCCCACCCTCCCCGCGGCGGGGAGGGTGGGGACCGCTGCCCTGCAATGCCTTTTCCCCCTCTCCCAGAATTGGGAGAGGGGGTGGCGAGCGGACATTGTCCTGACTTGCAGCAGGATAAATCCGGTTCATCCGGATGCGAGCCGGGGGTGAGAGCCGCTCTCCCCCATCAGCAGAGCCGTACACCAGTGAGGGACTAATGACCGACCCAAATCGCCCGCCGACCGAGCTGACCCTGGCCGATGTGGCGCGCTACCCGCGACCGGGGACGACCGCGCCGCGCCGCGTCGAGTTCACGCCGGATGGCGCGGCGGTGACCTACCTGTTCAGCGGCGAGGGGACACTGGAGCAGCAACTCTGGCGCTACGATCTCGCCTCCGGCGAGCGCCGCTCGCTGACCGACGACGCGGCGGTCGTCGCCAACGCGGGCGAGTTCTCGATCGAGGAGCAGTTGCGGCGCGAGCGCAGCCGCACGCGCGAGCGCGGTGTGACCGACTACCAGTTCGTTCGGGAAGGGGACGACGGCCCGACCGTGCTGCTGGTGCCGCGCGGCGGGGCGCTCCACGCGCGGCGCGGTGATGGCCCGCTGACCAAACTGCCCGGCACCGAGGGCGCGCTGGATGCGACCCTCAGCCCGGATGGCCGCCAGGTCGCCTTCGTGCGCGGCGACGAGTTGTGGGTGACCGCGCTGGCGGGCGACGAGGGGCCGCGCCGATTAACGAGCGGCGCTGGCGGCGGGATCACCAACGGCGTCGCCGAATACATCGCCCAGGAGGAGATGGGGCGGGCCAAAGGGTTCTGGTGGAGCCTCGACAGTCGGCAACTCGCGTATGTCCGGGCCGACAGCAGTCACATCCCGCTCTACCCGATCGTCCATCAGGGAGCCGACACGCCGATCGTCGAGGAGCACCGCTACCCATTCGCCGGCCAGCCGAATGCGCGGGTGCGGCTCGGCATCCTCCCCGTGGCCGGCGCGGGCGAGACACGCTGGCTGGACCTCGGCGCGGACGACGACATCTACCTCGCGCGCATTGCCTGGCGACCGGACGGCACCCTGACCGCCCAGATCGAGGCGCGCGATCAGCGTAGCTTGCGTCTCGTCACCTTTGGTATGAATGGCAGCGCGACGACGCTGATCGAGGAGCGGGGCGATCCCTGGCTCAACCTCGCCGACGATCTGCGCTTCCTCCCCTCGGGCGAATTCCTCTGGTCGCACGAGCGGAGCGGCTTCCGGCACCTCGCGCTCCACGCCGCCGACGGCGGCGAGATTCGCACCCTCACGGCGGGCGACTGGATCGTCACTGGTGTCGCCGCGCTCGACGCCGAGCGGCGGGTCGCCTACTTCCACGGCACCCGCGAGGGTGTCACGGAACGCCACCTCTACCGCGTCGGCTTAGACGGTGGCTCAATCGAGCGGATCACCGAGGGGCCGGGCTGGCACGAGGCGGTCGTCTCGCCCGCCGCCGGGCTCTACGTCGATCGACACGGTTCGCTCGCCGCCGCGCCGACCCTGACGGTGCGCCGCCTCGACGGCAATGCTGTGGTCGCCACCCTCTTCGCCGATGAGGGGGCGACTGCGGCGGCGCTCGGCCTGCCGGTCCCGGAACTGACCAGCTTCCAAACCGACGAGGGCGTGACCTTGCAGGCCGCGATCTACGCCCCGCCCGGCGCGGGCCGGGATGAGCGACGCTACCCGTTGATCGTCTCGGTCTATGGCGGGCCGCACGTGCAGACGGTCACCGACAATTGGCCGCTGACGGTCGATCTCCGCGCACAATACCTCGCCCAGCAGGGCTACGTGGTGCTGAAGGTGGACAATCGCGGCAGCGCCAATCGCGGGCTGCGCTTCGAGGCGGCGCTCGCCGGGGATATGGGTCGCCCGGAAGTCGCCGATCAGGTCGCGGGGGTGCGCTGGCTGAGCGAACGCGCGTCCGTGGACGGCGCGCGGGTCGGCATCTACGGCTGGAGTTATGGCGGCTATATGACCTGCATGGCCCTCTTGCGCGCCCCGGATGTCTTCAAAGTCGGCGTCGCGGGCGCGCCGGTCACCGCCTGGGACGGCTACGACACGCACTACACCGAGCGCTACATGGGCCACCCCGCCAGCAACGCCGATGGCTACCGCGAGAGCGCGGCGCTCGCCCACGTCGCGGCGCTGCGCGGTAAGCTGCTGCTGATCCACGGGCTGATCGACGAGAATGTCCACTTCCGTCACACCGCCCGCCTGATCGCCGCCCTCACGGCGGCGGGCAAGGAGTACGATCTGGTCCTCTTCCCCGGCGAACGCCACATGCCGCGCGACGCCAAGGGTCTCGAATACCAGGAAACGCGCCTGGCCGACTATTTCCGGGCGCACCTGTAGCGGCGCGTGTGACCCTCCCTGGTCGAAGGTCGAAGGTCGAAAGTCAGAGTGCGGTCTCAGGGTTGATCGATCCCATGCCCGCAGACCTTCGATCTTCGATCAGGGGGATCCCGCAAATCATGGCGCAAGAGCAGCTGGGCGAGAAGGGACGGCGAGCAAGATGAGCGGGGAGACCCCGGAACCGAATGCGATCACCGCCGACGTGGACGCGCGTTTCGTGCGGATCGAGTGGACCGATGGCGTGGAAAGTGTCTACGACTTCGAGCGCCTGCGCTGGGCCTGCCCCTGCGCCACCTGTCGCGGCGAGGGGGGGCGACCGGGGATGCTCGACCACACCGCGCGACTCACCCCGGAACAGGCGGAGCTCGTCGATATCCAGCAGATCGGGCGCTATGCCATCATGCCGATCTGGGCGGATGGGCACAGTACGGGGATCTACACGTATCCATATCTGCGTGGACTGCGCTGATCTCCGCCGGGGATCCCGACCAACCCCTCCCCCACGACGACGCGATGCCAGCGGTATGGACTCGTTCGATCTTGTATATGCCGCGCACAACCTCGGGGCCGATAATCCCAGCCAAATCTCCTAGTACAAAGGTCATGGATCGCTGTACGAATGCCGCGAGACGGGTCAAATTGCCTTGTCGCCCGATCGCGCGCGTGGTACATTCTCGCTGGCGGGTTGCACGACAACTTCTCCGGCCACCACTCGTTATTCGTGGTGGGAGACGATGGTGTCTGTTAGTCGAATGGCAGCGGAGGGTATGGCCGGATGAAACGTTGGCTCGTTGGTGTGGTGGCGGTAGCGCTGATGGCATTGCTCATCCCGATCGCGATGGTGGGCGCGGAGCCACCGGCGACGGTCTATTTCCCACAAACCGGTCATAATGTCGGCGCGCCGTTCCTCAAGTACTGGCGCGCGCACGGCGGGCTGGCCGTCTATGGCTACCCGATCACCGAGGCGTTCCAGGAGAAGAGCGAACTCGACGGCAAGACCTACACCGTCCAGTACTTCGAGCGCGCGCGGCTGGAGAGCCATCCCGAGAATGCCGCGCCGTGGGACATCATCCTCGGTCAGCTCGGACGGAAGAACGCCGAGAAGGTCTTCGGCAACGCCGCGATGAACCCGATCGCGGAAGACCAAGCCCCCGCCGGGTCGAAGTATTTCCCCGAAACCAAGCACTCCGTGGCGGGCGAGTTCCTGGACTATTACAGGACGAACGGCGCGCTCGATCAGTTCGGCTACCCGCTCAGTGAGCCGTTTCTGGAGAAGAACGCGGTCGATGGCAAGACCTACACCGTCCAATACTTCGAGCGCAACCGCTTCGAGCTACACCCCGAGAATGCGGCACCCTACCGCGTGCTGCTCGGCCTGCTCGGGGCGCAGATGGCGCAGGAGAAGAAGCTGAACACGGCGTCGGTCCCGCGCCTCCAGAACGTGCCCGACTACGATGAGCAACTCTTCGCCACACCGACCCCGATCCCGCCGACAGCCACCCCGATCCCGACTGCGACTGCGATCCCCCCCACCGCCACCCCGACCCCGAAGCCGACAGGGCCGACGGAGCCGCGCCCCGACCTCGGCAACGCCTACATCGAGGTCAACATCTCCGAGCAGCACCTCTACGTCTGGGAGGGCGGCGAGATCATCTTCGATGTGGCGGTCAGCACCGGTCGCCCCGATTGGGAGACCCCGACTGGCACCTTCTATATCCACACCTACTACAAGTCGCAGGATATGGAGGGCGGCTTCCCGAAGGGGAGTGAGGAATATTATTTCCAGCCGGATGTGCCGTGGGTGATGTACTTCGACTACAACGGCGATGCGATCCACGGCGTCTACTGGCACAATAATTTCGGTATCCGCGCCACGAGCCACGGCTGCGTCGGCACCCCGGTCTGGGCGGCGAAGTGGATCTTCGACTGGTCCTCGATCGGGACGCCGGTCTGGATCCACCACTAACGCGGTAGAACGAGTTCGCCGCAGAGGCGCGGAGACGCAGAGGGCCGCAGAGGCGAAAAGAGAACGAATGATCGGGGAATACTGATGAGGGGACTCATCTTCCGCCCCCTGCCTTCTTGATCATTCCCTTCTCCCGTTCTCTGCGATTCTCTGCGTCTCCGCGCCTCTGCGGTAAATCGTCCTCCCCGCCTTGACGGACTCACCGCGGGCGTGCTAGAGTGAACCCAAGTGAATACGCACGAATGACGCAGAGCGGAACGAGTAGCGACGAAGGCGCGGTACAGAGAGTCGGCGGGTGGTGCAAGCCGACACCGGCGCGCGTGGTGAATGGCTCCGTGAGTCGCGGCCCGAACGTTCGATGAGACATGCGTCTCGCCGTTGAGCAAGTAGGCGTCGCCGGGAACTCCACCGTTATCCGGGAGCTGGGTATCGGAGCACGGCTATGGCCGCTCCCGTACCTGTAGAGGCGACGCGCCGCGAGGGCGTCGCGATTAGGGTGGCACCACGGGTGGAAGTGATTCCCTCGTCCCTGGCGGACGAGGGTTTTTTGTTGCCCGCCGCGCGGCCACCCGGACCGTCGCGGCCCCGGCACGGAGGGCAGGCGATGACGGTCACGGTCGAGCGGCGCGGCGCGGCGCGGGGGAGCAGCGAACTCACCCCCAGCCTCGACGCGGTGGAAACCCTGGTGCGCGAGAGGGGCGTCAACTGCATCCCGATCTTCCGCGAAGTTCTGGCCGATCTGGAGACTCCGGTCTCGGCCTATCTTAAGGTCGTCGGCCACGAGCGTCAGGGCTTCCTGCTGGAGAGTGTCGAGGGGGGCGAACGCGTCGCGCGCTACTCGTTCATCGGCGCGGACCCGCTCTGCACCCTGCGCCTGCACGATGGCACGCTGCGACGGACCGAGGCGGATGGCGCGATCGTCGAGCGACCGTTCGCCGACCCGCTGGCGGCGCTCGACGAGGAATTGGCCCGCTACCGCACGGTCGCCGCGCCCGGATTGCCCCGGTTCAGCGGCGGCGCGGTCGGCTACCTCGGCTATGAGGCGATCCGCTACTTCGAGCGGTTGGCGGTGCCGGAGCGTGACGCCCTCGGCCTGCCGGATGGCGTCTTCCTGCTGGCCGACGCGCTGCTCGTCTTCGATCATGTGCGCCGCCGCGTCAAGGTCGTCGCCCACGTCCTGCCGGAGAGTACCGGGGGCGATGTCGCCGCTGCCTATGCGCGGGCCGAGGCGAAGATCGCGGAATTGCTGCGACGGCTGCGCGCCCCGCTGACCCCCGCGCCGATCGCCAACCGCCACCCCGAGTATTTCGACGCCGCGCCGGTCCACAACACGACGCAGGCCGAGTACGAGGCGAAGGTGCGGCGGGCACAGGAGTATATCGCCGCCGGCGACATCTTCCAGGTCGTCCTCTCCCAGCGCCTCGACCGCCCGACCGCCGCCGATCCGTTCACGATCTATCGCGCCTTGCGCGCGGTCAACCCCTCCCCCTACATGTACTTCCTGCAGTTCGGCGACTTCCAGATCGTTGGCGCGTCGCCCGAACTGCTGGTGCGGCTCGAAGACGGGATCGTGACCAACCACCCGATCGCCGGGACCTACCCGCGAGGCGCGGACGAGGTGGAGGATGCGGCGCTCGCGGCGCGCTTGCTGGCCGACGAGAAGGAACGCGCCGAGCACATCATGCTGGTCGATCTGGGGCGCAACGATGTCGGGCGGGTCGCGGTCCCCGGCACGGTGCGCGTGCCGAAGCTGCTGACGGTCGAGCGCTATTCGCACGTCATGCACCTCGTCTCGAATGTGGAGGGGGAGTTGCGGCCAGAGCTGCGCGGGGTCGATGCCCTGCGCGCCTGCTTCCCCGCCGGCACCGTCTCCGGCGCGCCCAAAATCCGCGCGATGGAGATCATCGCCGAGTTGGAGCGCGACCGGCGCGGCCCCTACTCCGGCGCGGTTGGCTACGTCGGCTTCGATGGCGCGCTGGACACGGCGATCACCCTGCGGACGATGGTCGTCAAGGATGGAATCGTCTCGCTGCAAGCGGGCGGCGGCATCGTCGCCGACAGCGACCCCGCGCGCGAATACGCCGAGTGCTTCCACAAGCTCGGCGGCTCCCTGCGCGCGGTCGATCTGGCCGAGGAGATGGTTAATGACGAATCGTGAGTCGTGGGTCGTGAGTCGTGAGATGCTTGCTCCCAGCGGCTAGCCGATTCGCAAACAGGTAGCCGCTTGCAAACAGTTCTCACGACTCACGACCCACGACTCGCGACTACTCAGAGCGGAGCGAAGCCGATGATTCTCTTGATCGATAACTACGACTCCTTCACCTACAACCTCTACCAGTATCTCTGCGAATTGGGCGCGGAGGTGGTCGTGCGGCGCAACGACGCGCTCACCGTCGGGGAGGTGCGCGCGCTGGTACCGGAACGGATCGTGATCTCGCCAGGTCCGTGCACGCCGCAGGAGGCGGGGATCTCGGTCGCGATCATCCGCGAGTTAGCCGGGCAAGTGCCGATCCTGGGGGTCTGCCTCGGGCATCAGGCGATCGGGGCGGCGTTCGGCGGGGAGATCGTGCGCGCGCCGGTCGTGATGCACGGCAAGCTCTCGGCCATCCGGCACGACGGGCGCGGGGTTTTCGCCGATTTGCCGCAGGAGTTCACCGCTACCCGCTACCACTCGCTGATTGTCGAGCGCGACACTCTCCCCGACTGCTTGGAAATCAGCGCGGAGACCACCGATGGAATCATCATGGGCCTACGCCACCGTCGGTACGCAGTCGAGGGGGTGCAGTTCCACCCCGAGGCGATCCTGACCGAGCACGGCCATGAGATGCTACGTAACTTTTTGAGTCGTCAGTCGTCAGTCGTCAGTCGTCAGGGAAGGGACGATATGCCGGAGATAGCCACTGACCCAAGGGGACAACCAACGGCGTTCGCCGTCACTCACTGACGACTGACGACTGACGACTCGGAGGACACCATGATCAAAGACGCGCTGCGCGAAATCATCGAGGGCGGGACGCTGAGCCGCGAGCGGGCGCGGACAGTCATGGAGGAGATCATGACCGGCGGCGCGACGGGGGCGCAATTCGGCGCGCTCGTCACGGCGTTGCGGATGCGCGGCGAGACCGACGAGGAGATCGCCGGGTTCGCGGAGGTGATGCGCGCCAAGGCGCTGCAAGTGCCGCTGCCGGACGAGTATCAGATCGTCGACTGCTGCGGCACCGGGGGCGACAACAGCGGCTCGTTCAACATCTCGACCGCGGCGGCGATCGTCGCGGCGGCGGCGGGCGCGCGCCTGGCGAAGCACGGCAACCGCTCGGCGTCGAGCAAGTGCGGCAGCGCCGATGTCCTCGAAGGGCTGGGCGTGCGGATCGAGGCGACGCCGGAGGAGGTCGCGCGCTGCATCCGGGAGATCGGGATCGGCTTCATGTACGCGCCGGCCTTCCACCCGGCGATGCGCTTCGCCGGGCCGCCGCGCCGCGAGATCGGGATTCGCACGGTCTTTAACCTCCTCGGTCCGCTGACGAATCCGGCCCGCGCGCAGTCGCAGCTGATCGGGGTGCCGGAGCGGGCGCTGGTCGAACGCCTCGGGCGCTCACTGGCCCTGATGGGCACGCGCCACGCGATCCTCGTCCACGGCCTCGAAGGCTTGGACGAGGTCTCGATCGCCGGGCCGACCCTCGTCTGCGAGGTGCGCGGCGGCGACCGACCGACGATCGAGACCTACGAGGTGACGCCGGAGCAATTCGGCCTGACGCGCGGCGCGGCGGCGGAGATCGTCGGCGGCACGGTCGAGAATAACGTCACGATCATCAACGAACTCTTCGACGGCGGCAACGGCGCGCGGCGTGGGGTTGTCCTGATCAACGCCGCCGCCGTCCTCTATGTCGCTGGGGTCGCCCCCACCTGGGGCGACGGGATCGCCCTCGCCCGCCAGGCGCTCGCCTCCGGCGCGGCGAAGCGCAAGCTGGCCGAACTGGTCGCGCTGACGCAGAGCTTCGGTGACGACGCGGCGGTCACGCCGCACGGCCAGGGCGGCCAACTCGTCCAGCGCGCCTGAGCGGCAACGTACACGCCGGGAATCAGCGGAGAGGCCACGATGACACAGACAGCCAACGCCGCCACCTTCCTCGAACGGATCGTCGCGCACAAGCGCCGCGAGGTCGCCGCGCGCAAGGGGCGCCACCCGCAGGCGCAGGTCGAGCGCGAGGCGGCGGCGAGCGCCCCGGCCCTGGGCTTCGCCGCCGCGCTCGCCGCGCCGGGGATGCGGATCATCGCCGAGGTGAAGGGCGCGTCGCCGTCGAAGGGGATCCTGATCGAGCCGTTCGAGCCGACGACGATCGCCGCCGACTATCTGGCGGCGGGGGCCGACGCGATCTCGGTCCTGACCGACGAGGAATTCTTCGGGGGCAGCCTCGACCATCTGCGCGAGATCAAGGCGCTGTCGGTCGCCGCGCCATCGCCGAGCCCGATATTGCGCAAAGACTTCCTGCTCGACCGCTACCAGATCGCCGAGGCGCGGGCGGCGGGGGCCGACGCGATCCTGCTGATCGTGGCGATGCTGGATGATGCGGCCCTGCGCGATCTCCACGCCGCCGCGCTCGGCTGGGGGATGGCCGCGCTGGTGGAGGTCCACAACGAGGGCGAGACCGAGCGGGCGCTGGCGGCGGGCGCGACACTGATCGGGATTAACAACCGCGATCTCCATTCGTTCCGCGTCGATCTGGCGACGACCGAGCGGCTGGCCCCGCTCATCCCGGCGGGGGTGATGGTCGTCGGGGAGAGCGGGATCGGCACGGCGGACGATGTGCGACGACTCGAGGCGGCGGGCGTCGGGGCGATCCTCGTCGGCGAATCGCTGGTCAAAGCGCCCGACCGGGGCGCGGCGATCCGCGCGCTGCTGGGGCGATTGTGAGCACGCTAGTCAAGATCTGCGGGGTCAGGACGGCGGAGAACGCCCTCGTCGCGGCGGAGGCCGGGGCCGATCTCCTCAGCCTGGTCTTCTACCCGCCGAGCCACCGCAACATCGCGCCGGAGACAGCGAGCGCGATCGTCCGGGAACTCCGCGCGGCTGGGCATGGCATCCTGGTGGTCGGGCTGTTCGTCAACGAGGATCCGGCGCGGATCAACGCCATTGCCGATGAGGTCGGGCTCGACCTGGTGCAACTGAGCGGCGACGAGCAGCCCGCCGATCTCGCTCGACTCGCCCGTCCAATCCTCCGCTCGGTCCGCGTCGCGGCGGGCGAGAGCCTGGTGCGGGTCCGCGAGCGCCTGACCTCGGCCACCACGATGCTCGGGCCGCGCGAGCCCGGCCCGCTCGGCCAGCCGCTGACGCCGCTGATCGATGCCCACGTCCCCGGTGCCTACGGCGGCACCGGCATCCAGGCCGATTGGGCAGCCGCCGCGACCCTCGCCCGCCTCTGGCCCCTCTTCCTGGCCGGGGGACTGACCCCGGAGACCGTCGGCGCGGCAATCCGCGCGGTCGCGCCGTTCGGGGTCGATGTGAGCAGCGGCGTGGAGACCGACAAGGCTAAAGACCCGGCCAAGATCCGCGCTTTCATCGCGGCGGTGCGCGCGGCCGACGCGGCGCGACAGGGGGCGGCATGAGACGCGACAATGCCTACCGCTTGCGGCTCCAACAACGAGTCTGCCAACGCGGCATCATCAGGCAGTTCTATTGGCACAACGCAGTATAGGCGCAGCTAGCGCACAGCGATAAGCATACCGACCGACCGATGACAGAGGAGGAACAGCGACCATGTCCACCGCGACGATGACCGCACCGGCGACCGCAACGGCGACCAAGGCGAAGCCGCGCGTCTTCTCGGGGATCCAGCCGAGCGGCGCGCTGCACCTCGGCAATTACCTGGGGGCGATCAAGCGCTGGGTCGCCGAGCAGGACCAGAACGACAACAGCTTCTGCATCGTCGATCTGCACGCGATCACCGTGCCGCAGGATGCCGCCGCGCTGCACGAGGCGACGCGCGAGCTCGCCGCCGTCTTCTTCGCCTCCGGGCTCGACCCGGACCGCGTCTCGGTCTTCGTCCAGTCGCACGTCAGCGCGCACGCCGAACTGGCCTGGATCCTCAACTGTTTCACGCCGATGGGCTGGCTGGAGCGGATGACCCAGTTCAAGGACAAGGCGGCGCGCGAGGGGACGGAGCGCGCCTCGACCGGGCTCTTCGCCTACCCGGCGCTGATGGCCGCCGATATCCTGCTCTACGACACCGATCTCGTGCCGGTGGGCGACGATCAGAAGCAGCATATCGAGCTGACCCGCGACGTGGCCGAGCGGATGAATACCCGCTACGGCAAGGATCTTTTCGTGCTGCCGAGGCCGCATATCAGCACGACCGGCGCGCGGATTATGTCGCTGGCCGAGCCGACCCGCAAGATGTCGAAGAGCGAGCCGGAAGGGTCGCTCGAACTCCTCGCGCCGACCGACGTGAATCGCCGCAAGATCATGCGCGCGGTCACCGATTCGGGGCGCGAGATCCGCTTCGACGAGTCGCGCCCCGGCCTGTTCAACCTGCTGGAGATGTACCAACTCCTCTCCGGGCAAGCGCGCGAGGAGATCGAGCAGGAGTTCGCGGGCAAGGGTTATGGCGATCTGAAGAAAGCGCTGGCCGAGCGGGTGATCGAGACGCTGCGCCCGATCCAGGAGCGCTACAACGAGCTGCGCGCCAATCCCGATCATCTGGAAGCCCTCATCCGGCGCGGTGCCGATCGGATCGCCCCGCGCGCCCAGGCGACGCTGAAGCGGGTGCAGACGGCGGTCGGATTGGGGTGAACGCGGAACGGGGAAGTCGGAACGCGGAATGACAGAGCGCCGGGCGAGGCTTGCGCCCGCCCGGCAAGGATAGGACAGAGATGACACCAACAGGCACAACCACGGATCAGGACGCGACAGCAAATTCCGCGTTCCGCGTTCCCCGTTCCGCGTTCACATCTGAGCCGGATGTGCGCGGGCGTTTCGGGGAGTTCGGCGGGAAATACGCGCCCGAGACGGTGATGGGCGCGCTCGACGAGTTGGAAGCGGCCTACGAGGAGGCGCTGAAGGACCCGACGTTCATGGCCGAGTTCGCGCGGTTGGAGGCGGAGTATGTCGGTCGCCCGACGCCGTTCTACCACGCCAAGGCGCTGACGAAGCGGATCGGCGGGGCGCAGATCTATCTCAAGCGCGAGGACCTGGCCCACACCGGCTCGCACAAGATCAACAACGCCCTCGGCCAGGGCTTGCTGGCGGCGCGAATGGGCAAGAAGCGGATCATCGCGGAGACCGGCGCGGGCCAGCACGGCGTCGCGACCGCCACGATCTGCGCGATGCTCGGTCTCGAATGTATCGTCTACATGGGCGAACTCGACATCGCCCGCCAGGCCCCGAACGTGGCGCGGATGCGGCTGCTCGGCGCGGAGGTCCGCCCGGTCTCCTCCGGCAGCCGCACCCTCAAGGACGCGACGAACGAGGCGATCCGCGACTGGGTCACGAATGTCGAGACGACCTACTACATCATCGGCTCGGTCGTCGGGATGCACCCCTACCCCCGGATGGTGCGCGACTTCCAGGTCATCATCGGCAAGGAGTCGCGCGAGCAGAGCCTGCACTACCTCGGTGCCCTCCCCGACTACGTCATCGCCTGCGTCGGCGGCGGCTCGAACGCGATCGGGATCTTCCACCCGTTCCTCGGCGACGGCGAGGTGGCGCTGATCGGCGTCGAGGCGGCGGGCCACGGGATCAACAGCGGCCAGCACGCGGCGTCGCTCACCGCCGGGCAGGTCGGGGTGCTGCACGGCGCGAAGTCCTACCTACTGCAAGATGAGCACGGCCAGGTGCAGGAGGCGCACTCGATCTCCGCCGGGCTCGACTACCCGGGCGTCGGCCCGGAGCACTCCTACCTGAAAGATGCCGGGCGGGCGCAGTACGTCTCGATCACCGACGCGGAGGCGCTCGAAGCGTTCCAACTCCTCTGCCGCACTGAGGGAATCATCCCCGCGCTCGAATCGGCGCACGCCCTCGCCTACGCGGCGAAGCTCGCCGCAGAGCGCCCGCCCGAAGAGATCATCCTGGTCAACCTCTCCGGGCGCGGCGACAAGGATATGAACACCGTGATGACGGCGCTGGGTATGGAGTAAATGCGGAAGTCGGAACGGGGAACGGGGAACGGGGAATTAACGGCTCGGTGCAGAAAGAAACGTCATGCCAGCCGACCACCCAAATTCCGCGTTCCGCGTTCCGACTTCCGCGTTCTGAGGAGGTAGTGATGCGCGATCTGACCGAACTGTTACGTCAACTTGTCGCGATCGATTCGGTCAATCCCGATCTCGTCCCCGGCGGCGCGGGCGAAGGCGAGATCGCGCGCTTCGTCGCGGACTGGCTGACGGAGGCCGGGCTGGCGGTCGCGATCGATGAGCCGGTGCCGGGTCGCCCGAGCGTGATCGCGGTCGCGCGCGGGGCGGGCGGCGGGCGCTCGCTGCTGCTCAACGCGCACATGGATACGGTCGGCGTCGCGGGGATGACCGACCCATTCGAGCCGCGAATCGAGGGCGACCGGCTCTATGGTCGCGGCTCGTTCGACATGAAAGGGAGCCTCGCGGCGATCATGGCGGTCGGCGCGGCGGCGCGCGAGCGACGGTTGCGCGGCGATCTGATCATCACGGCAGTGTCAGATGAGGAATACGCCAGCATCGGCACGGCGGGCGTCGTCAAGCGCGTCACCGCCGACGCGGCGATCGTGGCCGAGCCGACCGGGATGGCGGTCTCGATCGCCCACAAGGGCTTCGTCTGGCTCGACGTGGAGACGGTCGGCGTCGCGGCGCACGGCTCGCGGCCCGACCTGGGGATCGACGCGATCGCCAAGATGGGGCGCATCCTGCTCGGGGTCGAGGAGTTGGGCCGACAGTTGGCGGCGGGGCCGAAACTTCCCCTGCTCGGCACCGGCTCGCTCCACGCCTCGCTGATCAGTGGTGGGCAGGAATTCTCCAGCTACCCGGAGCACTGCCGACTGACGATCGAGCGGCGCACCGTCCCCGGCGAGACCCTCGCAGTCGTCGAGTCGCAACTCCGCGCCATCATCGACGAAGCCTCCGCCGCCGACCCGACCCTGCGCGCGACCGTCCGCTCGACGTTCGTCCGCGAGCCGTTCGAGATCGCCGCCGACGCGCCGATCGTCACCACCGTGCGCCGCCACGCCGCCACCGCGCTCGGCCAAGAACCGACCCTCATGGGTGGCACCGGCTGGATGGACTCCGCCCTGCTGGCCGATGCCGGAATCCCGACCGTCATCTTCGGGCCGGGCGGCGCGGGCGCGCACGCGACCGAGGAGTGGGTCAGCCTCGCCCAGGTGCAGCAATGCTACGAAATCATCCTGGCGACGGCGGCAGAGTTTTGCGGCTAATGGCGGTAGCGAGCGCATACGTGGTGTGGCGGGCGGTTGAAACCGCCTGCATTACCATCATATCCGCACCGTTATCAGCAACGAAAGGAGTCCACAATGGTCCAAACGCTCGATACTCAACCAACTCAAAGCAATGACACACCGCGCCCCAGCCGGATCGCCGAGACATTCGCGCGGCTGAAAGCAGAGGGGCGCACGGCTGTGCTGCCCTACCTGACCGTCGGCTATCCCGACCTGGAGACGACCCTGGCCGGCGTGCCGGCGATCGTGCGCGGCGGCGGCGACCTGATCGAACTCGGCATGGCCTTCTCCGACCCGCTCGCCGACGGCGTGACGGTCCAGAAGGCCAATCAGCGCGCCCTCGAAAACGGCGTCAATACCGGGACGACGATCGCGGTCGCGCGCCAGTTGCGCGCCGAGGGGGTCGAGATCCCGCTGATCGCGATGGGCTACATCAATCCGATCATGCGCTACGGGATCGAGCGTTTCGTCGCCGACTGCGCCGCCGCCGGGATCGATGGGCTGATCGTCCCCGACCTGCCGCCCGAGGAGAGCGACGAACTCGTAGAAACCTGTCGCCGCCACGGGCGCGACTTCATCATGCTCCTCGCGCCGACCAGCCCGGAGCGGCGGATCAAAGAGGTGGTCCGGCGCGCGAGCGGCTTCATCTACTGCATCTCGCTCACCGGCATCACCGGCGCGCGCGCCGAATTACAGGAAGGCTTGGCCGACTATCTCGCGCGCATCCGCCGATACACCGACCTGCCGCTCGTCGTCGGATTCGGCATCTCCACCGCCAAGCACGTCGCGCAGGTCGGCGAACTGGCCGAGGGCGCGATCGTCGCCTCCGCCCTGCTCAACCGCCTCGCCGAAATTGAGGACGCCCCCCTGCCCGACCGCATCGCCGCCATCGAAACATTCGTCCGCGGCCTACGGGGATAAGAACGGATCACCGCAGAGGCGCAGAGACGCAGAGACGCGCAGAGAATGAAGAGCACGGAGGGATAGGGTTTGCGAAGCTGGAAGCCGACAGTCTTATATGGCGCTCCTTAATCGTTCTCTCTCCGCGCGTCTCTGCGTCTCTGCGCCTCTGCGGTTAAACTATTCCCCGCCCGACTTGCCAAAACGCCCTGCTGCCGCCATCATCTCCACAACGGTTCGGTGACGG
>CADCWN010000048.1 GCA_902806415.1 uncultured Thermomicrobiales bacterium | reverse complement strand
TGGCACCCGAGAGCGAGTCGAAGCGATTACGCGGCTAGGGCGGGGGCTGGTGTTGGGAGGAAGTGTGGAACGGATAGCCTGGCCCGATGAGGGGCTACCCGACCCTGGTCATCGTCGAGTCGTAGCCGCCGCCACCGGGGTACACCCAGGTGCCGCTGTTGACGTTGCGGTCGGCGTTGAACGTGCCCCGATAGTAGGCCGGCGAGCCGCGCTCACCACCCCAGATCGTGAGCGTGTCGCCGTCCACCTCGTAGGTGTATTGGAAGGTGTTGCCCGCAGCGTCATACCAGCGTGACGTGATCTCCTCGGTCGGCTCGGTCGCGCCGAACCCGCGCTCCTGACCGATGATCTCCATCCCCTTGATTGTGTGTCCACCGTGATTGAAATCGACGTGCTGAATCAGGAAGAAGCCGCCTTCCAGCCACGCATAGCGCACCTGCCCCTGAATGTCCGGGCCGGAAACGTCCCACGTCCCGACCAGCACATCCAGCTGCTTGAGCGCCGCACTCGGTCGCGGCGTCGCTTGCCTGTTGGTGTTCTCTGTCATCGCCCATGTCCTCCCTCGCGCTCGCGAACCAATTGGTGGGGGCTGAAGAGTGCGGAGGTTCGTATTCGGCCCCTACGTGACCGGTCAGCGCGGGGGCGGCGCACCCGGTCGCCGGGGCTGCGGCTCAGCGGGCGAGGAGTTCGTCGAGGCGCTCGTAGCCCTCGTTGACGCCGTATTCCATGCCGCTCGCCATCACCGCGTCGCGTGCCTCGACGGTGGGGTAGATCTCGTGGCTGGTGAGGCGGGTGCGCCCGGCGACCTCCTCGAAGGTCGTCGCGCCGATCCCCGCCGCGCCTGGCGCGAGGCTGAACTCGAAGGTCTGGATGATCAGCGCGTCGGCCTCGACGGTGTGGAAGACGCCGTGGAAGCCGTATGCCTCGCCTTCCCCGCCGCCGAAGGTGTACCCCCACCGCCCGCCCGGCTTGGCGTCGAACTCGCCGACCGTGATGGGGTAGTCGCGCGGCCCCATCCATTGCGCGAAGAGCGCGGGGTCGGTGTGCGCGCGGAAGACCGCCGCGACGGGCGCGTCGAACTCGCGGACGATGTCGACGAAGGGCAGACCAGGGGGGGCGGTGATCGTCGTGGGGTGCGTCATCGGTCTTCCTCCTTCTTCTCGGTGTCCTTGATGGTGTCGAGCAGGGCGTCGAGGCGCCGGAAGCGCCCCTCCGCGATCAAGCGGTAGCGGTCGATCCAGGCGGTCAACCGTTCGAGGGCTGCGGCATCGAGGTGTACGGGCCGCCGCTGGGCGTCCCGCGACCGGGTCACGAGACCGGCCTGTTCGAGCACCTGGATGTGCTTCGACACCGCCTGCTTCGTGATCGCGAACGGCTCCGCGAGTTCGTTGACCGTGGCCTCGCCCCGTGAGAGCCGCGCCACGATTGCGCGCCGGACCGGATCGGCCAGGGCCATGAACGCCAGGTCGAGCGCGTCGGCCTCCTGTTTCTCTGTCGTTTCCAACCTCCTTATTTATCAACCGATTCATTGATTAGTAGTATAGGCCTGTTCGCGGTCGGCGTCAACCCCCGTCGGGTGCGTGATCAGGACGTGCAGAATAGCCGACACGGGCGGCGTTGCTCGACGTACGTACAGGGGTGTGCTACCCTAGTGGTGAGCCGCGACAGGGCGCACAGGGGCGGCAGAAGCAAGCGAGAGGCGATGGGGCGCGAGCCGGACTATTATGCAATCCTCGGGGTGGAGCCGACGGCGGATGCGGGGGCGATCGACGCCGCCTATCGCGGTCGCTCGCTCCCGTTCCGCGTTGGGCAGCTACGCCGCCGCACCGACGAAACGACTGGGCCGACGCAGGAGGGGCTCGAACAAGCCTATGCGATCCTCAGCAACCCGCAATCGCGCCTCCTCTACGACAAGATCTACTTCCCCGACAAGCCGCAGCCCGCGCCGCGCCGCCGGATACCGGCCTGGGTCTGGGGGCTCACCGCCGCCTGGATCGCGGCGATCGTCGTCGTCGGCTGCATCGGTATCCGCAGCCGGATCACGCCCGACGAGAGTGCGATCGGGCAGATCGTTCGGACCGCGACGGCCGGTATGGCCATCGGGAACGCCGGTGCCGTCGCCACCGCGCCGCCCTCGTCGCCCACGCCCCTCATAGCGACCGCCCCGGCGGTGACCGTCGCCGCCGCGCTCCCGCCGACCGCGACTGCCACAACCGTGATGTCGACCGCGACTCCACCCGCTTCGACCGCACCGACCGCGATGGCGACGCCGACGAACCGACCAACGGATGTGCCGATTGCCGCGCCCGCCGCGACAAGCACCATCACCGTCGGGACACCGACGCCCACACAGGCTGCTACAGCCCCAACTGCCACGGTGCAGCCGACCGCAACGATAGCCCCGACTTCGACCGTCGTCCCGCAGCCAACCGCGACGGTCGTCCCGATCCCGACCGCTACCGCGCCACCGCCGCTCCCCACCCCGGAGCCGCCGCCCCCGCCCGCGCCGACCGAGGCACCACCCCCTTTCCAGCCGACCGATCGGATCGGCACGGCCCTCTCGGTGAATCTGCGCAACGGGCCGGGCGCTGGCTACGGTTCGCTCGGCCTGTTGCCGACTGGCACGCAATTGCGCGCGACCGGCGAGTCCGCCTACTCCGGCGGGCAACTCTGGCGACGCTTCGTCTTGCGCGATGGTCGACAGGGCTGGGTCCGCGACCTCGATGTTTTCCCGGTGCGCTAGCAGGCGAGGGTTGGGGCGGGTTCAGCAAAGGGGCGGGGGGATCGCGATCCCCCCGCCCCTCTCGTTACGATGCCCCTGCAATCATTGACCTACGGGTAGATGCCGCGCACGGTGGCCGCGTCGGCGACGAGCGCGATGGCAGTGATCAGCGCGCCGGTGCGCAGGCTGACGTTGTGGCGTTCGGCGCTGGCGACCGTGGCGGCGAACGCCTTGTCCATGATGTAGCGCAGGCGCGAATTCACCTCCTGCTCGGTCCAGGCGAACGCTTGCAGCGCCTGCACCCACTCGAAGTAGGAGACGGTCACGCCGCCCGCATTCGCCAGGATGTCGGGGACGAGATAAATCCCCTTCCCCTCGAAGATCTTGTCGGCCTCGGGGGTCGTCGGGCCGTTCGCCCCCTCCACGATCAGCTTCGCGCGCACCGCGTCGGCATTCGCGGCGGTCAGTTGCCCTTCCAGCGCGGCGGGGATGAGGATGTCGCACGGCAGCGCCAGCAGTTCGTCGTTGCTGATCCGCTGCGCCTCGGGGTAATCCTCCAGCGAGCCGTTGCTGCGGCTGTAGCGGATCATCGCCGCGATGTCGAGACCTTTGGGGTTGTAGTAACCGCCGCTGACATCACTGACCCCGACGACCGTCGCGCCCGCCTCGGCGATCAACTTGGACGCGACCGAGCCGACGTTGCCGAAGCCCTGCACCACCACCCGCTGATCGGGCAGATTCAGCCCGAGGACCTTGCAGGCCGCCGCCGCCATGAAGACCGCGCCGCGCCCGGTCGCCTCCACGCGTCCCTCCGAGCCGCCGAGATTCAGTGGCTTGCCGGTGACGACGCCGGGGACCGAGTAGCCCATCTGCATCGAGTAGGTGTCCATCATCCAGGCCATCACCTGGGCGTTGGTGTTCACATCGGGGGCGGGGATATCCTTGTGCGGCCCGATCAGGACGCCGATCTCGGCGGTGAAGCGGCGGGTCAGGTTCTCCAACTCGTGGATCGAGAGCCCCTTCGGATCGACCGTCACGCCGCCCTTGGCCCCGCCGAACGGGATCCCGACGACGGCGCACTTCCAGGTCATCCACATCGCCAGCGCCTTGACCTCGTCGAGGTTGACCTGCGGGTGGTAGCGGATGCCGCCCTTGGCCGGGCCACGCCCGATGTTATGCTGGACGCGATGCCCCTCGAACATGCGGATCGAGCCGTCATCCATCTGCACCGGGAAGTTGACCGTGTACTGCCGCTGGCAGACGCTGAGCAGGCGGCGCATATTCTCGTCGAGTCCCATCCTCTCGGCGGCGTCGCCGAACTGCTCGACCACCATCTGGAAGAGGCTGCGTTCCTCCATGCGCTCGGCGGGCGTTTTCGTCTCGATCGACATTGTCCCCTGTCTCCTCTCTGCCGACTCCGGTGGGAGAGCCCCCACTCGTGCCATAGGTGAAGCGTATCCGCGCCGGGTTTATCGTTGTGCCGAATGCCTAATTGGTTGTGCCATCTGCACGAACCGTACCCCGGAAAGAACATGCGAAAAAGCGGCGACGTTTCCCACTTCGCAGGAACGCCGCCGCTCTGTTAGCCCCGGCGACCTTTCGCCAACTCCTCATCGAGGATGCGGTTGACGAGGGCCGCGTCGGCCCGCCCGCCCAGCGCTTTCATCGTCGCGCCGACGAGGCGACCTCTCGCCGCCGTCTTCCCGCCCAGGAAGTCGGCCACCGCCTGCGCGTTGGCGGCGATCGCCTGCCCCACTGCCCCACGGATCGCGCCGTCGTCGCCGACCAGTCCCAGACCCTTGCGGGCGACGATCGCCGCCGCGTCCTCATCCGGCGAATCGAACAGCTCGTCGAAGACCTGCTGCGCGACGGTCCGATTGATCTTCCCGCCTTCGAGCAGATCGAGCAGGCCGCGCAGCCGTCCCGGCGTCAGCGGCGAGGTGCCGATCGTCTCGGCGCTGACCCTGGCGAAGAGGGTGGCGAGGATCCAATTCGCGGTCAGGCGGGCGCGCTCGGTCGTCGCGCTGTCGCCGAGCGCGGCCTCGAAGTAATCGGCCACCGCGCGACTCTCGGTCAGCGTGCGGGCGTCGTCCTCGCGCAGCCCGTACTGGCTGGCGAAGCGGGCGCGGCGGGTCGCCGGGAGTTCGGCCATCCGCGCGCCGATCGCCCCGACCCAGGCGGGGTCCATCGTCAGCGGCGGCAGATCGGGCTCGGGGAAGTAGCGGTAATCGTTCGCCTCTTCCTTCGTGCGCTGCGCGAGGGTTCGCCCCTGATCCTCGTTCCAGCCGCGCGTCTCCTGGGCGATCGTGCCGCCTGCGTCGAGGATCGCGCGCTGCCGCTCGACCTCATACGCCAGGGCACGCTCGACGGCCCGGAACGAGTTCATATTCTTGATCTCGACCTTCGCGCCGAACGCGGCGCTGCCGACCGGGCGGAGCGAGACGTTCGCATCGCAGCGGAACGCCCCCTCCTCCATGTTGCCAGTGCTGACGCCAATGTAGCGCAGGATCTGGCGCATCGCCGTGAGGTAGGCCCCGGCCTCCTGCGGCGAGCGCAGGTCCGGCTCGCCCACAATCTCCATCAGCGGCACCCCGGCGCGGTTGAGATCGACCAGACTATACCCCTCGCCGGTCGCGGGGTCGCTGGCGTGCATATTCTTGCCGGTGTCCTCCTCCATGTGGACGCGGGTGATCCCGGCGCGATGCTCGACCCCGGCCAGGGTGAAGGTGATCTCCCCGCCGAGTGCCAGCGGCAGATCGTACTGCGAGATCTGGTAGCCTTTCGGCAGGTCGGGGTAGAAATAGTTCTTGCGGTCGAACTTGTTCACTGGCGCGATCGCGCAGCCGAGCGCGAGGCCGGTCATCGTGGCCGCCTCGACCGCCGCGCGGTTGATCGTCGGCAGGACGCCCGGCAGGCCGAGGCAGACCGGGCAGACGTGGGTGTTCGGCGGCGCGGCGAAATACTCGGCGCTGCACCCGCAGAACATCTTGCTCCTGGTGAGGAGTTGGGCGTGGACTTCCAGGCCGATGACCGCCTCGTACTCCGTCCCCGCCACGCTCGTCGGCGCGGTCTTCGTGCTGCTGCTCATGCCGCCGATCCTGTCCCTTCGGTAGCGCCGTCGCGATGATTCGGCGCGGCAACTCTCGTCTTTGTGAGGAGTATAGCATCCGGTTTCGAGGGACGGGGCAGAAGACACGGAGACACGGAGCGGGACGGGAGGGCGAGGGGACGAGAGTTGAAGGTCGAAGGTCGAAGGTCGAAAAGATGGAAACCCCATCAGGACACCGCCTGCGGTCGGTCGTAGGGGCGTATTGCATACGCCCAACCCACGCCGGGGCTTCCACAGGCGCTGGTGGTAGGACGACGTGCGGGCGTATGCAGTACACCCCTACGACCGATCGCAGGCGCTATCCCGGCAACGCCCGTGTTCCTTTCGACCTTCGACTCTCGTCCCTTCAGGGCAAGCCCTCCTCGTAGATTCGCCGCACCACCGCCTCGATATCCGGCTCTTCCAGCGTCAGGTCGCGGATGGCGTAGCGGGCGGTCAGCGCGGCGATCAGGGCGGGGGCGCCGATCTCCTCGCGGCGGAAGGAGAGCCAGAGGCGTGTCCCCTCGCGGCGTTCGAGTCGAGCGCCCGGCACGGCGGGCGCGGCGACATCCTCCGCGAGATCGACGACGAGGCGCCGCTCCCCGCCGTAGCGCTCGGCGATCGCGCCGACGCCGCCATCGTAGAGCAACTTGCCGTGGTCGATGATCAGCATCCGCTCGCAGAGGCGGGAGATGTCGGCCATGTCGTGCGTCGTCAGCAGCACGGTCACGCCCTCCCGACGGTTGAGGTCGAGCAGGAAGGTCCGAATCCGCTCCTTCGCCACCACATCGAGGCCGATTGTCGGCTCGTCGAGGTAGAGGATTTTCGGGTCGTGGAGGAGCGACGCCGCGAGGTCGCCGCGCATCCGCTGGCCGAGCGAGAGTTGGCGCACCGGGCGGTCGAGGAACGGGCCGAGGTCGAGGAGATCGGTCAGCCGCGCCAGCTTCTCGCGGTAGCGCCCCTCCGGCACCTTGTAGATGTGGCGCAACAGCCGCAGGCTCTCGATCAGCGGCAGATCCCACCAGAGTTGCGTCCGCTGCCCGAAGACGACGCCGATCCGCGCGGCCAGCATCGTCCGCTGCCGCCAGGGGATCAGGCCGTCCACGACGACACTCCCGCCGCTCGGGACCAGGATCCCGGTCAGCATCTTGATCGTCGTGCTCTTGCCCGCGCCGTTCGGCCCGACGTAGGCGACCATCTCGCCGCGCCCGATCGCGAAGCTGATATCCTCCACCGCCGCGACCTCGCGCACCCCGCGCCCCTCCCGCGAGATCACCCGCCGCAACGCCCCGAGCGGCCCGCCCCCGCGCTCCGCCACCCGGAACCGCTTCTGTAAGTGTTCGACGTGGACGAGTGGCATTGCAAGCTCCTTCGGAGAGTCGTCAGTCGTCAGTCGTCAGTCGTCAGAAAGGTTCGCTGCTGGCGGAGTAGCCGGTACATCACCGCGCCACCACTGACGACTGACGACTGACGACTGACGACTAGCTGCCCGTACTCTGATACTGCCGCAGCCCGAGCCCCCAGATGAGCAGGCCGAGGCCGAGGAAGAGGGCGGCGACGAGCGGTGCCAGGAACGGGGTGAACGGCGGCAAGCCGAAGGGGTCCGGCTTGGCGAGGATGTGGGCCGCCGGGTAGAAGGTTGTCAGGCCCAGCGGGACGATGTAGAGGAAGATCCCTTGCAGCCAGCGACTGTAGATCT
Source organism: uncultured Thermomicrobiales bacterium (assembly GCA_902806415.1). Taxonomy (GTDB): domain Bacteria; phylum Chloroflexota; class Chloroflexia; order Thermomicrobiales; family CADCWN01; genus CADCWN01. The sequence goes on along the minus strand of CADCWN010000048.1, from coordinate 2,727 downwards.
GCAACGGGTTGCTCGCCAACTCCGTCCCGCCGTAGGTAAAAATGTTCTGGAACTCGCTGCTCTCGATCGTCCAGAAGCAGATCGCCGCGCCGATCAGGAAGACGGTCAGGAAGACGACCGCCGTGCTGGCGATCGCGCCGATGAAGAGCGCGGCCTTGAGGGGGGTCCAATCGATCGTCGTCCAGCGGCCGGCGAGGGCGAGGGCCAGGATTCCTTGCGCGAGGCGACCGATCCGGCGCGGTTGGATGTCGGCGGCGAGGACCTGGAGGAGCGGCGCGACCGGGCGGGTCAGCACGCGGTCGAACTCCCCCTCGCGGATCATCCGGCTGGCCTGCTCCAAGCCCTCGCCGAAGAGTTCGGCCAGGGCGAACGAGACCGAGGCCAGACCGTAGAGGAAGGCGACCTCGCCGACCGACCAGCCGCCGAGGCTGCTGAACGTGCGGAAGAGGATCAGCAGCGCCAGCAACTCGACGAAGGTGCTGGTGAAGCTGCTCGCCACTTGCAGCGCGAACGAGACGCGATACTGGGTCTGCCCGCGCAGTCGCGCCCCGGCCAGGAGGAGGTAGAGGCGCAAGTTAGCCACCTTGCACCACCAGCTTGCGCGTCGCCGACCGCAGCAGCAACCACGCCGCGCCGACGAAGACGACGACCCAGAAGAGTTGCCTGCCCAGCAGGAGAAGGAGATCGCGCCCCTGCGCCTGCTCGAGGAAAATCTTGTTGGGGATGGAGATCATCGCGGCGAAGGGGAGTTCGGTCACGATCGCGCGCAGGGCGGGCGGGAAGAATTCGAGCGGGACCAGGAAGCCGGTCAGGAAGTTCACGAAGAGCAGGACCATCCCCATGATCCCGCGCACGTCGGTCGTCCAGAAGCCGACCACGTTGATCATGAAGCGCAGGCAGAACGAGAGGACGATCGCCAGGAGGAAGCTGAGGGCGAAGGCGAGCCAGGCGAGCGCGCTGCCGGGGAGGCCGATCCCGAAGAAGATGAGACCGATCAGGATCGTGGGGAGCCAGCGGTAGAGGATGTGGTAGGCCGCGCGCCCGAGATCGCGCCCGAGCCAGAAGCCGAAGTAGTCGAGCGGCTTGGCGAGGTCCGAGGCGATCGACCCGCTGCGGATCGTGTCGGCGATCTCCAGCCAGCCCCAGAGGAAGAGCGGCATGATCATCCCCTGCGTCAGCCAGACGTAGGTCAGCGCGTCGTCGAGGGTGTAGCCCTCCGCGATCGGGCGCCCCTCGTAGAAGGCGATGAAGACGGAGGAGCGCAGGAGGCCGAAGAAGCCGTTGGTCGCCAGCCCCGCCAGCGTCGCCGCGCCGTAGGTCCGGTAGCACCGGTACGACATCCGCGCCGCTTCGAGATAGACGCGCACCGTCGCCTCCATGCGTATCCGTTCTGTGCGGTCGGGGGCCGGGGACAGGATACGCCACCGCCCGCCCCGCGCACACTGTGCGGATGGACAGTTCCGCGCCGACCGGGCGGCACGGCTCCTGCGTCGGACCGCCCCAACGATCGGGCGATCGGTGTGACCATACCGGGGAAGAGACCAGAGGAGGCGTTGTGGCGAACAGGGAAGAGATCACTGCGGCGATCCAGCAAGGGATCGCCAACGTCGAGTCAACATTCGGCGCGCTGTCCGACGCGCAACTCGCGACGCAGGTCCACGCCGAGGAGGCGGGCTGGGACGCGCGCGATATCCTCGCGCACCTCGCCGGTCGCCGGGAGGTCTACGCGATGATGCGCCAGGCCGCGACCGGCGCCAACCCGTTCGCTGGGATCAGCAGCTTCCACGACTTCAACCGGGAGCGGGTGGCGGAGCGCGACGGGCTGGGCCGCGACGAGTTGCTGACCGAGTTCCGCGCCGTCCACGAGGATCTGCTCGCGCAACTCGACACGATCCCCGACGACCAACTCGCCGCCGAGGTCGCGCTCGGTCCACGCCGGGCCACGCTCGGTGATCTGCTGCTCGGCAGCGGCGGCACCCACTCCTCGGGCCACGCCAAGGATGTGGCGCAGGCAGTCGGTCTGCGCGGCACGGCGGGCTGAGCATCACTTGCGTACAATTGATGTTAACGGTGGGCGGCCGGGCGAAAGAGCGCCCGGCCGCCCACCATGATTCGCTACGTCGTATAGGGGATATCGTTTCGGAATCGGTATCAGATGCCGGCTTCACCGATTAGCGTCGCCGGCGGGCGACAGAGCCGCCGGGAGGGTGCCACGCTCGGCCGCGCGCTGAGGCGAGAGCGCGCCCGGCACAGTGCTCCGGCACCCGCGCCGACGCCCCCGTATCCGGCGACGCGCCGGGGGACGTCTGGCCGCGCCCCGTCGGCATCGAGGTTCATCAGCACGCAGAAGCGCAGCATGAAGCGGGCGGGGGGCTTGCGGCAGCGCCGCCACCGGCAGCGCCGACCCGAGCGCGCCGCCGATCAGCCGCTCGACAGCGGCCGCGGCCGGGGAGGCGAGAGCCGTGCGCGGACTCCTCGGCGAACCGGTCGGTAGCACAACCAGTCTCGCCGGGGGGGCGCGCATGCCTTAGCTAATCGGTCTTGGGCTAGTGCATGATCAGGCGACCTGTTGTGGGAGGGTGAGATGGTTCTCGTAGGCGCAGCCCAAGGCGGCACACGCCCGTTCCGCCGTTTCGCGTGCGGTGAGGGTGCGGTCGGGTGCGGCGGCGCGGCGCTTGCCGTGGACCCACGTGGGCTCGATCGGGTTGCGCCAGGGGCTCTTGACCG
>CADCWN010000047.1 GCA_902806415.1 uncultured Thermomicrobiales bacterium | reverse complement strand
TCGACGGCGCGGCCACGGCGCAGCGCGCGGCGATCGGCACGCCCCGCCCGCCCGCCCTCGTGGCGGCGCTCGAGCGCCGCCACGAGGGCGGGCGGCGCTGGACGATCCCGCCGCTGCGGCGGCGGATGGGGGCGCGCTCTCCCTGGCCGAACTGCTCGACGCCCTGGCCGACGCCAGGGCGATGACGGACGGATAATCGCCCGGTCAGCCCGTGTCACCGTATTTCCCACTCGTTACAAGGGGGGACTGTTGGTCGGGGCGAGAGGACTCGAACTTACGCGGGGACGCGCTCGACGCCGTGCGATTCCTCGTGTCCGCCGGTGTCACGGCGCGGGTCGCGGGCGAGGACGCCGATGACCAGGGCGGCGAGGAGGGCGACGCCCGCCCCGCCGACGATGACGTAGGTGACGCGGCCGGTGAGGCTGGCCAGGCCGCCCAGCAGCAGGCTGCCCAGCGGCATCACCCCCGCCGCGATCATGCTCCAGACGCTCAGCACCCGCCCGCGCACGTCGTCCGGGGCGAGACTCTGGATCACCGTGTTCGTCGCGCTCATGAACAGCGTCGTCGCGCCGCCCACCAACACCAGCAACGCCAGGGCGACCGGGACGCGCGGGATCAGGGCGAAGGCGATCAGGCCGATCGCGAAGGTGGCGACGCTGCCGAGCAGCACGAGCCCCTTGCGCGGCACGCGGGCGAACGCCGCCGTGAGCAGCGCGCCCGCGAGCGCGCCGACCCCGTTGGCGGCCATCAGCGTCCCGTAGAGCCGGGCGTCGCCGCCGAGCACATCGCGCGCGAAGACCGGCAGGAGTTGGAGATACGGGCGCGCGGCCAGGCTGACGATCGCCGCGAGGGCGAAGAAGGCCAGGACCAGGCGGCGACTGCGGATGAAGCCCAGCCCCGCCCCCACGCTCTCCAAGACGCTCGCTTGCTCCCCCTCGGCGCGCCCGACGGAGTGCGCGCGGATCGTCAGGAGGGCCGCGATGACGGCGAGGTAGGAGGCGGCGTTGAGGGCGAAGCAGGCGGCGGGGCCGAAGGTGCCGAGGATCACGCCGGCGAGGGCGGGGCCGACGACCGCCGCGCCGTTAAAGGCGGCCGAGTTGAGGCCGACCGCGTTCATCAGGCGGTCCTTGCCGACGAGGTCGGGGAGCATCGCCTGCCAGGTCGGCATGTGGAAGGCCATCACCGTGCCGGACAGGAGGGTGATGGCTAGGATGAACCAGATGCGCACGACGCCGAAACCGGTCAGGAGGGCCAGCGTCAGGGCCAGGGTGCCCGCGAGCGCCTGGGTGCCGAGCAGCAGGCGGCGACGATCGACGCGATCGGCCAGCACCCCGGCGGGCAGGGAGAAGGCCAGGATGGGGAGCGCGGCGGCGAACGCGACCATGCCGAGCCAGAAGGGGGAGTCGGTCAGTTGGAGGACCAGCCAGCCGCTGCCGATCTGCTGCATCCAGGTGCCGACGTTCGACACGAGGCTGCCGAGCCAGAGGGCGCGGAAATCGGGCACCGCCAGCGCGCCCATCCGGGCGAACCGCCCCGCCCCCGCTGCGTCGCCCGCGAGCGCCGCCTCGTCCGGCACCGCCCCGGTCGCGGTCGCCTCCTCCGGTGGGATCGCCGCCGCCGCCCGCTCGCGAATTCGCCCCAGGATGCCCATGTCGCCCCCCCGCCCCGCTTCGTTGTGCGTTGTCCGTGAAACCGCCCGAGGGCGGTTAGGCGCACCGCGCACCGCGCGTGCCACCGATTTACCGATGTCGGGATCGCGGACGACTGGATCCGTGGTGCGGGGGGATCGTCGGGTAGGGAGGAGGAAAGAGGGCGGGGGATTATTAAAGGTGCGGTTTCGCCGCGCATAGTGTGGGGGCCCCTCGATTCCGGCACGATTCCTCCGGCGAGGCGATCGGGGGCGAGAAACGTGTGCTGAGGGGCGACGCCGCCGATCGTGGCGGCGCACATCTTGCTTCCCTAACGTTGTTCGGCCAGGCGGTGGGGTGATCGCCGTTTGGCGCGATCGTATCCCCTCGCAGAACGTTGTCCCAAGTAGAAGGAGCGCATGATGAGCGGCACGGGCAAGCAGGACGCGGGCGAAGAGCAGGGTATCGATCTCACGACCGCCGTGGAGGATCATGGCAACCGGCGTAGCCAGCCCGAACACCACCACGCGGCCCCAGGCGACGACGAGTGGCGCGAGGACGAGGAGGGCGAGACCGACACGCCGGAAAACACCGGGAGCAAGGTGGGGCCGGGGCGGGACGACTTGCAGCCGTAGCATCCACCCAACGCCCGCCCACTTCCGGTGGGGCCGGGCGGGCATGGGTGGACGGCGGGTCATCCTCAGGCCCATCCACGCCCGGTCGGGCCCCGACCGGGCGGGCCGCCGCGACTCCTACCGACGCGAGATTCGCCGCATTTCCGTCGAGGGGGCGGACTGGCCCCGCGCCCTATTCCCCGGCATAATGGCCCCGCGTGGCGCGCGGCGCGTCACGGAGCGCGCGAGGGCTGGCGAACGGAGGTGGGCGATGGCGCGAGAGCGGGTGGCGGTGCTGCACTGCCCGGCCACGGCGAGCGATGACGCGGTGCGGGATGCGGTGTTCCGCGCGGCGGACCTCGTCGGCGAGTCCGTGCGGCGCGGCTTATCGGGGAAGCGGCGCATCTTGATCAAGGCGAACATGGGGACCGGCGACCTGCGCACTCACGCCGGGCGGCAGGTGGCGCTCTCCGATGTCGGCGTGGTGCGCGCGACGGTCGCGCTCATCCGCGAGTTCCACGCGGGCGAATTGCTCCTCGGCGACGCGACGACCGGCGACAGCGCCCACCGGCTCTGGGATGCGCTCGGCTACGGGGCGGCGCTCGCACCTTACGATGTCACGCCCGTGGACCTGAAGGATGGCCCGTACGTGGAAGTGCCGGTGCCGGGCGGCGGCCTCCTGCACAGCCACTACTGGCTAGCACAGACATACGCCGACGCGGATGCGATCGTCTCCTGCGCCAAGCTGAAGGCGCACTTGTCCACCGGCAGCACGGGGTCACTGAAGAACCTCTTCGGCCTGCTCCCCACCCTGCACTACGGCTCGCCGCGCCGCTATCTCCACGCGCCGATCCGCCTGCCGCGCGCGATTGTCGATTGCGGGCTGCTCAACCCGCCGGCCCTCTGCGTCATCGACGGGCTCGTCGGGCAGCTCGACCGCGAGTGGGGCGGCCCACCGATCCAGACCGACACCCTCATCCTCGGCACGAACACCGTGGCGACCGATGCCACCGCGATGCGCGTGCAGGGGATGGATCCGACCGCCGACTACGGCACCTGGCCGTTCTACTTCGACTCCAACCCGCTCAACCTCGCGCGGGAGATGGGCCTCGGCCCGGTCGAGGCGGAGGGGATCGAGGTGGTCGGTGACGGCATCGCCGGGGTGCGCCGCCCCTTCACCGTGGACCGCGACCGTTCCGACGAGCGCGACCGCCTGCGACGCGAGGTGGCCCAGCAGGCGCTCGTCTTCCACGACCGGCGTGGAGAGTTCCTGGATGGTTACGCCGGGCAGATCATCGCGCTATCGGGCGGCAAGGTGGTCGAGGCGCATGCGGCGATGGCCGACTTCGGGGCGCGCGGCGACGCGGGCGCTGCCGACGGGCGGCGACAGGGCATCCTCCTCAAGGGGGTCGTGCCGACGACCGAGGAGCGCGAGCACCTAGCCCTCTACGAGCCGATCGCCCACGGCCCCGCCTTCACCAGCGCCTAGAGTCAACTATGGACCGGGGTGGGGGGTTGGAGGGCGGGCGAGGAGCCGGGGCGTGCTCGCAATCGTGCATCGCCAGTAGGTGGCCGTGCGTATCCACCGCGAGGTGGGGGTTACTGCCTCGCGTGGCCGACGCGCCGACCTACGGGCGGACAGTCTGCCACCGGTTCGCGTAGGGGCGTGGGCGCAGGGGACGCGTAGGGTGTTCGGGGCGCGCTGTTGCCCGTCGGCGCGCGGGCGCGACGCTGTTAGGCCCACCGCCTGTATCTTGCCTGCACCACGCGGGCGACCTTGCGAGGCGGGGCCGAGGGGACCGGGACGTGTACCCCCGAAACATTCCGCCCGGTGGCCCGTATAGGGGGTAGGGCTCGGGGCGGGCGCCCCCGGCCGCAGGTCGGCCCTGCCCGCAGCAAGGTCCAGGGGGGAGGTCGCCCATGGCGTTCTATCTCATGCGCTTCAGCTACACGCCCGAGACCTGGGCGAAACTCATCCAGAACCCGGAAGATCGCCGCGACGCCGCGCGCGCCTACATCGAGCAGGTGGGGGGGGCGCTGCACGGCTTCTGGTACGGCTTCGGCGAGTACGACGGCTACGCGATCTACGAGGCACCGGACAACGCCGCGATGGCCGCCGCCGTGCTCGCGATCACGGCCGGTGGCGCGCTCGCCTCGGTCGAGACCACGGCGCTCCTGACCGTGGAGGAGACGCTCGCGGCGCTCGCGCAGAGCAAGGGGATCGGCTATCGTCGCCCGGGCGTGCCCACCCCGTCGGAGTAACCGCGCTTCCGCCGCTCTCCGGACTGGACTGGAGGGTGTGCGTGTCCGGCACCGCCATCGGCTCGAGATCGCGGCCCTCGGCCAGGCGCAGCACGCCCATCCTCCCGCCCCGCCCCGTTACATGGGGTGAGGATAGCAGCGCTCAGCATCCACGGGACATCACTGACGCCAGGCCCGGCGCGATCGATAGGGGATAGCGGCTACACCCCCCGGTGATCCCCGTGCCGCCGCTCGATGACCCGGCGAAAGAAGGCGACAAGCGCGTCAACATGCGTGTCGAAGGCGAACTGCCGGCGGGCGGCGCGCATGTTCGCCGTCAGGGCGGCGAGGCGCGGGCGGTCGCGGAGTTGGGCGGCGAGATCGGGGTAGTCGCGCAGGAACAGGCCGATGTCATATCGGCGGGCCAGGGACTGGGTGGCGACAACCGCGTCACGGTTGTCGCGCATGATCCAGGGGAGCCCGGCGGCCGCGAAGGTGCCGAGGCGGGCGGGCAGGTTGAGGTCGTCCCAGGTGGCGCGGCGCAAATCACCGCCACTATCGCTATCGAAGAGGTGGCACCAGGCGGCGTCGTAGCGCGAGAGTTCGCGAACCCACCCCTCGGGCTCGACCGTCGGATGGAGGTGCATGTGGCCGGTCGCCAGGCCGGCACGCGCCCAGTTCGGGTGCTGACGATGGAAGTGGTCGCCATAGAAATGGACGTGGATCCCCGCAGCGGCGATCGCCTCGAACGGATCCAGACCGAGTGGGCGACCGGGGCAGACGGTGTGGATCTGGCCGTCGGCGGCGGAGAGCTTCGGCGCCCACCCCTCGCCGAACCAGTCAACCTTCGGGAGATCGCCATCGAGGATGAAGGCCGTCTCGGGGTCGAGCACCCCGTCGGTGGCGAGCGCGAACCAGGCGGCCATCTCGTCGTTGATGAATATCTGGCCGTCGCTCTCGCGCAGCACCCGCGTGAGGAGGGGCCAGAGCCCCTTCTCCAGACAGATGAATGGCCCCTCCTTGAAGTGGAAGACGAGCGGAATACCGAGTCTCGCGTCGAGCACCGCCTCGATCACCGGCAGCGCCTGCCAGTTCAGCAAGGCGTAGATGACATCCGGGGCGAACGCGCGCACACGGTCGGCCCACTGCCGGTCGAGCGGGATGTCGACGATATTGCCCCAGGGGAACGGCCCGGCGGCGTCCCACGGCTCGGGCCGCGCGATCCAGAGGCCGGAAAGTGCGTGACCGGCCTCCTCGAAGGCCAGGACACGCTCCGGGTTAAAGCCGAGTTCCCCGGCGAGCATGATCTTCAACCCCCCGGGTTCCGGCAACGCGCGATGCCGACCGAAGCGCCCCCAGCGGGCGCGCTCGTCGACCTGCACGCCGCGCGTCGGCTGCCAGTTCAGCCACTCGCCCCGCCCGACGCCATAGTGGGCGCGATAACGCGCGAGCCCCCCCGTCGAGCCGGCGACGATTCGGGTCCGCCCGTCGTCGTGCCAGACCCACTCGCAGGTAATCGCGCCGCCGTAGGCGGGCCGCGCGCCGGCCCCGAGGAGCGACCGCCAGAAGTCGGCCTCCAGCCGGTCCGAGACGACCTCCTCGCGTTCGGCCCAGCGGACCCCTGGCCAGTCGCGCCGGTGCAGCACCTGGACCAGCGCGAACAGATTGCCGCCGGTCAGCGGCGCGTGCTGGTCGAACGACGGCGGATTCGCCAGCGCCTCGGCCTCCCGGCCGATCGCGCCCGCTCCCTGGAGTGTCGGGTCGCCACGGTGACCGTCCCAGCGGAGGCCGCCGTAGGCGAGACCAATCCCCGGTCGCGCCTCGATCGTCGCGACGAGGCGCGCCAGGTGGTCGGGGTAGTAGAGATCATCGGACGGCAGGTAGGCCAGGTAACGACCGCGCGCCAGCCCGGTCGCGACATTCAGCGCCGCGCCCAGCCCCCGGTTGCGCCCGAGACGATGGTAGCGGACCCGCGGATCGGCCAGGTAAGGCGCGATGATCCCCGCCGTCTCGTCCGGCGAGCCGTCATCCACGACGATCAGCTCCCAGTCGGCGAACGACTGCGCGCGCAGGCTTTCCAGCGCCCGCCGGATGAACGCCGCCTGCCGAAAGGTCGGCATCAGCACCGAGACGCGCGGCGACCGGGGAGCGGAAGCGGGATCTTCAGCGATCATGGTTCGCCGCCTACCGCTTCGCGGCGATAACGTCGCGGAAGAACGCGATTAGGCGGTCGGCGTGGTGATCGAAGGTGAACTCGTGGCGCTGACGCCAAACGCTGTCGCGCAGCCGCCTCATCCACACCTCGTCGCGCAACTGATCGCGCAACTGCCCCATGTCACCGAAGAAAAGCCCAAGATCGCGTTCGCGCGCGAGGCTCTGCGCCGCGACGATCGCGCCCGCATTCTCGTATTGCAGCAGGGGCAGCCCGGCGCTGATCAGCGTGGCGATCCGCGCGGGATAGTTGAGGTCGTCCCAGTTGGCGCGGCGTACGTCGCCCTCGTTCTCACTGCGGAACAGGTGGAGCCACCCGGCATCGTACCGGGAGAACTCTTCCACCCAGCGCGGCTGATCGACGTTCGGGTGGAGGTGCAGGAAACCTTCGGCCACCCCATTCGCCTTCTCGATCCAGCTCCGCCAGATCCCCTGGGTGAAGTCGCCGTAGAAGTGGAGATGGATACCGACATCGGCCAGTTCCCCCACCGTCCAGGGGTGGAGGCCGATCGGGCGACCCGGCACGACCGTGTGGAGTTGACCATCGACCTCCGAGAGGAGGGGGGCGCGGCGGTCGGTGAACCATTCCCGCTTCGGTAGGTCGCCGTCGAGGACGAGCGCTGGCGATCTGCCGCGCAGCCTGGGGATAGCCGTGGCGAACCAGTCGCGCAACTCCGGGCTGGAGTAGATCTGCCCGTCCGAGCGGGTCTGGAGATCGACCAACTGCGGCCACAGCCCCTTCTCCAGGCAGATGAACGGCCCTTCCTTGAAGTGCCAGACGAAGGGGATGCCGGGATTGTCGAGCAGGATCTGGTGGACGAATGGCACCGCCTGCCAGTTGAGGAGCGCATAAATGATGTCCGGGGCGATCCGCCGCACCGCCGCGCGCCAGTCGTCGCGCGGCAGATCCTCGACATGCCCGAACGGCACCGGCCCGACCGTATTGAACCAGTACGGATCGGGCATCCAGAGGCCGTAAAGGGTATGACCCCGCTCCTCCAGTGCCAGGACCCGCTCGGCATTGTAGGCGAGCTCGCCGACGAGCAGGATCTTCAACCCGTCGCTCGCCGGAGGGGTAGGCGGGCGCTCGCGGAAGCGGCGGTACTGCTCGACCTCATCGATCCGGTTGCCGATCGAGGTCTGGAAGCGGAGCGGCCCTTGCACCCCGTAACGCGCCCGGTAGGGGTTGATCCCGCCCAGCGGCTCGCGGAGAACTTTGTGCCGCTGGTCCGGGTGGTCGACCCACTCGCAGGTGATGCGGCCCGTCCCGACGAACGAACCGCAGTCGCGGAGTCGCGCCCAGAACATCCGCTCCAGATCATCGGTGACCAACTCGTCGCGCTCGACCCAGCGATCGCCCGTGCGACGATGCATCACTTGCGCCAGTTGCAGCGAGTGCCCCTCGATCTGCCCAGTCGCGGAGCGATTATAGGTGTGCCGCACGCCGGAATAGGCCAGGATCGGGGCCGGTTCGTCGTCGAAATGCACGACCAGCGCTGCCAGGTGTTCGGGGTAGAAGAGGTCGTCCGAGGGGAGGTAGGCGATCAGCGGCGCGCGGGCGCGATCGAGCCCCCGGTTGAGTGCCGCGCCCAGGCCCACATTCCTCGGGAGCCGCTCGTAGCGGATCCGGTCGTCCGCCAGGAACGGTTCGATAGTCGCCCGGGTACCGTCGGTCGCGCCGTCGTCGATGATCAGCAGTTCCCACCCCTGCAACGTCTGCGCCAGCAGGCTTTCGAGGGCGCGACAGATGAACGCCGCCTGGTTGAAGGTGGGCATGAGCACCGAGACGCGCGGTACCTCCTCCTCGATTTGTCCCTCCCCGTCCACGGTATCCTCTCCTTGCTCGCGCCGCCCCCAAGATTGGGGCGGGGATGACAGGTATCAGCGATCGGACACCGGGCTATCCGTCTCCGTCGCATCCCACGCCACGGTCAGGGGCGGGGTGCCGCCCCTGACCGCCAATGGAGCCCGCCCCCGGCGTATCCTCGGCTCGCGCCGCACCGGCTCGACGAGCGGCAGCGCCGCACCCGAGCGCAGGCGACGGCGCAGCGCGACACACAGGCTGTGCGTGATGATGCTATGGGCATCCTCGACCTGCTCCATCGCCTCGGAGGGGGCGCAGATCGTGAGATCGGCGAGCGGGCGGAGCCGGCCACCATCCCGCCCGGAGAGGGCGATGGTCAGCGCCCCCGCCGCGCGCGCGACCCGCGCCGCCGCGAGGACGTTGGGCGAATTGCCGCTCGCGCTGATCGCCACGACCACGTCGCCGGGCCGGATCAGCGCCGCCAGTTGCTCGGCGAAGACCAACTCGTAGCTCGTATCGTTCGCCCAGGCGGTCAGCAACGGCACATTGTCGGTCAGCGGGAAGACCCGGAAGGCCGGGACACCCTCGGCCCGCGTCCCTTTGGCGAGGTCGCAGGCGAAGTGCGAGGCGGTCGCGGCGCTGCCGCCATTGCCGAGGACGAAGACGGTGCCGCCGCGCCGATGGCAGTCGAGCAGGGTGTCGGCCGCGCGGGCGAGCATATCGAACGGCATGGCGACGGTCACGTCGGCCAGTTCGCGGCAATAGCGTTCGAGGTCGTGGCGCATCGAGTCGTTGGTCATATCGTCACCATCCTTTCGTGGGCCGGGCCGGCGTCAGTCGCGGGCAGTCGCCGATCAATCTTCGGCGGCGAACACGCCACCGCCCTCGCCGCCCGGGGGAGCTTGCTGGCGATTGGTGCTCACCACCGCGCCACCCTGCGCCCCCTCAATCCGCGCGCCGAGCCGGTCGAACGCGAAGGGGAGTTCGCGCAGGTCGTCGCGCGCCAGCGCCGCCCGCACCGTGGGGGCCGCACCGGGGGGGGAGTAGAGCAGCAAGAAGCCACCCCCCCCCGCGCCGGTGATCTTGCCGCCGAGCGCCCCCGCCGCCAGGGCCGCCTCATACCAGCGGTCGATCGCGGCGGACGAGACGCGGGACGAGAGGCCGCGCTTCTCGCGCCAGGCGACATCGAGGAGTCGCCCGAACAGGTCGAGATCGCCGTCGTGCAGTGTGGCGACCATCTCCGCAGCCAGCGCCTTCAATCGCCCCAACCGCGCGATCGTCAGGGCGTCGGTGCCGGTCGCCTGCCGCTGCTGCCCGAGGATCGTGGCGGAGTCGCGGCGCTGCCCGGTCGAGAAGAGCAGCAGCCGCTCGTCCAGCGCGGCGCGCATCGGCGCGTCCAGGGTGAGCGGGCGGACCGTCACGCCGTCGGCCCGGAAGTCGATCGTGTTGAGCCCGCCGAAGGCGCTAGCGTACTGGTCCTGCTTGCCGATCGGCATCCCCAGGCGGGTGATCTCGATCCACGAGGCCAGTTCCGCCACCGCCGCCGCATCCAGCACCAGCCGCGCCCGCGCCGCCAGGGCGCGGATGAGCGCCACCGTCATCGCGCTCGACGAGCCGAGCCCCGTACCGGGCGGCACCTCCGAGGAGAGGTGCAGCGCGAACCCGCCAACCGGCAGATGTCCCCGCGACACGAACCATTCGAGGACGGCCTTGGGCAGTGCCAGCGGCTCCGCAACCTGCGGGAGTTCGCCCGGCGCATACGTTTCCTCGACGCCGTAGTCCGCCGACACGATCCGCATCCCGCCGTCGGGCGTGTCGGTCACGGTGACGGTGCAATACCGCCCGATCGCCGCGCTCACGACCAGCCCCTCGTGCCGCTCGTAGTACGCCGCCAGGTCGGTCCCGCCGCCGCCGAAGCTGATGCGCAGGGGGGCGCGGGCGATAATTTGCGGCCCGAGGGCCGGGGGCCAAGGGCCGATCGATTTGGTGGCTGGCATAATGTTCGTCCCTCCCCAGGCCAGACTTCGTCACTCGTCCCCGACACGGCGGGGAACCACGGTCATTCGTACTTCGT
>CADCWN010000046.1 GCA_902806415.1 uncultured Thermomicrobiales bacterium | reverse complement strand
GATCGGCAACCCGGTCTCGGGGGCTGGCGCGGTCGTCAGCCCCGCGAACCGATCGTTGTCGAACGTCCGGTCGATCCCGGCGAAGCGCTCGAAGAGCGCGGTCTGCTCGCTGCTGAGGATACTGACGGTGAAGACGCCGCTGGCGTCGATCAGATCGTGCGAGCGGCTGGCGTGGCCCGCGCTGACCATCACTAGCGGCGGCTCGCTGGAAAGCGAGCAGAACGAGCCGACGACCATGCCGTGCGGGCGTTCCTCGTCGCGCGAGGTGAGGACGGCGACGCCGCTCGGCCAACGGCGGAAGACTTCGCGGAAAAGTTCGGCGGAAACACTCATCGCGCCCTACTCTCGTCTGTATTCTGGTCGGTCAATGGTCACCGGTCGTTCGTCGCGGTTCGGGGCGATGCCTGGCGGTGCAATTGCCCCATCGACTGTAACCCGCCACCCGACCATCTTATTCCGACACGCGCCCTTCCCCGAGGGTCTGCATCAGGCGATTGGCCCAGGCGAAGACCGCCGCAGCGTTGGTAATGTCCAGGATCTCGGCATCGGTGAACCCGGCGGCGCGCAAGGGCGCGAGATCGGCGACGGTGAGCGCGGCGGGGTCGCGCGCCAGCTTGACCGCGTAGTCGATGATCGCGCGCTCGCGTTCGGGCTGCTCGGCCTCGATCCCCTCGTCGAGCAATCGCCCGATAAGGGTCGCATCTCTGGTCAGTTGGGCGTGCAGTCGGGCGTGGACCGAGGCGCAGTAGACGCAACCGTTCGTGCGCGATGTGGCGACCGTCGCCAGCTCGCGGTCAGCCCGGCTCGCCCCGCCGTGGCCGTACATGATCGCGTTGAAGAGCGCGGTGCGCCCGCGCAACGCGGGGGCATCGTGGGCCAGGGTGGCGAAATAGTCGCGGTTCGACGTGACCTTCGCCAGCGCCTCGGCCTGCTCCGGCGTGGCGCCCACGTCATCAACCGTCTCGATCCACGGATGCCACTTGACGAGGTCGAGCGTGAATCGTTCCGCTCTGGTGGTGCTCATCGTTCTCTCCGCGATTGCCCGTCAGCCTGGTCCAAGGTCGGACTGCGCCGACTGCTACTCCGCGACCGGCGGTGCACTCTCGCCGATCGTCTGCATCAGGCGATTGGCCCAGGCGAAGACGGCGGCGGCATTGTTGATGTCGAGGATCTGCGCGTCGGTGAGCCCCGCATCGCGCAGCGGTTTCAGGTCGGCGGTGGTCAGGCCCGCCGGGTCGCGCGTCAGCTTGACGCTGTAGTCGATGATCGCCCGCTCGATCTCGGGCTGGTCCGCCCCCACCCCTTCATCAAGGAGGCGATCGACAAGTGCGGGGTCTTTGGTCATCTGGGCATGCGCCCGCGCGTGGACCGACGCGCAGAAGACGCAGCCATTAATCCGCGACGTGGCCACCGCCGCCAATTCTCGATAGGCGCGCGGTGCACCACCCCGACCGGCCATGATCTCGTTGAATAGCAAGGTCCGTTCCCGGAGTGCCGGGACATCGTGGGCCAGGGTCGCGTAGTAGAGGCGGTTCTTCGGGTTCGGCGCGACTTTTTGGACCAGTGCGGCCTGCTCCTCGGTCGGCCCGACCTCATCGACCGTCTCGACCCAGGGCTGCCAGGTGACGAAGTCGCGGGTGAACGCCAGCTTCTCGGCCATTACTGTCCCTCCCCGACCAGGCGCAGGCCGACGAGCAGGCGGGCCTGGAAACTGACGAAAGCGATCAACTGCGAGATCGTCACAATGTCGCGCGGGCCGAACCCCGCCGCCTTCAGCGCGGCAATGTTGTCCGGGGTGGCCTCACCCGGCGTGTTCGCCAGGATGTCGGCGTGACGTAAGAGGGCGACCTCGCGCGTCGTGAGGCCCGCGCCGCCCGGCCCGCCCTCGAAGGCGGCGATCGTCGCGTCGCCCTCGCCCTGGGCGCGCAGCCGCTCGCGGTGCCAGGCGACCAGTTCCGGGCTCGGGGTCAGCACGGCGACCCGTAGCACCAGTCCGTCGCGTTCGCGGTGGCTGACGCCGCCGAGATCGTCCGGCTCGAACAACGCCTCGTGGCTTCCCTGGGTCGCTTTCACCAGGACCGGGCGCTCGGCGCGCAACTGCGCCAGCTTCGAGCCGGGCTTGATTCCCAGCAGGTGATCGATCACATCCGTACCCCCCGCCGTGTCTGCGGCTGTGGCGGTCGAGCTGCCCTGTGTCATCCCTTTTCCTCCCCCGTGTTCGTGCCAACCGGTCTGCGGTCGATGCCGAGCGACATCGCCGTGAGTATGATGCCGAATGGACGCGCCTCGCGCAACCGTATAGTTCTCTCGCCGCACAGCCGCGCGGCTACGCCGGGGCGAAGAAAAGCCCCCATCGTTAACGATGAGGGTGGTACCGGCGCACG
>CADCWN010000045.1 GCA_902806415.1 uncultured Thermomicrobiales bacterium | reverse complement strand
GGATAGAGGGCGACGCTGCCGCCGTGCAGGATGTCGGTCACCAGGAAGATGACATAGTCGTAGGCGTGGTCGGCCTTCAGCCGCTCGAGCTCGGCGATGAACGCCGCCTTGTTGGCGTGGAAATAGTCGGTCGCCAGGGTCTCGGCCTGGCCGATTGCCAGCTTCATCCCCCCGAACGCGTACTCCTTCAGGTTGCCGAGGATGATCTCGCGCGGCGTCGTGGCGCTGAAATCGCTGCGCGCGTCGAAGAGCTCGCGCGCGAATGTCGCCGGATCGAGCGCGGCCAACTCGCCCAGGCGCTCCAGGGCGGCGCGGTCGCGCGGGGTGGTCGTCGGCGAGGTCAGCATCAACGTGTCGGAGATGATCGCGGCCAGGAGCAGCCCGGCGGTCGCGCGCGCGGGGGTCAGGCCGGCCCGGTCGAAGCCGTCGAGGATGATCGTCGCGGTGCAGCCGACCGGTTCGAGGATGAAGGTGATCGGCTCGGCGGTCTGCAAATCGCCCAGGTTGTGATGATCGACCACGCCGAGCAGTTCGGCCTCATCAATCCCTTCCACCGCCTGCGCGCGCTGGTTGTGATCGACCAGCAGGACCCGCTTGCGCCACCCGCGCAGGATATCGGAGCGCGAGAGCGTGCCGCAGACCAGCCCCTCCTCATCGACCACGGCCAGCGCCCGGCCCCGCGCGGTCAGCAGATAGTCCGCGACATCGTCGGCCAGATCGTTCGGCTCGACCGTGCGGTTCGGCTGGCGCATTGCGCCGGTCACCGGCTGGCTCAGACTGAGGAGGCGCGCGGTCGCGTAAGTGTCGTGGGTGGACGTAAGCACGGCGGCACCGCGCTCGCGCGCCGCGCGCAGGACACACGCGCTCGGCGCGGTCTCCCCGACGACGATCAGGCAGGCCACCCCGCCCTCGATCATCGCCAGTTGCGCATCCTCGCGGTCGCCGACGATCACCAGGTCGCCGGGCGTCAGCTTCGCTTGCAGCGTCGCCGGGTGCGACGAGCTGATCCAGGCCCGCCCGGTGAAGGTGCCGCCCAATTCCCCGACCAGCAACTCGCCGCCGAGGACGGGGATCAGGTGATCAAGCGCCACCGGGGCCTGGCTCGTCGCCACGACGATCAACTCGTCGAGATAGCGGGCGGCGATATCGTCCACGGTGATGACGCCGAGCAGCCGCCGCCGCGCATCGACCACCGGCAGGAGGCCCTTGCCCCCCTCGCGCATCAGCAGCGCCGCCGCGTAGACCGTATCGTCCTCGTGGACCATCAGCACGTCGTGGTTCATCACGTCGGAGACGCGCCGATGCACATCCTCGATCAGCGGCGGGGCCTCCACCCCGCAGCGCGCCAGCGCGAAGGCCGTCTCCGTCCCGATCGGCCCGAGGCGCACCGGCGTCGCCCCCGGCAGATCGATCGCCCGGCGCAACTCGGCGTAGGCGATCGCCGAGCAGATACTATCGGTGTCGGGATTGCGATGGCCGATGACATAGACCGTCTCCGGCTGGTGGGGTACCGGACCCTGTTGCTCCTGCACGTTCGCTGCGGACACGCTCTTGGTTCTCCTCAGTTGCGGGTCGTGAGTCGTGGGTCGTGAGTCGTGAGAGAGGCCGCTGATACCGACTGCTTGGCAATCAGCACCGTGCCACTCACGACTCACGACCCACGACTCACGACTGCTCACGACGTCAGCGAGACGCGGTCCATCTCGCGGTGGGACATGCTCACGCTCGTACCGGTGTGGATCCGCTGGATCGTCTGGCCGAGGATCGGCGCGATCGACAAGACGGTGATCTTCTCGATCCGCTTTTCCGGCGGCAACGGCACGGTGTCGGTGACGACGATCTGGCGGATCGGGCTCTCCTGCAAGCGGGCGATCGCCGGGCCGGAGAGGATCGCGTGCGTCGCCGCCACGAACACCTCCAGCGCCCCGCGCTCCAGCACCAGGCGCGCCGCCTGCGTGACCGAGCCCCCGGTGTCGATCTCGTCGTCCACCAGCAGCACGCGCCGCCCCCTGACGTCGCCGATCACGTTCAGCGGCTCGCTGCGCCCCTCCGGCCCGACCCGGCGCTTCTCGATGATCGCCAGCGGCGCGTCGAGGAATTCGGCGAAGTTCCTGGCCCGCTTGGTGTTGCCGAGGTCCGGCGAGACGACGACCAGCTCGGGGATCCGCTGCTCCTGGAAGTGCCGCGCTAGCAGGTACATCGCGGTCAACTCATCGACCGGGATATTGAAGAACCCCTGGATCTGCCCGGCGTGCAGATCGACCGTCAGCAGCCGCTCGGCCCCCGCCGTGGTGATCAGGTCGGCGACCAGGCGCGCGGTGATCGGCACGCGCGGCTGGTCTTTCTTGTCGGTGCGCCCGTAGGCGTAATAGGGGACAACGGCGGTGATCCGCCCCGCCGACGCCCGCTTGAGGGCGTCGATGATGATCAGCAACTCCATGATCGACTGGCTGAGCGGCGAGGAGAACGGCTGGACGACGAAGACGTCGTTGCCGCGCACACTCTCCTGCAAGCGCACGAAGATGTTCTCGTTGCTGAACGTGAAGACCTCGGCGCGGCCCGGATGGATCCCGATATCCTCGCAGACAGCCGCCGTCAGCGTCGGGTGTGCGTTCCCCCCGAAGATCGTCAGCTCGTCGTAGAGCGGCATCGGCACCCCCTGTTGAACGCGGAAGTCGGAACGCGGAACTAAGGTTTCTTCGTGTTTCTGGCCTTGGCGGTGTTAATCGAGGCGACGGCGATGGCGACCAATTCGTGCTGCGACATCGGCCAATCGCGCGAGCCATTATAGGCGACAGTTGGGGCAGGCGGTTGAAACCCCGGCTGGGGGCTGCGGCCACGAAACCCTCCTGCGCGGGTTTCGTGGCGTCAGCCCCCAGCCGGGGATTGTAATCCCTCGGTTACGGGCGCTCGGGGAACAACTCCTCCCCTTCACCCTCCTCCCCAAATTCCGCGTTCCGACTTCCGACTTCCGCGTTCAAGTTGATCAGCGCGTCGCGCGCCGCCGCCTGCTCGGCGAGGCGCTTGTTCGAGCCGTCACCAACACCGATCGGGCGACCCTCGACGCGCACCTCGACGGTGAACGCGCCCTCGGTCGCGGGCGTGCCGCGCGCGACGACAACGTACACGGGTGTGAAGCGCCCGCCGCCGATCGGCAGCCCGCTGTCCCCCGTGAGGGCCTTCGGGCGCTGGGTCGGGTCCTGGACCAGCTCCTGCAACCGCCCCTTATAGTTCCCACTAGCGAGGCGCGCGATGATCGCGTCGGCCTCGATCAACCGGCCATTGAGGAAATCGCGCGCCGTGTCGGGTCCGGCATCGAGGTAGATCGCGGCCAGCAACGCCTCGAAAGCATTGGCGAGGATCCGATCGCTCAGCACCTCGGGTGCGACCTCCCCCTTGCTGAGATAGAGGAGCGGGCCGAGATCAAGCTGGCGCGACCAGCGGGCGAGGGTGTCGGTGCGGATGAGCGCGACGCGGCGAGCGGTCAGCGCCCCCTCCGGTAAATCGACGAAGCGCCGGTAGAGCCATTCCGCGACCAGGAACCCGAGCAGCGCGTCGCCCAGGAACTCCAGCCGCTCGTTCGAGTCGCGCGTGTCGCGCCCCAACTCGTTGACGTAGGCGCGGTGGGTCAGGGCGCGGCGCAGCAGCTCGCGGTCGCGAAAGCGCACCCCCAGTGCCGCCTCCGCCCGCGCGAGGCGTTCCGCCTCGCCGAGTGCCGCCCCGCCCTGCTCTCCCCCCGGCTCCTGCCCCACCACCGGCGCGCTCACGACCGGGCGAGCTCGGCGTCCAGGTCCAGGCCGCTCTCGCTGGCGAACTGCGTCAGGCGCGGCCAATCGACCGCGACATGGTAGAGGTAGTGGTTCGGCTCGGTTTGTTCGCTGTGCGAGGTCGCCAGGTGCGGGCGCACCAGGAACTGCACCAGCGCATCGGCGATCGCGTTCTCGTCGGCGCGGCGATCATCGAGCGCCAAGCCCGGCTCGCCGGCGCGGTGCGCGGCATAGGCGCGACGCAGGCCGTCGGCGAACGCCGGGCCGAGTTCGGCGACGCGATGCCGCTCGCGATCCGCCTCGATCGTCTGGTTGGCGTCCACCGTCTCCGCCGGGACGCGCGACCCCGCCGTCAACTCGACGTTCTTCTCGTCGACCCGCATGATCCTGCGCTCAACCAGCGCATGTAACAAGCGATCCAGGCCATCAGCCACGCTACCCCTCCTCCGTTGGCCCGTCGCGCGCGGGCCACCGCCGCCGCGTGACGGGCATTATAGACGAGTCGTGGGTCGTGAGTCGTGAGCGAGTGCCGAGTGCCGAGTGCCGAGTGGAAGACGAAGTTGAATCGCACCCACCCAATACTTTGCACTCGGCACTCGGCACTCGGCACTCTACCTCCGGCACGGGGCGTGCGAACCCCCGGCAGCGTAAAGACCGGCCCGAAGGGGCGATGCGCCAAGAGGGATACCGATGACACCAACGCCCATCCTGATCGTCACCGGGCCGCCGGCGAGCGGCAAGAGCGACCTGGCGCGACGACTCGCCGACGCCCTGCGCCTGCCGCGGATCAGCCGCGACGCCTTCAAGGAGCGGCTGTTCGACACCCTCGGTTGGGCTGACCGCGCCTGGTCGAAGCGACTCGGCGCGACGAGTTACGAACTCCTCTGGCTGGCGCTGGAGCATAATCTGGCCGCCAGCACGCCGACGCTCGTGGAGAGCAACTTCCGTGGCGAGGGGCCGACCGCGCGCTTCCGCGCACTCGCCGCCAAGTACCCCCTCATCGCCCACCAGGTCAACTGCGCCACCGACGGGCCGACCCTGCTGCGACGGTAGCAGGAGCGCGCTCGCTCCGGCGAGCGGCACCCCGGCCATGTGGACGACCGGGACGATGAGGAGCTGCGCGAGACACTGGCGCGCGGGCGCTTCGAGCCGCTGCCGCTCGAGGGCGAGGTGATCGAGGTGGACACGACCGATTTCGCGACGCTGGACTACGATGGCCTGCTCACGCGCCTGCGCGCGGTCCTGGGCGAGCGGTCGCAACACGCCGCCGCCATGCCCCCCGTCCCGCGCCTCGACGCGCTCGATCACCTCGTCCTGACCGTGCGCGATCTCGCCGCGACGCGCGACTGGTACACGCGCGCCCTCGGCATGACAGTGGTCACCTTCGACGGCGGGCGGCTGGCGCTGAACTTCGGCGCGCAGCGGATCAATCTGCACGAGGCGGGGCGTGAGTTCGAGCCGAAGGCGGCCCGCCCCACCCCTGGCTCGGCGGACCTCTGCTTCCTCACCGAGATACCACTGGCCGTCT
Organism: uncultured Thermomicrobiales bacterium; assembly: GCA_902806415.1. GTDB lineage: Bacteria > Chloroflexota > Chloroflexia > Thermomicrobiales > CADCWN01 > CADCWN01. The sequence continues at coordinate 6,507 of CADCWN010000045.1, read as the reverse complement.
TCGGGCAGCACCTGACGGCGTCGGGGGTTCCGATCGAGGTAGGGCCGGTGGGGCGTGTCGGCGCGAGCGGTCAACTCCGCTCGCTCTACGTGCGCGACCCCGACGGCAACCTGATCGAGATCGCCAATCGGGTCGCTGGCGAGAGTGAGAGGGGCGCATGAGCGGGCCAACACCCGAGGGCGGGGGTCGCTACGACGCCGTCATCTTCGATCTCCTCAGCGGGCTCCTCGACTCGTGGACCCTCTGGAACGGCGTGGCGGGGAGCCCGGAGGTGGGGGTGCGCTGGCGGCAAGCGTACCTGCGCCACACCTACGCGACGCGCGACTATCGCCCCTACGAGACGCTGGTCGCCGAGGCCGCCGCCCAGGCCGATCTCCCCGCCGCCCTGGCGGACGAGTTGCTCGCGCGCTGGGACGAACTTGCGCCCTGGCCGGAGGTGGCCGGGGTCCTGGGCGCGCTGGCGGGCCGCGTGCCGCTGGCGGCGGTGACGAACTGCTCGGAGGCCCTGGGCGCGCGGGCAATCGCGCGGGTCGGGGTACCGTTCGCGACGGTGGTGACGGCGGAGCGCGCGGGCCGGTACAAGCCCGATCCCCGCCCCTATCGGCTGGCCCTCGCCGAATTGGGCGTGGCCCCCGCGCGGGCCTTGTTCGTCGCCGGGTCGCCGTTCGACGTGCCGGGCGCGGCGGGGGTGGGGATGCCGGTCGTCTGGCACAATCGGCTCGGCCTGGCCCTCCCGCCCACAAGCCCGCGCCCGCTGGCGATCTACGATACGCTGCACCCCCTCATCGGCGCGGTGCTGGGCGAGGGGCAATGAGCGCGCCAATGGCCGAGGCGACTCGCCACCTTATCCTCATCAAGCACGCGCCGCCGACGGTCGTCCCCGGCGTGCCGCCGTCCGCGTGGACCCTGGCGGAGGCGGGGCGGGCGAGTTGCGCCACCCTCGCGCAGCGCCTCGCCCGTTACAACATCGCCGCCATCGCGACGAGCGACGAACCCAAAGCGCGCGAGACGGCGGAACTGCTCGCCACCAATCTCGGCTTCCACGACCCGATCATCCCCGACCATGAGCTGCGCGAGCACGAGCGCCGCGCCGCCGACTTCTACCCCGAGCAGGGGAGCTTCGAGGCGGCGGTGCGCGACCTCTTCGCGCGCCCGGACGAAGTGGCCTTCGGCGCGGAGACCGCCACCGCCGTGCGCGAACGGTTCACCGCCGCCGTCGGTCGCCACCTCGCGGCCACGCCGATCGGCGACCTGGCGCTCGTCGCGCACGGCACGGTAATCGCCCTCTTCGTCGCCGCCCATACCGACACCGTGCCGTTCGCTCTCTGGCAACGCCTCGGCCTCCCCTCCTTCGTCGTCCTCGCCCTACCGGGCTTTCGCCTGGTCGAGACCGTGGCGACTATCGACCGATGAGGCACCGCGCCCGATCCGCCCCGGTCTGGTATCCTACAGGCGGGGATAGCGGACACAGGGAGGGCGGGTGAGTCAGAAAGGGCGAGAGGCCGCCGCGCGGGGCGGGGCGATGCTGATGCCGGTCTACGTGCCGACGGCGCTGCTGGCGTTCGGCCAGGGGCTGCTGGTGCCGACCCTGCCCTACTACGCCAACGGGCTCGGTGCGTCGGTGGCCCTGATCGGGTTCGTCGTCGCGGCGGCGGGGATCGGGACGCTCGTGGCCGATGTCCCGGCGGGGGCGCTCCTGGGGCGGGTGGGCCGACGCCCGGCGATGCTCCTCGGCGCGGGGCTGGTCGCCCTCTCCACCTTCACCGCCAGCTTCTTCCCCAGTATCGTCGCGCTGATCCTGCTGCGCCTGCTCGCCGGGGTCGGCACCGCCCTCTGGGGCCTCTCGCGCCACGCCTACATCACCGACGTGGTCACGCCGTCGCAGCGCGGGCGCTCGCTCTCCGTCTTCGGCGGGATCAATCGCGCCGGGAGCTTGCTCGCCCCGGTCTTCGGCGGCGTCATCGGCACGGCGTTCGGCCTCGGCACCGTCTTCGCCGTCTCGGGGCTGATGGCCGCCCTCACCGCGATCATCGCCTTCCTCTACGTCCCCGAGACCGGGCAGCGCACCGCGGTCGCCGGGGGGCACAAGGTGCGCTGGGGGCTGGTGGCGCAACTGATGCGCACCCACTGGCGCGACCTCTCCGCCGCCGGGGTGGCGCAGATCTTCGCGCAGATGATCCGCGCGGGGCGGCAGTTGCTCATCCCCCTCTACGGCCTCTCCCTCGGCCTCGACCCGGCGGTCACCGGCTCGATCATCTCCTTCGCCGCGTTGCTCGACGTGGCGATGTTCTTCCCCGCCGGGTTCATGATGGACCGCTTCGGGCGCAAGGTCGCCGCCGTCCCCAGCTTCACCGTCATGGCGATCGGGATGCTGATCGTCGCCTGGTCGTACGACTTCCGCTCCCTGCTACTCGGCGCGGCGATCATCGGCTTCGGCAACGGCCTCGGCTCCGGCACGATGATGACCCTCGGGGCCGACCTCGCGCCGCCGGGAGCGGTCGGCGAATTCCTGGGCTTCTGGCGGCTGATCGGCGACACCGGGCAGTCGGGCGGGCCGCTGGTCGTCGGCGCGGTGGCGGGCGCGTTCGGCCTCTTCGCCACCGCCCTGCTGCTCAGCGGCGTCGGCGCGGCGTCGGCGCTCACCCTCGCCTTCCTCGTCCGCGAGACCCGCGCCGCGCCCGTCCCCGCCACCCAGGGGGATTGAACGGGGGGACGATGTACCGCAGAGACGCAGAGGCGCAGAGACACGCAGAGAGAGAACGAAAGAGAACGAACCGAATGATGTCGTTACATCCTTGTCTTCGTTATCTTGATTTTTCGTCTCTGCGACCCTCTGCGCCTCTGCGTCTCTGCGGTTAAACCTTACGGAGGTTTCGGATGAAGATCACGGCGATTGAGACGATCCCGGTGGACCGCTACCTGTTCGTGCAGGTCCACACCGACGCGGGGATCACCGGGCTCGGGGAGTCGGGGACCTGGGGGTTCCTGGAGGCGTCCGCCGAGGTGGTGGAGACCTTTAAGCGCTACCTGATCGGCCAGGACCCGCTGCGGATCGAGCACCACTGGCAGTATCTCTACCGCTGGACCCACTTCCGCGGCGCGGCGATCATGGGCGCGCTCTCGGCGATCGACATCGCCCTCTGGGACATCGCCGGCAAGCACTTCGGCGTGCCGTGCTACCAACTCCTCGGCGGCAAGACGCGCGACAAGGCCCGCGTCTACTACCACGTCTTCGGCGGCACGCGCGAGGAACTGGTGCAGGGCTGCCTCGACGCCAAGGCGCGCGGCTTCACCGCCGTCGGCCACCTGACCCCGTTCACCGACGACCCGCGCGACAAGCCCTATTTCAAGACCCACGCCAGCAAGATCGGCGACGCGATCGAGACGGTGCGCCAGTACCGCGAGGCCGTCGGCAACGCGGTCGATCTCTGCATCGAGATTCATCGCCAACTGACCCCCGCCGAGGCGGTCGTCCTGGCGCAGGGGATCGCCCCCTACCACCCGTTCTTCTACGAGGACCCGACCCTGCCGGACAATTTTGACGCGATGGGGCTGATCGCGCAGCAGATCACCGTGCCGATCGCCACCGGCGAGCGCCTGCACACGATCTACGAGTTCGCGATGCTGCTGGCGCGCGGCGCGGTGCAGTACGTGCGCCCGGATGTCTGCATGTGCGGCGGGCTCACCGGCGCGAAGAAGATCGCCGCACTAGCGGAGGCGCACTACGTCGGCGTCGTGCCGCACAACCCGCTCGGGCCGGTCAGCACGGCGGCCTGCCTCCAACTCGCGGCCTGTATCCCCAACTTCGCCCTGCAAGAGTACCCGCTCGGCGAGGATGTGCCGCCGAAGAGCGAGATGGTCACCAGCCCGCTCCAGCGCGAAGGCGGCTATCTGCTGATCTCCGACAAGCCCGGCATCGGGATCGAACTCGCCCCCGACGCCGCCACACGTTTCCCCCCCAAGCCGCGTCGGGTCGTCACCCGCCTCCACGAGGATGGCTCGGTGATCGACCAGTAGCGGGCCAAAGCGGCGACGGGAATACCAGGCGGCCCGCCAAACCGGCAGCGTGGGCCGTTGTAGGGGCGTATTGCATACGCCCTTCCGCCTTGCCCTACCGCAAACGCGCGGAGAAGCCCAGGCGTGGGTGGGCGTATGCAATACGCCCCTACAACCGGCGGTGGTCGGTGTCTGCCACGCGCGATCGTATCCCCCACGCCAGGGAGGCCGCGCGCCTGCGTGAATAGGCAGTGCGATCGGTTGTAGGGGCGTATTGCATACGCCCGCACGTCGGCATCTCCACCCACGCCCGCAGACATCCCCCGCGCAGATCGGGTGAGCCACCCACGCCTCTACCTCCCCCAACGCAATACCGCGCCACGCAAAGATGGACACCATGCCCCTCCCCGGCCAGCGCCGCACCCTCGCCCCATTGACAGGGGTGACCGCCACCACGCATCATCCCCCCGATGGCAGAATTGGCGTTGGGCGAACAACCAAGGCCGAGTATCCTCGACCGGCAACACCGGGTCCTGACGGCGGGGGTGATCCTGTCGATCACGGCGGTCGCCTTCGAGGGGCTGGCGGTCACCACGATCGCCCCGGCGATCGCCGACGAGTTGCGCGGCCTCGGCCTCTACGGCTGGATCTTCAGCGCCTACATGCTCGCGCAGATCGTCGGCACCGTCGTCGCCGGGCAGGCGGTCGATCGGCGCGGCCCGGTCCTCCCCGCTACAGTCGCGGTCGTCCTCTTCGGCGCGGGGTTGCTCCTCGCGGCGGTCGCGCCGACGATGCCGATCCTCGTCGCCGCCCGCGCCCTCCAGGGGCTCGGGGCGGGCGCGTTGGCGAACTGCGTCTACGCCAGCATCAACCTGCGCTACGACGATCGCCTGCGCCCCAGTATGCTCGCGGTCGTGTCGAGCGCCTACATCGTCCCCTCGATGATCGGGCCGTTCCTGGCCGGGCTGATCGCCGAGCGCCTCGGCTGGCGCGCGGTCTTCTGGATCCTGGTCCCGGTCCTGATCGTCTCCGCCGCGCTGACGCTGCCCACCTTCCGGCGCGGCGGCGCGAATCCGGCGACCGCCGCAGGGCGCAACCAGATCCCGCCCGCGCTGCAACTCGCTCTCGGCACGGGCCTCCTCCTCGCCGGGCTGGGGCAACTCCCCGATCCCGTGGGGGCCATCCTCGCCGCCATCGGCCTCGGCGGCGCGATCCCGGCGCTGCGCCGTCTCATCCCGGCGGGGACGCTGCTGGCGCGGCGCGGCCTCCCCGCCGCGATCGCCACACGCGGATTGTTTGTGGCCGCCTATTTCTCCGCCGACACCTACCTCGTCCTGGTCCTGATCGAGCTGCGCGGCTACTCGGCGGCGGTCGCCGGACTGGCGATTGCCAGCGGCTCGCTCGCCTGGACCGCCTGTGCCTGGGTCCAGGCCCGTCTCGATCGCCGCGACGACGGCGCGGGTCGGGCGAGGCGAATTCAGATTGGCGTCGCGGCCCTGCTGAGCGGGGCGATCGGGATGGCGCTCGTCCCCTGGTGGGGCGCGGGCGCGCTGGCCCTCGCGCTGAGCGCCCACCTGCTCGCCGGGATGGGGATCGGCCTCGCCCACCCGTCGGTCGGCGCCTTCGCCTTCGCCCGCGCGCGGGAGGGCGAGGCCGGGTCGATCTCGGCCGCCCTCCTGCTGGCCGACTCGTTCACCCCGGCGGTGGCGATCGGCCTCGGCGGCGCGCTGATCGCGGCGGGCCAGATCCTCGACTGGCCCACGCAACTCACGATCGGCGGCGCGCTGGCCCTCTCCGCTCCGCTCCTCGCGCTCGGCACCTTCGCCGCCAGTCGCCTACGCGGCGCTGAGGGAGAGTGACGGAAGGGTATTAACCACAGAGCGCACAGAGGACACAAAGAATGGGAGAAGAATGAGAGAGGGACGAGGGGCCGAGGTGTAGAGGGATGCTGGTTAGGATGGGTGATGCCGGTGGTCCGATGGTCGTGGCGAACTTCAACGGGGCACGGCGAGCGAGCGATGGGGATTGACGACCTGATTCGGTGAGGCGCCGGACCGGAGACTCAAGTCCCCGGCTAAATGGCCTCGGGCCATTTAGCGCCGATGTTATTCGGCGGCCTCCCACCTCCCCAACAGCCGTTGGCGCGATCAACCCACCGCCCTGCCCTCCCAAAATCACTCCGCGGTCCCCACGTCATTCTTCTCTCGTCCCCCTCTCGTCTCTCTCGTCCTTTCTCTGTACGCTCTGTGCGCTCTGTGGGTCAACCGACACCCCTTCATATCACCCCCCACATCCCATAGAAGGGGCTTGACAAACGCTGCTTATAGATATATCTTTATTGTATCGAGACCGTTACGCGACACGGTCAATTATAGAGAAGGAGATTGACGATGAACAACACAACGATGGGACACGGACCTTGGCGCGGGCGGCGCGGGCCGGGCGGGCTGCCATTCGTCCTGCCGCTGGCGCTCTTCGGCGCGGCGCGGCTGGCGATGGTCGGGCACGGCG
>CADCWN010000044.1 GCA_902806415.1 uncultured Thermomicrobiales bacterium | reverse complement strand
CGCTGGTGGCGACGCGGGCGGGCGACGGGAGCGGGCGCACCTACTCGCAGCGGGTCACCGTCACGGACCAGGCGGGCAACACCAACACCGCGCCCTGCACCTGGACGGTCACCGTCCCCCGCGATCAGCGGTAACCGCACCCCGCGATCGGCGGGATCGTGATTGATTCGCGGTTGCGCCAGGGGGGCGTGAGCGGCGACTTCCCAAGGTTCGGTACGTTCCAATGTCGCCCCCGCCGAACGTCGTAACTACCAACCTATCAGGAGGCCGGGGCTTCGTACCCCGGCCTCTTGGCGTCCCACCCCCGCGCTCGACCCCGCGCGGCTGGCGCGACCGCTCGCCGAGGTCGGGGCGGCGTTCGGCCGCTCCTATGACGGGCGGCGGGTGCGCGTGCCGGCGCTCGTCCGGGTCGCGATTGGCGTGCGCTGAGCGGCACGTCCCGGCGACCGGGCGGTCGGTGCCGCAGTTTTGTGAGTATCCTGGCGGTGAAGCGGGGTTCTGGTTCATTGTCACCGAGATTCGGTAGTCATCCTCCCGAAGGTGTTGTCGGCGAGGACAATTGCCCCCTTGTTCGGCGCACAGCCCCGCCACTGGAGGCCATCTGCTTCGACCCGTTCATTCCGGCGGCTGGTCCGGCACGGCCTCGCCAGGATGGGGGACGGGCGGCACGCGAGACGGCGCGCTTGACGGGCGCGGGCGATCGCGGGTACGGTGGCGATCGAATGGTCGGTCGGGGTGGCGACCGGAGGGGGCAGCGAGGACTGATGGCCGAGGAGACCGATCGCCGGACGCAGATCCTGGATGCCGCGTTCGAGGAGTTCGCGGGGAAGGGCTTTCGCGGGGCGACGATGAAGAGTATCGCCGGTGCGGCGAAGCTGAAGACGCCGGCGCTGATCTACTGGTACTTCGAGAAGAAGGACGATCTCTTCCTGGCGGTCCTCGCGGAGCACGCGCCGATCCTCCGCGTCACCCTCGATGCCGAGCGATTGGCGGGGGAACCGCCGGAGGAGGTGCTGCCGATGATCGCCCGCACCTACCTGGGGATGGCCGAGCAGCCGCGCGCGCAGCGGCTGCTCCGGCTGATCCTGACGGAGGTGGTGCGCCGACCGGAGGTGGCGGAATTGATCGGGAAGAACGCCATCGGGCGTGTCCTCGGCTTCCTGAACGGGTATCTGGCGCACCAGGTGGCGCTCGGGCGTCTCCGGCCGCACGACACGCGCTCCAGCGCGCGCGCGTTCATCGGCATGATCCTGCCGCAGATGATCGGGAAGGTGGCGCTGCCTGCGCTCCGGAGCGACGGCCTGACCGATGAGGAGCATCTGGCGACCTCGGTGGACCTGTTCCTGCGCGGCCTGCGCCCGGAGGCGGCGGAGGTTCCGCCGCGCCCCTGACCGTCCCGCGCCAGCGTTACATATCCCTGTCTCCCCCTGCCCCTATTCTCCCTCGACGCCCGGAGCCCCTGCGCGATCTTGCGGCATGGGACTCGACTAACGATACGCTGACCGCGCCGCCCCCGGACCTGCCGATCCTCGCCACAGCCGCCGCTGCGGTCTCTTGACTAAACGTTCAATGAGGAGTATTGTGAGGGGACTTGATTGAACGTTCAAGTTTTGGGACGGGTTGGTGAGGCGGCTGGCGGATCGGGCGAACGGTGAAGTGGAGGCGGTGGATCATGCGCGCGAGCAAGGGTGACGAGCGGCACGGTGCGGACGGGCGGGGGCGGGGGGCTGGCATGGATCGGATGGCGACGATGACCACGACCGCGACATCGGGCGACGCGCGGCGCTGGGCGGCGTTCGCGATCCTCTGCGTCAGCCTGCTGGTGATCATGCTCGACAACACGATCCTCAACGTCGCGCTGCCGACGATCGCGCGCGACCTCTCGACGACGGCCAGCCAGCTCCAGTGGATCGTCGATTCTTACGTCCTCGTCTTCGCCGGGCTGCTGCTGACGATGGGCAGCCTGGGGGATCGCTTCGGTCGCAAGCGCGCCCTCGACATCGGCCTGCTGATCTTCGGCGCCGGCTCGCTCTGGGCGGCGTGGTCGGGGTCGGCGGGGCAGTTGATCGCCGCGCGGGCGCTGATGGGTGTCGGCGGCGCGCTGATCATGCCCTCGACCCTCTCGATCACCACGAATCTCTTCAGCGGGGCCGAGCGGACGCGGGCGATCGGCGCGTGGGCGGGGATCGGCGGGCTGGGGATCGTCCTGGGGCCGCTGACCGGCGGCTGGCTGCTGGAGCGGTTCGCGTGGGGCGCGGTCTTCCTGATTAATCTGCCGCTGGTCGCCCTGGCGCTGATCGCGGGCTGGTCGCTGATCCCGGAATCGCGCGACCCGGCGGCGCGGACACTCGACCCGGTCGGCGCGCTCCTCTCGATCGCGGGGCTGATCGCGCTCGTCTGGGCGATCATCGAGGCCCCGGCGCGCGGCTGGACCGACGGGGCGATCGTCGCCACCTTCGCGGCGGCGGCGGCCCTGCTGGCGCTGTTCGCCACCTGGGAGTTGCGCGCCCGCGCGCCAATGCTCGACATGCGGCTCTTCCGCAATCCGCGCTTCACCGCGGCGAGCCTGACGATCAGCCTGGTCTTCTTCGCCCTGTTCGGCACGCTCTTCTTCCTGACGCAATACCTCCAGTTCGTGTTGGGCTATGGCGCGCTGGAGGCGGGGATCCGCCTGACGCCGCTGGTCGGCGGCCTGCTGCCGGGCGCGGCGTTCAGCACCTGGCTGGTCGGTCGCCTGGGGACCAAGGCCCTGGTGGGGGCGGGGCTGCTGATCATCACCGGGGGGCTGGCGCTGCTCTCGACGGCGACGGTCGAGAGCGGTTACGGGTTGCTGGCGCTCGTGCTGGCGATCCTGGGGTGCGGCATGGGCCTGACGATGCCGCCGGCGACCGACTCGATCATGGGCGCGCTGCCGCCGGAGCAGGCGGGGGTCGGGTCGGCGGTTAACGACACGACGCGGCAGTTGGGCGGCGCGCTGGGCGTGGCGATCCTCGGCAGCATCCTCTCCTCGGCTTACCGCGACACGATGGCCGGCGCGACGGCGCTGGGGGCGCTGCCCGCGCCGCTGGCCGGGGCGGCGCGGGACTCGGTCGGCGCGGCGACGGTGATCGCCCGGCAACTCGGCGGGGGGGCGGCGACGGCGATCCTGGCGGTGGCGCATGCGGCCTTCATCGACGCGATGGGGCGGGCGGTGATCGTCGCCGCGGCGGTGGCGGGGCTGGGGGCGCTGATCGCGCTGCTCTTCCTCCCGGCCCGCGCCAGCGAGGGGGGGCGAGAAGAGCGGCGCGCCGACGAACAGCCGCAGGCGCTGTCGGCGCGCGAGGTGTGACGGCATCCCGACGACCGGGGCGTGAGGAGGCCACGGTGCCCTCCTGGCGGGGCGGCATGCCGGGCGATGACGCGGCAGGCCCCGCCCCCCTGCCGCTGGCGATTGGCGACTCGATCCGTGTGGCGAACCCCTACGGTTGGACCGGTCGCGCGTCGGAAGCTACCTCGGTCGCCGCGAACTCGGTCGGGGTCTGGTCGCCTGGGGCCGAGTGGGCCGACCAGGTCCGCAAATCCGCGACGGTGATGACGACATTGCCCCGCTTGTGTCCGCGCTCAACATAGCGGTGGGCCTCAGGAATTTGCTCCAACGGGTAGCGCCGATCGATGACCGGTCAGAGCTTCCCCGCCTCGATGAGCCCTTTGAGGAAGAGGAGCGCTTCGGCCCGGTCGACGCCGCGCGACGACGTATGGACGTTGAGATAGATCCCCGCCGCGCTGAGGGGTTTCCTGCCGCGCGCAGGCGGGATCTTGCCCACCGCGTCGAAGATGACATCGTAGGTCTCGCCGCCGCGGGTGAAATCCTCCCGCGTGTAATCGATGACCCTAGCGGCCCCCCAGGGACTGCACCAACGCCAGATTCGCGGTGCTGCACACCCCGGTCACTTCCGCCCCAAAGTGCCTGGCAAGCTGCACCGCATACGTGCCCACCGCGCCGGAAGCGCCGTAGATGAGGACTTTGCGCCCGCGCTCGATCTTGCCCTTGCTGAGGCACTGCAACGCCGTCATCCCCCCGCCGGGGACGGCGGCTTCCT